>NZ_JBDFPQ010000002.1:178567-626107 GCF_039672645.1 Chryseobacterium sp. C39-AII1
GGCGGCTTCGCCGCCGAAACCAATCCAAAAAATTCCATCAAAATAATGAAAGGCAAAGGTAACTTTCACAAGCCATTTAATCTTTTTTTAAGCTGTAATAAACTTTAGTTAAGTTTCTAAAAGCTATTTTTTCAGTCCGTTTTTTATCTACCTTTGACTCAAGAAAAACAAAACAAATATCATTATTATGAAAAAATTTTTAACAGCAATGTCTATAGCTTTAGGACTTGGACTTGCTACAGCTCAGCAAACTGCACCTGCTACTGCAGCTAAAACTCAACAACTTGCCCAAACAACTAAAACAGCAGCAAAAGCAACGACTGCAGATGCAAAAGCAGCAAAACCGGCAACGCAAGCAAAATTAAAAAAGGATGGAACTCCTGATAAAAGATATAAAGAAAATCAAAAACTAAAAAAAGACGGAACCCCAGATAAAAGGTACAAAGAAAACAAATAAACTCAACTTATAGTTGTTATTTTCATAATCAAATTTCGAAGAACCGATGACCACTCATTCATCGGTTTTTTTTGGCTTATCTCACAAAAATGGTTTCAGATTCTCTACTTATTTATAAATTTGAACCATGTTAAACTTCCTAAAGAAAAATGCGGCATTGGTTTGGGCAAAAAAACATGTTCAAAAAGCTGAAGAATTCAAGAAAAATGCAGAGAAAAATCAAGAAGATCTTTTATTATCTCTCGTAGCTACTGCCCAAAAAACACTTTTTGGAAGAGAACATGATTTTGAAAACATCAAAAGCGTAAAAGATTTTCAGGAGAGAGTTCACATTGGAGATTATGAAGTGTTGAAACCTTATATTGAAAGAGTAAAAAAAGGACAAGCCAATATTCTCTGGACAGAAACGCCCGAATATTTTGCTAAAACTTCAGGAACAACTTCCGGTGCTAAATATATTCCCATTTCAAAAGAAGGAATGCCTTTTCAAATTAAAGGAGCTCAAAGTGCCCTTTTTCATTATATTGCCAAGAAAAATAATGCTGATTTTG
This sequence comes from Chryseobacterium sp. C39-AII1, assembly GCF_039672645.1. Taxonomy (NCBI): domain Bacteria; kingdom Pseudomonadati; phylum Bacteroidota; class Flavobacteriia; order Flavobacteriales; family Weeksellaceae; genus Chryseobacterium; species Chryseobacterium sp. C39-AII1. The sequence continues at coordinate 179,576 of NZ_JBDFPQ010000002.1, forward strand.
TAAAGGGAAAAATGATCTTTTTACAGGGAAGCCCTGAATTACAGGAAAACTTCGGAATAAAAGTCGGTCGCCTTTCTGGAATTGTAGCCCATCACATACCTAATTATTTACAGAAAAACAGACTTCCAAGTTTGGAAACCAATATGATGGAAGACTGGGAAGCAAAGGTTGATAAAATTGTAGAGGAAACCGAAAAGGAAAACATGACTTTGATTTCAGGAATTCCGCCTTGGTTGATTATGTATTTTGAAAAGCTGATTGAAAAACACGGCAAAAAAATCAAACAAATTTTTCCAAATCTTCAATTGATCGTTACGGGTGGCGTAAATTACGAACCCTATCGCGATAAAATGGAAGAATTATTAGGTGGAAAAGTTGACATTGTTCAGACATTCCCCGCTTCCGAAGGATTTTTTGCGTTTCAGGATGATTATACAAAAGAAGGATTATTACTTTTAACCAATCATGGAATTTTCTATGAATTTATTCCGTTGGAAGAATACGGAAAACCAGATGCCAAAAGATTAACCTTAAAAGAAATTGAACTTAATAAAGATTACGCGTTAATTTTAACGACAAATTCAGGACTTTGGGCGTATTCCATTGGGGATGTGGTGAGATTTATTGATAAAAATCCGCACAGAATTTTGGTGAGTGGACGGACGAAACATTTTACCTCAGCATTCGGGGAACACGTGATTGCTTTTGAAGTGGAAGAAGCCATAAAAGCGACTTTGGAAAAATACCCTGCACAAATTACCGAGTTTCATCTTGCTCCACAGGTAAATCCTAAAGAAGGACTTCCTTATCATGAATGGTTTATTGAATTTGAGAAAAATCCTGAAAATTTAGATCAATTAAGAAAAGAGCTTGATGAGCAATTAAGAAAAAGAAATACGTACTATGATGATCTAATTTCAGGGAATATTTTACAACCACTCCATATTTCAACATTAAAGAAAAATGCTTTTAATGAATATGCAAAATCTCAGGGTAAATTAGGCGGACAAAATAAAACACCGAGACTTGCCAATGACAGAAAAGTTGCAGATTTATTGGAAATATATAAACTTTAAACACATTTTTTCAATTCCAGAAAGGTATATTCAAAAAAAATTATAAATTTGAAAAACTAAAAAATAATAATGAAAGCATCTGTACTTTTAAAATCATCTTTACTGACTTCTCTATTTGTAATTTCATCTTGTGCTACAACAAAATACACAGAAGACGTTTCTAAAAATAACTATTCTAATTTGGAAGCAGGAAGAATGTATACGGTAAAGATGAAAGATGGCTCGAAAAGCAAAAAAATGTTATTCCGTAATGTAGATGGTGATAACCTGATTGGTACAGCAGGAAAAAAAGACAGTACAGAAGTAATTATTCCAAAAGCTGATGTTGCTGCGGTAAGAGATAACAGAAAAGCGAGAATTACAGCGGGTGCAGCAGTAATTGGCGCAGCAGGAGTTGCAGCCATCGTACTGAGCTCATCGAGAGCAGACTAAAATAGATTTTATCTTTTAGACTTCATTTGATTTATCATTTAAAATTCAATGATATGAATAGCCCTAAGTAAATATTTAGGGCTATTTTTGCACATGATTTCTTTTACGCCGTTAAAGACATTACAAAATGTCGAATTCAGAAATCTTCTTACGGGGAGATTTTTTATCGTTTTAGCCTTCAGAATGCTTGCTACGTTATTGGGATGGTGGGTTTACCAGCTAACAAAAGACCCTTTTTCCATCGGGCTTATCGGGCTTTCAGAAGTAATTCCGGCGGTGAGCTGTGCTTTATACGCTGGCCACGTAATCGATATGAACGAAAAGAAAAGACTTCTTCTTACTTGTAATTACGCCTATATTTTTCTGATCGGTTTACTTTTGATTCCTGCATTTTTAAATGTAGAAATGCACTTCACAGGACATCAGATCACTTATTTTATTTATGGTGTAATTTTCTTTACAGGAATCGCAAGAGCGTTCATCGGGCCGATGATTCCCGTTATGATACCTAAAATCGTTAAAAAAGATAATCTTCCCAATGCCATTACTTTAAATCAGGCAACATTTTTGGTTTCTTCTGTTTGCGGACACGCGATCGGAGGATTTTTGATTGGCTATTTTGGTGTAAAATGGACTTTAGTTGTTATTATTTCATTAATTTTTATCGCTTCCCTATTCTTTTTTCAATTAAATAAACAAGAATCTGAACATAAAAAAGGACAAATAAATATAGTGGAAAGTATGCGCGAAGGAATCACCTATATTTTTAAAACGAAAGAAATTTTAGGAGCTCTTTGTTTAGACATGTTTGCCGTATTATTCGGAGGTGCTGTTGCCATGATACCTGTATATGCAACTGATATTTTGAAAGTTGGTGCGGAAGGGTTCGGTCTCTTAAATGCCGCGTCGGATATTGGCTCGATGTGTATTATCACGATTTTATCATTAATTCCTTTACGCAAAAATCAGGGTAAAATTTTATTAGGCGTGGTAACAGGATTCGGGCTTTGTATCATCGGATTCGGGCTTTCAAACTGGTACTGGCTTTCATTCATGTTCCTTGTTTTAAGTGGAATGCTGGATGGAATTTCCGTTGTTATCCGAGGTACGATCGTTCAGCTAAAAACTCCGGATCATATTCGTGGAAGGGTTCTAAGTGTGAACTCTATCTTCATCATGTCGAGCAACGAAATGGGACAATTTGAAAGCGGATTATCTGCAAAAGTACTTGGTGTTGTACGTTCTGTTGTTTTCGGCGGAACCATGACCGTGCTTATCGCCCTTCTTGTAGGAAGCACAAACCCTAAACTTAGAAAAATGCAATATTAAAAGCAATAAAGCGGATTTTATTAAATATATAATAAAAACTTTAATTCAACGTTAATAATTTTTTATATTTGTATATTAAAATTCCCCTTTATGAAAAAAACTCTACTCATTTGCTTTTGCGTATTGGGTTTTAGTGTGAGTGCACAATCCTTTACCGATAAAAATCTACAACAATCTGTTTTGCAAATAAATACTGCAAAAACAGCGAGTGACTATGAGGCTCTTTTTAAGAAGTTTTCAGAATCTAAAACTACTGAAAGATGGCAGGCATATTATTATGCAGCTGTATCGATGTATCTTAAAACAGAATCATCTATAAAAAAAGGAAACAACTCGTCTCTAGCAGGCTCTAATGCATTAGCAGATAAATTTGCAATGGGTGCATTAGGTACTCAGCATAGCAATGATGAAATAGAAATTCTTTTAGGTTTAATTCATCTTCAAAAAGTTGCATTGAACACTTCTACAAATGTTCAGAAAGATGTAAAAGCTGCTTCTGATTATATATCAAAATTGGAAAGCACTTCATCCAATAATCCAAGATTGTCAATTCTTAAGGCCAGAATGGCTCAACAAGCTAATAATACCACAGAAGCTGAAAACTTTTATCAGAAAGCTTTAACGGAATTTAGTGTAGCCGCTTCTTCAAATACCTCTCCTACTTGGGGCAGCCAATTAATTAAATCTAAAAACTAATCTCAGGATTAAGATAACTTTAAATCGATCGACATGAAAAAATATCTACTGGTCTTTCTTTTTTTTATAACCCAAATGGTTTTTGCCCAGCAAGACTGTATTACGGCCATCCCTATTTGTAGTGATGCTGATATTGCTTTGACACCGGGAGGAACTGGTACTGTAGCAGAGTCTGAGCATTCTTCAGGTTCTTGTTTATATGGTGAAAGTAACTCGATCTGGCTTACTTTTAGCATACAAACTGCAGGTACTTTAACATTCCTGATTACACCTACTGGACCTGGTTCTAATAGTATTGACTATGACTGGGCATTATATGGGCCGAATCACAATTGCGCCAATCTTACCGTACCGCCATTAAGATGTTCTTATGCCGGACTTGGTTCGTCTATAACACCTCCACTTACAGGATTAAATATGACTGCACTAGACACTTCTGAAGATGGTGGTGGTGATGGTTTTGTAAAATATATAGACGTGCTACCAGGGCAAATTTACCATTTGCTTTTAAACAACTTCTCTACTACAGTAGCTCCGTTTTCATTAACATTTGGAGGAACAGCAACTTTACTTACTCCATTTGATAACAATTCTTTGCAGATTTATCAGCCTAATCCATTCTTTGGAGCTGGGCCTGCTAAAGATGGGAAAATAGATGTTTGTAGCCAATCTTTTACTTATGATTTTTCACAATGGTCTACACAGATCATTAACGGAAACCCTAATTTCGTTGTAAAATATTACAAGAGCGCAACAGATGCTATGGATGATGTAAACCCTATTACAACTCCAATTACAGCAAACGTCGCAACAACATATCATTATTCAATTTCATACGTAGATCCGGGTAGCCCGTTGAGCTTCCTGAATCAATGTAGGGAATTTGGAACCATTGAGTTTACCGACCGATCGTTTGTATTAACCAATGCCACTCTTACAGAATGTAGCAATAATAATTCGGGGACAGCAACATACAATTTAATGGGACCAAATATTGGGTTAACACCCAACCTTACGGTAAAATATTATCCTTCTATGCCTGATCTGAATGCAGGTACAAACGAAATCACAGTTCCGTATGCTTACGTATCTGCTGAAGGCTCTGCTTTTGTAAAAGCTACAAACGAATATGGCTGTGTAACTATATCAGAGTTCACATTGAAATTCCACCCGATTGTTGTGGTAAATGATAATGCTATTATTAGATCTTGTTTCCTTGAAGCGAATCATTCAACAGCAATATTTAATCTTACAGCGGCGGCAGTAACAGCCCAAACAGGAACTACAAAAACATATTATCCGTCTATGGCAGATGCGGTAAACGGAACAAACCCAATACCAAATCCATCTACATACATTGCCCCAAGTGGTGTAGCGTATGTAAAAGTTACAAATGCACAAGGATGTTATGCAGTAGCGAAAGTTACATTAGAAGTAATTCCGCCAGTATACTCTTCTGTTTTAGCAGAAAAAGTGATCTGTATTGAAAACACAACAACGCTGGATGCAGGACCTGGATTCAACGGATACGAATGGAGCACTGGAGCAACAACACAATCGATCACAAATGTAGGAGTTGGAACGTATTGGGTAAAACTAAAAACAGGAGATTGTATTGCTTTACAAACCGTAAAAGTATATCCGGCAGAAGAGCCTGTAATCACGAATATCGATATTGCTACAAATACTGTTACAGTAAATGTAATGGGAGGAACACCACCTTATAAGTACTCTATCGATAATGTAAACTGGCAAGATTCAAATGTATTTGAAAATGTATCAAGAGGAGATCATACAGTTTATGTGAAAGATGCCTACAATTGTAACTCTGTAGACGTTACATTCGTTCTTCCGAACTTAGTAAATGTAATTACACCAAACGGAGACGGTATTAATGATGTGATTGATTATTCTTCACTTTCAGGAAAAACAGGCTTAGTTTTAAGCATCTTCGACAGATATGGAACTAAAATACACCAAGCCGATAAGAGCAACGGCTACAAATGGGACGGAACCATTGGAGGTAAAAAAGTTTCTACAGGAACATACTGGTATTCTGTAACCTGGAACGAAAACAACAAAAAGAATACAGCATTCAAGTTTTCAGGATGGGTAATGGTTAAAAACAGAGATTAATTAGAATCATACTAAAAACCGCTCTTCGGAGTGGTTTTTTTGCTATTCTTCAATATATTATGTTAATTAATTATTATTTTCGTTAGACTATTATAAATTCATTTAAAATGAAGAAATTATTACTGCTTTTTATTTTATTTACGTCACAGCTATTTTTTTCACAATCAGATTGTATTACGGCAATTCCGGTTTGTGGAAATTCAGATTTATCTTACAACCCGAGTAGCTCAGGAACTATTCAGGAGCAAACATCCGGAAGCTGTTTAGGTTTAGAACACTATTCTGTTTGGTATGTATTTACCGCTGCAACTACAGGCACAATAGAATTTACCATTACACCTTATACCGTCCCAAACGTAACCCGCTATGATTACGATTTTGCAGTTTACGGTCCAAATATCGATTGTACAACATGGGATTTTGGTAATGCTGTAAAATGTAATTATTCAGGAACCAATGGATCTACAGGATTAAGTTCTACAATTACAGGCGACCGATGGGAAACTCCATTAGATGTTATCGCTGGAGAAACATATTATCTACTTATTGACAACTATCTTCCCTCAAACCCTTATGGTTTTTCATTAACATGGGGAGGAACAGCACTTTTAACTTCAGCCTTTAACGATCCTGCATTAACCCCTAACCCTTTCATCCCGCCAGGTTCTCCGGCAGCAAATCCTGCTGATCCTAATGAAGTTTTACACTGTTCATTACCTGCAATGTTTGACTTAAGTTCATTATCAGCACCAATTATCAACGGAAATCCGAACTTTACAGTAAGCTATCATTTAAATCAAAATGATGCCATTTCAGGAGACGCACCTGTTACAGCTCCGATGATGGTAAATGATACAGACATCTACTATTATAGATTAAAATATGAAAACCTTGCCGATCCTACGAATGCAGCCAACGGTTGTTTCCAAGTTGGAAAATTTAAATTTAAACAAGGAAATATCGTTGCTAATGATGCTACAGTTTATGCCTGTAACAACAATAATGTAGGAACTGGAGTATTCGATCTTACTTCCGCAAACGTGTATGGAGGAACTAATACTACAAAAAAATATTATCCAACAATGGCTAACCTGACTGCAGGTACAAGCGAAATTCTAAACCCGGCCGCTTACTCTTCTACATTACCTAAAAAAGTGTATGTAAAAGTAACAACAGCGGAAGGCTGTACAGATAGTGCAGAAATTACATTAGCATTTCATCCTTTGGTAGTTTTAACAGAAGCCACTCTTGAGTCTTGTTATATTACGACAAATATTACAACAGGTTCGTTTGATTTAACTTCAGCAAATGTTTCAACACTTACCAACCCAACGAAGAATTTCTACACAACGCTGACAAACGCTAAAAACGGAACTAACCCAATTGCAAACCCAACCAACTACATTTCAACTACAGGAGAAGTTTACGTAAGAGTTTACAGCGCCAACGGATGTTATTCGATTACCAAAATTAATCTTAAAGTTTTACCACCTGTAAAATCTGCAGTATTAAAAGATCAAACAATTTGTATTGAAGATAGAACAACTTTAGATGCAGGCCCTGGATTTGACGGTTACGAATGGAGCACGGGAGCAACCACTCAATCTATCACTAATGTTTCTGTGGGAGCTTATTGGGTAAAACTACAAACAGGAAAATGTTTCACACTTCAAAATGTAAATGTTTATCCTTCAGAGCAGCCTGTAATTTCTAGTTTGGATATTACAAACAATACGATCACCGTATTTGCAAACGGAGGTAAAGCACCTTATAAATATTCATTAGACGGAATCAACTGGCAAGATTCAAACGTATTCAGCGGACTTCCGAGAGGTGAAAATAAAATTTTCGTTAAAGATGCTTACGATTGTGAGCCTGTAGATATTCAGGTAACTGTTCCGAATTTGGTGAATGCTATTACGCCAAATGGAGATAATGTAAATGATGAAGTAGATTATACTGCTTTAGCCTACAAAAAGAATCTTGTATTTACGGTTTACGACAGATACGGAAACAAATTGTATCAGGCTGATAAATTGAGAAACTTCAAATGGGATGGAACGGCTTCCGGTAAAAAAATCCTTACGGGAACATATTGGTACACCATTACATGGAATGAAAATGATAAAAACAATACCGCGACCAAATACAGCGGATGGATATTGGTAAAAAATAAAGAATAATTTCATTTTAATATTTAACTTAAGTCACCTCAAATTTGTTGGGGTGATTTTTTTTATGCACCAAAAGAAAGCCTTTTACTACGAAGATTTTAAAACTTATCAACAATAAATCTTGGTTAGTATTTTTTAATTCCTTTTCAAATAAACTATCTTTGCACAATGGCGCAGAAAGAAACACTATCATCTCTTACCCACGGAAACTTCGCGAAAGAGCTATCGATTGCTGATGGAAAAATGCCTCCTAATGCAGTAGATTTTGAACGGTTGATCATTGGTACTTTTTTAATTGATAAAAAAGGGCTCGACCATTCTATTGATTTACTGACTCCTGATGTTTTTTATGACCCAAGACATCAGGTAATTTTTGCTTCTATATTAAAACTTTATGAAGGAAACCATCCTGTCGATCTTATGACGATCATTCAGGATTTAAAAAAAGAAGATAAGCTGTCTTCTGCGGGCGGAGATCATTATATTATTGATCTTACTATGGGAGTTAGTTCATCTGCTCACATCGAATATCACGTTCGCGTTATCCTTGAAAAATACATCCTAAGAAGTTTAATTAATGTTTCTGCCAATGTAATTGATTCGTCTTATAAAGAATCCACCGACGTTTTTGAGCTTTTAGATAAAGCCGAACAATCATTTTTTGAAATTACAAACGGAACGATCAAAAAAGGATTCGACACTGCCAATTCATTAGTAAAACAGGCGATCGATACCATAAAATCTTTAAAAGATAAAGAAGGACTTTCCGGAGTACCTTCAGGATTCCGAGATGTGGATAAAGAAACGGGAGGTTGGCAAAATTCCGATTTAATTATTATTGCGGCACGTCCTGCAATGGGAAAAACGGCTTTCCTTCTTTCCATGGCGAGAAATATTGCGGTTGGTCACAAAATCCCGATGGCGCTGTTCTCTCTTGAGATGGCATCGGTACAGTTAATCACCAGAATGATCGCTTCCGAAACAAGAATTTCTTCAGAAAAATTAAGAAAAGGAACTTTGGATGATGAAGAATGGCAACGACTGTTCTCCAACGTATCCGAATTGGAAAATGCTCCTTTATATATAGACGAAACTCCTTCCCTTTCGATCTTCGACTTCCGTGCAAAATGCCGACGATTGGTAATGCAGCATGGTGTAAGAATTATAATGGTCGATTATCTTCAGCTGATGACAGCTGGAGGTGGCGGAAAAGGAGCCGGAAACCGTGAACAGGAAATTTCCATGATTTCCCGTTCATTAAAAGCCATTGCAAAAGAATTAAATGTTCCTGTAATTGCACTTTCCCAGCTTTCCCGTAGTGTGGAAACGCGTCCCGGAAAAAGACCTCAGCTTTCTGACTTGAGGGAATCTGGGGCGATTGAGCAGGATGCCGATATTGTATCATTTATCTTCCGACCAGAATATTATAAAATTACCGTTTGGGATAATGATGAAGAAGGGCAGGAAACTTCAACGGAAAATCAGGCAGAATTAATTATTGCAAAACACAGAAATGGTGCAACTGCTGATGTAAGATTATCTTTCTTAAAACATTTTGCCAAATTTGCAGATATCGAAGCTGCATTTGATGGCGCAATTGGATATAATTCTAATGCCGGGTTATTAGGAGAACCGAGCGGATACAATAGCATCACAAAGGGAATGGACCCAAGTAAAGCATTTGATTTACCAGATAGCTCTAAACTTTCAGGTTCATCGATGAATGATTTGGATGACGATGATGATTTTCCTTTTTAAATTAAATTCTTCTTTTGTATGAATATAAAAACAGTAAGATTAAAACCCATTACAATTAAATCAATTAGAGATTTTATATTGGATAATCATATTGATGAAAATAAGGTCATCATTTTGAATAAATATAATTTTGACGATATAATTCTTGAACATTTGGAATTTTATAAGGTAAGTGCCACATTTCCATATAAAATAATTACCGTTCTTATAGAGGAAGATCCATTTAACACAATAACTCAAAATAATATTGGTATAATTAACGATTACGATTATGATTTTAATTATATCGAGGATTCTGATAATACAACTTTTTATTAATTGAAAATAGAGATTTACACAGACGGAGCTTGCAGCGGAAATCCCGGAAAAGGAGGATACGGAATTCTTATGCGCGTTCCTGAAAAAAATTATCAGAAAACATTTTCAAAAGGTTTCAGAAAAACAACCAACAACAGAATGGAACTTTTGGCTGTGATTACCGCTTTGGAGAAATTAAAATCTCCTGAAAACGAAATTCACGTGTACACAGACAGCAAATATGTTTCCGATGCCATCAACCAAAACTGGATCGCCGGATGGATAAAAAGAGGCTGGAAAAACGTAAAAAATCCTGACCTTTGGAAAAGGTTTGTAGAACTGTATAATATCCATTCTCCGAAAATGCACTGGATAAAAGGTCATGCAGGGCATTTTGAAAACGAACTTTGTGATAAACTTGCCGTAGCAGCTGCTGCTTCGCCAGATCTTGAAATCGACACGTATTTCGAGAATATTGAAAATAATTCTTTATTCTAATTTTTCCATTTAATATTAATTAGAATAATCTCAAATCGCTAGTATTTAATTTTTCATCACCTTATCTTAAATTCTTTGCTAATTCGCACCGCAATTTTATTAAATTAATATTAAATATACATTTATTAAGAGGAAATTAATATCTTTACACATCTAATAAATGTGATATACTAAATGAATAAAAAACTACTGCTTTATTTTTCCCTTCTATTACTATGCTGTTCGGGCAACCTTTTTTCGCAAACGTATCAACTAGCAGGAAGTCCTATTAGTACAACGGGCTGGACGATGGTTTCGCCAACAATATTAGAACCAGGAGGTGAATTCATTCAGCTTACTCCGGATACCAATGATCAATCCGGATCTATAAGGCTGAATGATCCTATTAACCTAAAGTATTGTGACAAGTGGAGAGTAGAATTCGATTTCAGGATGGATTCTAACCAAACGGCGAACGGAGACGGTCTTGCTTTTTGGTATCTTCAAAACCCACCTGTGGCAAGTGTTTTAGGCTCTGGACTTGGTGTTTCTCAGAATGCCGTGGGACTTATTGTAGGATTTGATACCTATAACAATACCACAACGGCTGTTATGAGTAAAGTACATGTTGCATATGGTCAAGTTACAAATACGACTGACACAAATAATGTAGAATTCTTCAATGTTGCAGGGAGCTCTTTCCACTCTCCTGATATGAATGCAACCCTGCCTTTTCAAGGTGCTACTTACAAGCATGTGGAAGTGACTGCAGATGTTGTACCCGGTACTCAAAACTGGACTATTAAAATTACTATTGACGGAACTGTGATCTGTAATCAGGTTTTCGCACCTTCCGGTACTGCTGCCGCAATGACGGTTGGATATTTCGGATTTTCAGCTTCTACGGGAGGAAACAGATCAAGACATTCTATTAAAAATGTAAAAATTTATACAGATAAAGTTACAATTAACCAGCCTTCGGTATCAGCAACTTTTTGTCCGGATCCTTCTACAAATCAAGGGACGGTAAATCTTACAGCCTATCAGAATCAGTTTGTAGCGAATCCTTCAAATTATACATTCACGTATTTTACGCCTGGAGGAACTCAAATTGCGGCACCTACCGCTTATCAGTTTGCTGCAAACACAACCGTATCGGTTGTGGTGAAAGATAATGCGGGCGTTCTCTGTGATAATCCGGATGGAAAAATATTGCTAACATTAGCTCCGTTAAAGGCTGATGATGTAACAATTCAGGCATGTAACAACAATAATGCGGGGACAGCATCTTTCAATCTTGCTGCTGCACCTGTAACCACTGTAGTAGGAGCCACGAAGAAGTTCTACAAAACAATGAACGACCTGAATGCAGGAACAAATGAAATTGTAAATACAAACGCTTACGTTTCTGCTCCCGGAAAAGTATTTGTAAAGGTAACAACACCGCAAGGATGTACAGATACCGCAGAAATTACATTGGCTTTCTACGCTGCAATTCCTATAAAAGAAGCTACTTTACAGTCTTGTTATATTGATAATAATATCACTTCAGGATCTTTTGATTTAACAAAAGCTGATGTTACTACATTAACTACAGCAACAAAAAAATACTACACTACTGTAAACAATGCAATAAACGGAACCAACGAAATCGTAATTCCTACTCCATACATTGCTACAACAGGAACAGTATATGTAAAGGTAATAGATGCAAACGGATGTTACATGATTGCTAAAGTTAATCTTATTGTAAATCCTCCGGTATATTCATCAATTTTAAAAGACAAAACGATCTGTATTGACAGCAGAACCAATCTTGATGCAGGCCCTGGCTTTGACAGCTACGAATGGAACACAGGAGACACTACCCAAAGCATCGGTGGCGTACCAGTTGGGATATATTGGGTAAAATTGAAAACGGGCAACTGCTATACCATTCAGACAGTAAAAGTAATTCCGGCTACAGAGCCTGTAATTTCAACAATAGATATTACAAACAATACGATAACAGTAAATGTAAACGGAGGGCTTGCTCCATACAAATACTCTTTAGATGGAACTAATTGGCAAGACTCAAACGTTTTCACAGGTTTGGCAAGAGGTGAAGTTGTGGTATATGTAAAAGACTCCTACAACTGTACGCCAGTTCATACACAGATTACTGTTCCGAATTTGGTAAACGCAATCACACCAAACGGAGACAACGTAAATGACGTAATTGACTACTCCGCATTGGCATATAAGAAAAATCTTGTCTTCACGATCTACGACAGATATGGAAACAAACTTTATACTGCCGACAAAATGAGAAACTTCACATGGGACGGAACAGCCTCAGGTAAAAAGATCCTTACAGGAACTTACTGGTACACCATCACATGGAATGAAAATAATAAAAACAGTACTCCGACCAAATATTCGGGCTGGATATTAGTAAAAAATAGAGAATAATCTTCTTTAGGTAAAATCACTCCCTCTTTTCGGGGGTGATTTTCTTTTTATCATTAAAAATAAAAACAGAACAAAATAAATTAAATCTAAGATTTTTAAATTAAATTTTAAACTAAAAACAAAATTTTAACAAATTCATTATACATATATCACAATGTAATCGATTTTCATTACATAATTATTACTGAATTTATATAAAACAACTAAAAATCAATATATTTACAACTTTAACACATTAACCAACTCGCTCACATGAAAAAAACTCTACTCAATTTTTTCTTAATTACCTTACTGAGCTTATCTGGCAAACTATTGGCGCAGACATATCAACTTTCAGGAAACCCTGTAGTAACCACTGGTTGGGATTTGGTATCCAGTGCACAGATAAACGGAGACTTTATTCAGCTTACTCAGGATGTAGGAAATCAATACGGAGCTATAAAGTTAGCAACTCCTATTAATCTTAAATACTGCGACAAATGGAAGGTAGAATTCGATTTCAGAATAGATGGTAACGGAACTACGGCATTTGGTCGTGGTGACGGATTCACTTTTTGGTATTTAAATAATCCACCCACAGGATTTACTTCCGGAGGCGGTTTAGGAATTCCGGCTAATGCCAATGGTTTAATGGTAGGATTTGACATCTTCAACAATACAACTGAAGGCCAGATGAGTAAAGTTCACGTTTTATACGGAACTAATAACACACCTACAGGAAATCCGAATATTGAATACAACAATACTGCCGGAAGTACTTTCCACTCACCAGATCTTAATCCTACACAACCTTTCGTAGGGGCAACTTACAAACATGTTGAAGTAAACGGGCAAACCAATATGATAAATCCTGACAATTGGGATATCATCATTAAAATAGATGGAACAACCATCGTTTCACAAACATTTGCTCCTTCAGGAGGTGCAATAGGTATGACTACAGGATACTTCGGATTTTCGGCTGCAACAGGGGGTGCTTCTGCAAGACACTCGATTAAAAATGCTAAAATCTTCATTGATAAAGTTCCTATTTTAAATAATACAATCACCCCGTTTGTTTGCGTAAACCCTGCAACAGGAAACGGAACGGTAGATTTAACAACGTATCAGAATCAATTTGTAACAAACCCCTCAAATTATACATTCACATATTCTACAGGAGGAACTGTTATCACCAACCCTGCAGCATTCCAATATTCAGGGCCAGTGACAATTAATGTTGTGGTAAAAGACCCAACATCTACCCTTTGTGACAATGGTGACGGACAAATTGTTTTAAACCCATCGCCATTCGCCGCAGATGATGCCACATTGATTGGATGTAATAATGATAATGCCGGCGTTGCTATTTTTGATTTAACAACAGCCAATGTTTCAAGTGTTCCGGGCTCTACGTTGGAATTCTTCAATACAATGTTTGATTTAACGAATAACATCAACCCTATTCCGAATCCTACAGCGTATGCAGCGGCTCCGGGAAAAATTTATGTACGAGTAACAACACCGCAAGGATGTACCGACGTTGCTGAAGTTACCTTAAATCACCATCCTGTAGTTGTGGTAAACAATAATGCTATTTTGAGATCTTGCTTCTTGGCTACCAATCCATCAATGGCAACCTTCAACCTTACAGTAGCAGCTGTAACTTCACAAACGGGTACTACCAAAACATATTATCCATCGTTAACAGACGCGATTAACTCTACAAATGCAATTTCGAATGCACTTACTTATACCGCTCCAAATGGGGTAATTTATGTAAAAGTAACAAACGCTCAAGGATGTTATGCTATTGCAAAAGTGACATTGGAAGTGATTCCGCCAGTATATTCTACTGTGTTGGCAGATAAAACTATTTGTATTGAAGACACGACAACGTTGGATGCAGGACCTGGATTCAATGGTTATAAATGGAGCACAGGTGCAACGACTCAATCAATTACAAATGTTGGGGTAGGTATTTATTGGGTTGAATTGAAAACAGGAGACTGTATCGCTCGTCAAACAGTAAAAGTAATTCCTTCAGAACAGCCTGTAGTTACAAATATTGAGGTAAGTACTACGACTGTTACAATTAATGTAATGGGCGGAACTCCGGCTTACAAATATTCTTTAGACAATGTAAACTGGCAAGATTCGAATGTATTTAATAATGTTTCAAGAGGGGATCATACAATTTATGTGAAAGATGCTTATGATTGTGACCCGATTGTTATTGCTTTTGTTGTTCCGAATTTGGTAAACGTAATCACACCAAACGGAGACGGCGTAAACGATATTATTGATTATTCTTCACTGGCAGGAAAACAAAACTTGGTATTCAGTATTTTCGACCGTTATGGAGCAAAAATTCATCAGGGAGATAAAGCTAACGGATACAAATGGGACGGAACTGTTGGCGGAAGAAAAGTACCTACAGGAAACTACTGGTATTCTGTAACTTGGAATGAAAACAACAAACACAATACACCATACAAATATTCAGGATGGATTATTGTTAAAAACAGGGATTAAAACCAAATAACCATTCATTATACGAGAAAGAATCACTTCAACACGAGAAGTGATTCTTTTTCATTTTAAAACCACTTTATTCATATCCAATTCTTAAATTTGTAATATGAATTATTTGGAAGCTTTAGGCAGAAGATATTCTGTAAAAAAATTCAACAACGAAATCATTCCTCAGGAAACACTTCACAACATTCTTGAGTCAGGAAAATTATCGGCAAGCTCTTTGGGGCTTCAGCCTTATAAAATTCTGGTGGCTGAAAGTGAAGAAATAAAACAAAAGCTGGTTCCGGCTTTCTATAATCCCTCACAGATTTCTACTTGCTCTCATTTAATTATTATTGTTTCTAAAAAAACAGTTGACGAGAGCTATATCAACGGATATTTCAGACATATTTCAGATGTTCGCGAAACCCCGATTGAAAATCTGGAGCTTTTCAAAAACAGCATCAACCAACATATTAATCAGAAAACCAGTGATGAAATTTTCAACTGGGCAGAAAAACAGTCTTACATCGTTTTGGCAAATTTAATGTACGCTGCAGCGATTGAGAATATAGATACCTGCCCGATGGAAGGCTTCCGACAGGATGTGATTGAAGACGTTCTCAACATCAATCCTGAAACCGAAAAAGTAACCGTTACCCTCGCATTAGGCTACCGTTCGGAGGAAGATCATTTCCAGCACATGAAAAAAGTAAGAAAACCAAACGAAAAATTGTTTAAATTTATCTAGTTATTTAGACGATTGTACCTAAAGCAAGCATATGATAAAAGCGGATGTATTAGTAATTGGTTCCGGTATTTCGGGACTTTCTTATGCCATTAAAGTTTCTGAGCAGCTCCCCGATGCCAAAATAATCATTGTTACAAAATCTGATGAAGATGAAAGCAACACCAAATACGCACAAGGCGGCCTGGCGGTAGTTACCGATTCTAAAAATGATAATTTTGATAAGCATATTGAAGACACAATGCGTGCCGGAGATGGCGAAAACAAACGCGATGTTGTAGAAATGGTGGTGAAAGAGGCTCCTGCAAGATTCAACGAAATTGTAGAATGGGGCGCTAATTTCGACATGAAAAATGGTGAATTTGCTTTAGGAAGAGAGGGCGGTCACACCGAAAACAGAATTGTTCATCATAAAGACATTACCGGTTTCGAGATTGAGAGAGCTTTATTGCAAACCGCAAAAACAAGCCCGAATATTGAAATTCTCGATCACCATTACGTAATCGATATCATTACACAACACCATGTTCCGGGAAAAGAATTAAATGAAGGCGATATTCACTGCTATGGTGCTTATATTTTAGATGAAAAGTCTAAATCTATCAAAAAAATTACTTCAAAAATAACATTAGTTGCCACAGGAGGAGCTGGTCACGTTTACAAAAACACGACAAATCCTACGATTGCAACGGGAGACGGAATTGCTTTTGTTGCAAGAGCAAAGGGTAAGGTTTCCAATATGCAGTATTACCAGTTTCACCCAACCGCTTTATACAGCAAAATGGATGGTATGTTGTTTTTAATTTCTGAAGCCGTTCGCGGTGACGGAGCCAAATTAAGAACCAAAAGAGGTGAAAAATTCATGCATAAATATGATGAGCGTGAAGAATTGGCTTCCAGAGACATCGTAGCAAGAGCCATTGATGCCGAAATGAAAATTACAGGAGACGAATTTGTAGGTCTTGACTGTAAAGAAATGGATCACGAAAAATTCTTAGAACATTTCCCGAATATTTATAAAAAATGTAAAGACGAAGGAATTGATCCTTTTACCCAATTGATTCCTGTAGTTCCTGCATGTCATTATCTGATGGGCGGAATTGAAATTGATAAGGACGGACAATCCTCCATCAAAAATCTTTTTGCCGTGGGTGAATGCACTAATTCCGGGCTTCACGGAGCAAACAGACTGGCCTCCAACTCATTATTAGAAGGTTTAGTTTTCGGACATAGCGCCGCAATGACAACTGTTGATCTTTTAAATGAAAATAACTTCAACTTTGAAGATCTTAAAGCCGTTCCGGAATGGAATGAAGAAGGAATGAAAATTATGGACGAAATGGTAATTGTTTCCTATTTAAGAAAACAGCTTCAGGAAATGATGAGCGATTTGGTAGGAATCGTGAGAAGCAACCGCCGTCTAAACATGGCTTTGCAAAAACATCAGGAAATTGCGGCTGCCGTGAATGAAATTTACCACTACTCTATTCTTTCGCCTCAACTTTCAGAACTGAGAAATTTAACAACCGTTGCTCACCTCATCATAACACAATCGATGGAAATGAAGGAAAATAAAGGAGCATTCTACAATAAGGATTTAGCCTAAAATCAAATAAAAATGAAAAGACCAGCGTACGTTACCGATAAAGTTTTAAAACAATTCATAAAAAATGCTTTGGAAGAAGATATTCAGGATGGAGATCACTCTACCCTTTCCACCATTCCGA
Organism: Chryseobacterium sp. C39-AII1; assembly: GCF_039672645.1. Classification (NCBI taxonomy): domain Bacteria; kingdom Pseudomonadati; phylum Bacteroidota; class Flavobacteriia; order Flavobacteriales; family Weeksellaceae; genus Chryseobacterium; species Chryseobacterium sp. C39-AII1. Next base: position 197,373 of record NZ_JBDFPQ010000002.1, read on the forward strand.
AGGATTTGGAGCAAAGCGCCAAATTGTTGGTAAAAGAAGACTGTATTTTGGCGGGCGTGGAATTGGCTGAAATTATTTTTAACACGTTTGATAAAGATCTGAAAATAGAAATTTTCATTAAAGACGGAACTCCCGCGAAAGTTGGAGATATTGCCATGATCGTTACCGGAAGTGCAAGATCGATCCTTTCAACAGAAAGATTAGTGTTGAACTGCATGCAGAGAATGAGTGGAATTGCTACTTTAACTCACGAATGGGATTCAAGATTAGTTGGAACAAAAACAAAATTATTAGACACCAGAAAAACGACTCCGAATTTCAGAGTTTGTGAAAAATGGGCGGTTGCTATTGGCGGCGGAACCAATCACCGATATGGTCTTTATGATATGATTATGTTGAAAGATAATCACGTTGATTATAACGGAAGTATCACCAATGCAGTAAAAATGGCGAAAGACTACGTTAAAAAGACTAAGAAAAAACTGAAGATTGAGGTTGAGACAAGAAACCTTGAAGAAGTTCAGGAAGCCATTAAAGCAAAAGTTGACAGAATTATGTTGGATAACATGGATGTGAAAACGATGAAGCAGGCAGTTGAGATGATCAACGGTTCTTGTGAGTCTGAAGCATCCGGCGGAATTACCCGAGATATGTTAAAAGAAATAGCCACAACAGGCGTTAATTTCATCTCTGTAGGCGCTCTAACGCACTCTGCAAAAAATATTGATTTGAGTCTCAAGGCGGTGAAATAGCGTTGAATTTTTAACAAAAATACCCCATTATTGTTAAAAATTCAATAATATGATTTTTTTCATACAAAATATCGATTATTATTCAATGCATTATAAATCAAGCAATTAAACCTTATTGAGATTGATTAAAAATTAACATACAGTTAATATTAGTTAAAATTTATTTACCGAATTTTGCATAAAATTTAAATCTAACTATTACTAACGATTATGAAATTAATCAACAAATCGATTCTAACTGCGGTAATTACATTATCAACAGCTAGTGTCTATTACGCTCAACAAGTTCAGGATACTGTTTCTAAATCCAAAGACATTGAAGAGGTAATCCTAAGAGGTGTAACCGATATCGCAAAAGATAGAAAGACACCAGTTGCAGTATCTACTATTAAAGCTGCACAGATCCTAGAAAGACAAGGAAATCAAGAGCTTGTTGAATTGCTAAATACAACCCCTTCTGTATATGCTACGAAAGGTGGTGGTGGTTTCGGAGACTCACAGATTGTTATGCGTGGTTTCGAATCGAGAAACATTGCAGTAATGGTAAACGGTATGCCTGTAAACGATATGGAGGGCGGTACTGTTTATTTCTCAAACTGGACTGGTTTATCTGACGTAACAAGTTTCATGCAGGTACAGAGAGGTCTTGGTTCTTCTAAATTGGCAATTGCTTCTGTAGGAGGTACAATGAACTTCATTACAAGATCAGCCGATATGAAGAAAGGAGGTATCGTGAGATTAGGAGTTGGTAACAATGATTATTTAAAAACTTCATTCGCTTATAATACAGGTAAGTCTGATAAAGGTTGGTCTTCTTCATTCTTAATGAGCAGACAGTCTGGTTCTACTTACATTCAAAATACAGATTACGAAGCATACGCATATTACTTCGCATTAGGTTGGGAGGCTAACAAAAAGCATAACTTCCAATTTACAATCACTGGTGCGCCACAATGGCACGATCAAAGATCTTACGCTCCAATGATTTCTGATTATATCAGATACAACCCTGATAATGACGGAAGCCCGGATAGAACTTATAACAGTGACTGGGGTTATTACACAAACGCGGAAGGTAGAAGAGTAGCTTTATCTAACAGATCTAACTATTATAACAAACCAGTTATCATGCTAAACTGGGATTATAATATCAACGAGAAATCTAAGTTAAGTACTGTAGCTTACATGTCTAATGGTAGAGGTGGTGGTACTGCTGATCTTGGTAGAGTAAATAATAGAGGCCTATCTGCTCTTGTTAATAATCAACCATACTTCAGAGATGCGCAGGGACTTTACAACTATGATAAAGTTTTCGCTGAAAATGCTGCTGTAAATCCAAACACTGCGGGAAATGGGGCAACACTTATTCGTAGAGCAAGTATCAATTCTCATAACTGGTACGGTGTATTGATGAATTTCCAACATAAAATCAATGATAACTGGAACTTCTCAATTGGTACAGATGACAGATATTACTATGGATATCACTATCAGGTAATTTCAGATTTATATGGTGCTTCAGGGTATAAAGACAATGCAAACAAAAATATTGCACCAAACGTAGTATCAGCAACTTCTGATTATAAAAAATTAAGTTGGAATCCTTTTGGAGGAAGCCAAGTTCCATTAAATGAAAGAATTGGATTCAGTAATGATGGAGAAGTGCTTTGGTACAGTGGTTTCGGTCAGGTTGAATATACAAAAGATAATTTATCAGCTTTCATTCAAGGGTCAGTTTCTAATCAAGGTTATCAGAGAATTGACGAGTTTATTCAAGATGGCGTTACAGTACAAAGAAATCAAACTGTAAATAGAAAAACAGGATTTAAAAATCTTTTCGGTTACAACATCAAAGGGGGTGCTAACTATAACATCAACGAAAATCACAATGTATTTGCAAATGTGGGTTACTATAGCAAACAACCATTCATGAATACAGTGTATCCAAGCAACCAGCAAGTTGTTAACCCTCAATTGACAAATGAGAAAATTTTCTCTGCTGAAGTTGGGTATGGTTTCAGGTCTGCAAACTTTACCGCAAACGTTAACATTTACAGAACTCAGTGGAAAGATAGAGCATTAAGAAGAACAATTACAGTTCCTGATGTAACAGATGCTTACGCTGAAATGAATGGTATTACAGAGATTCACCAAGGGGTTGAAGTTGATGCAACTTACAGACTAAACAAATTCTTAGAATTTAACGGTATGTTCTCTTGGGGAGATTACTATTATAAAGGTAATGCAGTCGGTACTACATTCGACGGTAATAACAATCCTCTAACTGTAGCGGGTGATTCTAACACAACTACTCTTTATCTTGATAAAGTAAAAGTTGGAGGAACAAGTAACAACAGTATCCCTCAGATGACCGCTTCATTAGGAGCTACTGTTAAGCCGGTAAAAGACTTGAGCATCTACGCTGGATGGAGATTTGTAGGCAAACTTTATTCTACTATTGATATTGCAACTTTCTCAAATATTGCTAATCAAGACAGAGGTGTATTGAAATTGCCTGATTACAACTTAACAGATATCGGTGTATCATATAAAATAAGATTGAGAGACGCTAATCAATATTTCACTATCGGTGCTAACGTTTACAACTTGTTTGATACAACATACATTCAAGATGGTGCGACAAACATCTTTGGAACCGATAAAATTACAACTACAGGAGATCCTGATGCTGGTAAAACTTATCAGGAAGCAGGAAGAATGTACAATGGTGTAGCAAGTGCAAACAGAGTATTCTTCGGATTCGGAAGAACATGGGCTGCTAACCTATCATTCAACTTCTAATTAATTAAAATATTAGATTTTATAAATATCAATCCCGGCTTTTCGCCGGGATTTTTGCTATATTTGTGGCAGAAAAAACAGAAAAAAACTAAATATGGATTTTTACAAAATTTTGCTTAGTGCTCACAAAGGATTTGGGTATTTAGAACTACTTTTAACATCATTATTTGTGATTGCACTTTTAGTGACAATGTTTGGATTTAGCGGAAAAGTGAATAAGTTTTTAAAGAAAATTACGCTATTCACAATGATCTTTTTCCACGTTCAATTTTTAATCGGGATTATTATGTTGGTAATCAACTTCACAAACGGATTAAATATGGGCGAAGTAATGAAAAACTCTGCACTGAGATTTCAATATGTAGAACATCCATTTTCAATGTTAATCGCGGCTGTTTTAATGACCATCGTTAACAAAAAAGTAAAAGTAAACCCTACCATCTCTTTAGGAATTGTCATTATGGGGCTTATCGCGGTTGGCTTATTCGCATTCGCATTCCCTTGGACAAGAGTTTTCGGGGCATAAATAGTAGGATCGCACTTTGTCAAAGTTCAGAATCTTTGACAAAGTTTATATATTAACTTAATAAATTTTTAATTAAATCAATGAAAGTAGCTGTAGTAGGTTCAACAGGAATGGTTGGACAAGTTATGCTGAAAGTTCTTGAAGAAAGGAACTTCCCTATCTCCGAATTAATTCCGGTAGCATCGGAAAGATCTATTGGTAAGAAGGTGAAGTATAAACAGGAAGAATTTACGATTGTAAGCATGCAAGACGCTATAGCTGCCAAACCGGATATTGCGATCTTCTCTGCCGGCGGTGGTACTTCTCTTGAATTTGCTCCTCTTTTCGCAGAAGCAGGAACAACGGTGATCGATAATTCTTCAGCCTGGAGAATGGATCCTGACAAGAAATTGGTAGTTCCGGAAATCAATGCTGATGTATTGACGAAAGAAGATAAAATCATCGCAAATCCGAACTGTTCTACTATTCAGTTAGTAATGGTTTTAGGACCTTTGAACAAAAAATATGATTTAAAAAGAGTAATCGTTTCAACGTATCAGTCTGTAACAGGAACTGGTAAAGCGGCTGTGGATCAATTAAACGGAGAAATCAGCGGAGACGATTCTATTGCAAAAGTATATCCTTATCAGATCTTCAAAAACGCATTGCCACATTGCGACGTTTTTGCAGATGATGATTATACGAAAGAAGAAATTAAATTAATGAAAGAGCCTAAGAAAATTTTAGGTGACGATACATTTAATTTAACTGCAACTGCAGTGAGAGTTCCTGTTCAGGGAGGTCACTCGGAAAGTGTAAACATCGAGTTTGAAAACGAATTTGATTTGGATGAAGTAAGAAAAATTTTATCTGAAACTCCTGGAGTTGTGGTAATGGATAACGTGAAAAACAACGAATATCCGATGCCGCTTTATTCTGAAGGGAAAGATGAAGTTTTCGTCGGAAGGATAAGACGAGATCTATCGCAACCAAAGACACTGAATCTCTGGATTGTGGCAGACAATCTGCGAAAAGGAGCCGCAACCAACGCGGTACAGATCGCAGAATACATTGTAGCAAACAACTTAGTGTAAACTAACAAAATAAAAAAGAGTCTCAAAATTGAGATTCTTTTTTTTATCAAACCTATGAACAAACAGAAGAATAAAAATAAAGATAAAATAGGCTTTCAAAAACTAATCGCCGTTTTTGGAGTCATTCTTTTTATCGGAAAAATTATAGCCTGGAAACTAACGAATTCCGATTCCGTTTTTTCTGATGCTATGGAAAGTATTGTGAATGTGATCAGCGCATTTATGGGGCTTTATTCTTTACATCTTGCAGCGAAACCCAAAGACGAAGATCATCCTTACGGTCACGGAAAGGTAGAATTTGTAACCTCAGGAATTGAAGGCGCATTAATTGCCATTGCCGGCATCATGATTATCTATGAAGGAATCAACAGTTTGATTGTGGGAAAGGTTCTGGATAAGCTAGATTGGGGAATTGCCATCATTGCTGTAACAGCTATTGTTAATTATCTTTTGGGTTACATTTCAGTTAAAAAAGGAGAAGCAGAAAATTCTCTGGTTCTAATTTCTTCAGGAAAACATTTACAATCGGATACAATTACCACCCTTGGCGTTGTAATCAGTTTGATTGTTGTTTATTTCACTAAAATTTATTGGATAGATTCTGTTGTAGCTTTAATTTTTGGAGGCTATATCATTTTTGTAGGCTACAAGATCGTTCGTAAATCGTTAAGCGGTATTATGGATGAGCAGGATCCAGATCTTTTAAATCAAATCATCAACGTATTGGAAGAAAACCGCCGCACAGAATGGATTGATGTTCACAACATGAAAATCCAGCAATTCGGGGCCAATCTTCACATTGATGCACACATTACTTTACCTTGGTATTACAGCCTTCGTGACGCGCACAATGAAATGGAAAAGATGATCATTCTTCTAGCTAAAAACACCAAAAGAAGTGTAGAATTTAATTTTCATATGGATGATTGCAAGCCGATTTCGTGCGCCGTTTGTCAGATTAAAGATTGTCCGGTTCGTGAAAAAGAATTCGTAAAAAGAGTAAAGTGGACACCAGAAAACGTGACTAGTGTGGATAAACACACAATAGATTGAATTTAGTTTAAACTAAAATATCTTTCAATTTTAACTAAAGCCAATTTCTGTTGATAAAAATATTCGTGGCATTTGTGTTTTAGAGATTTGTGCTATTCGTGTTTTGATAAATCTTCGCCTTTTTCAACCTGCTTTCTATAATAAAACATCGGCACAATCAACAACAAGATTAAAGGCTGAATCACAAACCTTCTCATGTAAAATGAGAATAAATACCCAATTTCAAATCGTTCATAAATACAATACAGATAAATTGGGAAAGTAATCAGGAAAATAATCGAAATAAGAATCGCGCCTTGAATCGTCCATTGCTTATTTTTAAATAAAAAATGAATGATAATACAGGAAAAGAATAAATTTAAAATAAATCTGAAAAGGTGTCCAACAATTAATTTTCCCCATTCGAAAGCAGGAAAATCAAGATGCTTATTCGCTTCATGAAAATAATTCAGGAAAGGATCATAGAAAATTCTATCTTCCAAAACTCTTACACTTACAAGTCCTACAAGTCCGATTATTACTAAAAACCAACTAAGAATTTTCATTTTTCAGTGCAAAAAATTTAATCCAGATCAACCAAAGTAAAACTACCGTTCCGTAAATTATCGCCGGAAAAAGATAATCATGAGACATTTTTCCGTATTGGCTAAAGTCCCTCACAACTATATTTAAGCCTACAATCCTAAGCACATTCATTACATAAAGTATGATAAGCCCAAGAAAAGCAAAAATAAAAGTTTTAGCTCCTTTGTAAAACGCAAAGACAAAAGCCAGAAACAAAATCATGACCGAAACTGCGTTACAGCCTTCTACCATTCGTGTCGCATAGCTTTGTTTTACGTAAAACCAAACCTGCTCCCCTTTCACATCATCATACAACAGAGTTGGATAGCCCACCCTATTCTGTACGCTCATCACCTGGTTGGCGATTAACCTTGAAAAAGGATCCAATCCCTGATTCTGAAAGGTATTCAGATAAAACTGATAGCCAAAAAGCAACACCAGATAAATGATGATGAACCTCAGTAAAATACCTAAAACGGGCTTAAAGTCCTTTAGCATAATGCAAATATAAAAATTCGCCCGTAAATTACTATATTTGTTTCTTACTATGATTTCCGAATACGCAAAACGATTTTTTGAAAATTATATAGGTAAAGCATCTTCTGAATTTACTATTTTGGCTCAAAGCGGCTCCGCGAGGGTAAATTTTTTGGCTAAATGTGAAAACGAAAAGTATATTATCACGTATAATGAAAATATTCACGAGAACGAAAGTTTTTTGTATTACTCTAAAATTTTCTCAGATTTACATCTTAACTCGCCTAAAATTTTAGCTATTTCCGAAGATCGGAAAATATATATTCAGGAATTTTTGGGAAGTAATACCTTATCAGAAGTGATTGCAAGAGAAGGTTTAACAGACAATGTAAAATCTTTGGTAAAACAGACTTTACAGAAACTTTATACACTTCAAATTCAGACAGAAAATAAAATCGATTTCACTAAAACTTTCGAATATGAAAGTTATGATGAGCTTCCGGTAACGCACGATCTTTATTATTTTAAAAATTTCGTAGCCGATGTTCTGGAACTGGAATATCATAAATCTACTCTTCTGAAAGAATTCAAAAATATAGTGAACCTCATCGAAAATTTGAATCCGAAAGGAATTATGATTCGAGATTTTCAGGCGAGAAATATTATGGTAAATGATAAGAATGAAGTTTCATTTATTGATTATCAGTCGGCAATGAAAGGGCCACTGATGTATGATGTGATCTCGTTTTTATTTCAGGCTAAAGCTAATTTTCCTGAAGATTTTAAAAATGAAATGCTGAATTTTTATATTCATCAGTTTGAAAGTAAAGAAATTCAACGTCAACTAAAAGATTCGGTGAAACCAATTCAATTGATGAGATTTTTACAGGTTTTGGGCGCTTATGGCTTTAGAGGACTGATTCAGAGGAAGCAACATTTCATTACAAGTATCGAAAAAGGAATTGAAAACATCACAGAGTTTACGCAAACCTGGGAAAATATGAAAGATTATCCTGAACTGGAAAAAGTGATTGGACAATTGAGTTTGGAGAAAACGAAGTGGAAAATTGAGGAAATATTAAACCATTAAGTTTTATATTTAAGAAGTTAAGTTTAATTAAGTTTTATGACGAAAAAAGAAATTACACAACTATCTTATGAGATTACTGGTTTTGCTATAAAAGTTCACAAAACTCTTGGACCAGGTTTACTTGAAAGCATTTACGAAGAATGTCTGAAAATTGAGCTTATTAAAAATGGATATGATGTAAAACAACAACTTTATACAACCATCAATTACGAAGGAGTTGATATTGAAACTAAATTAATCGTTGATTTACTTGTAAATGACATGGTAATTGTAGAGCTAAAAGCGATTGAAGAAATTTTACCAATTCATGAAGCTCAATTGCTGACTTATATGAAAGTTTTAAAGAAACCTCAAGGTTTATTAATTAATTTCTTCACAGATAATATAACAAAGTCTTTAAAACCTTTTATTAATGAGTATTTTAAAGAACTTCCAAACTAAATTTTTGATTTATCAAAAATCTTAATTAAACTTAACTTCTTAAATAGACCTTAACGGTTCATAAAAATAATTAGAAATATAAAGAAAATGCTACACATCGACATACACAGTTTTTCGTACAAGAAAGGAGGAATTCCAAAAGATGAATCCGGAAACGGAGGCGGTTTTACATTTGATTGCCGCGGAATTTTAAACCCCGGAAGAATTGAAGAATACAAAATTCAAACAGGAAACGACATTGGCGTTCAGGAATATCTTGAAACAAAAACCGAAATGCCGAAATTTTTAGATTTAATAAAAAACATCGTTTCTATTAACATCGATAATTATCTGGAAAGAGGTTTTGAAAACCTTCAGATCAATTTCGGATGTACAGGCGGACAGCACAGATCGGTTTATTCAGCAATAAAAATTGCAGAATTCATCAAGGAAAAATATCCTGAAGGCACAGAAATAAGCCTTCATCACGACGAACAACATCAACTTAATCATTAGTAATAAGCAATGTGCAATAAGTAATATTTTCACCCTATTAATATTATGTAAGCATTTTAAAATTACTCATTACCAATTATTCATTACTCATACTATATGAAGGCTTTAATTTTCGCAGCAGGAAAAGGAACAAGACTCAAACCTTTTACAGATCATCATCCGAAAGCATTAGCAAAGGTGAACGGAATTCCGCTTTTGGAAAGAAATATCAACTATCTTAAAGGTTTTGGAATTAATGATTTTGTGATCAATATCCATCATTTTGGAAATCAAATTGTTGATTTTTTAAAGCAAAACAACAACTTTAACTGTAAAATAGAAATCTCCGACGAAAGCGAAGAATTGCTGGAAACTGGAGGCGGCTTGATTTTTGCTAGAAAGTTTCTTGATCTTGGGGAAGATTTTCTGATCATGAATGCAGATATCTTAACGAATATAGATATCAATGCTTTTGTAGAGTATCACAAAAAGATAAAAGATTTTGCTACATTAGCCGTTTCTGATAGAGAAAGTTCAAGAAAACTGCTCTTTAATGATGAAATGGTATTGAGAGGTTGGCTGAATGTACAAAGCGGTGAGCAAAGGCTTGCAGAGTTTAACAAAGGCTTTAAAGCACTTGCTTTTAGTGGCGTTCACTGCATCAACCCTTCGATCTTTGATAAAATAAAAAGAACAGGCAAATTTTCTGTTATGGAAGAATATCTGGATCTGATGTTAACAGAGCATATTCATGGTTTTGTGCACGACAGCATCCTTATCGATGTGGGAAGACCAGAATCTGTGATAGAAGCCGAAAAATATTTTAAATAAAAACTTATGATGGAAATTGATGGAAGAGATGAAAGTTTGGTAAATCCGGAATTGGATGTAAATGAAACAAAACTTCATAATAGTTTAAGACAAAAAACCTGGGACGAAACCATTACTAAAGACAGCTGGATGGTTTTCAAAGTAATGGCTGAATTTGTAGACGGCTACGAAAAACTAGCTAAAATTGGGCCTTGCGTTTCTATTTTTGGTTCTGCAAGACTAAAGCCGGAAAGCAAATATTACGAAATGGCGGTTGAGATTGCCGAAAAAATCACCAAAATTGGTTTTGGAATCATCACTGGCGGCGGTCCCGGAATTATGGAAGCAGGAAACAAAGGCGCTTTCAAGGCTCAAGGAAAATCGATCGGATTGAATATTGATCTTCCTTTTGAGCAGCATTTTAATCCTTATATCAACAAATCGTATTCGATGAATTTTGATTACTTCTTCGTGAGAAAAGTAATGTTTGTAAAATATTCTCAAGGATTTGTGGTGATGCCCGGCGGTTTCGGAACTTTAGACGAGCTTACGGAAGCTTTAACTTTAATTCAGACCAATAAAATTGGAAAATTCCCTATCGTTTTGGTAGGTTCGGAATTCTGGAGCGGATTATTAGGTTGGTTTAAAGAAACTTTACTGAAAGAAGGAATGATACACGAAGATGATCTTGATCTTTATCGTGTGGTAGATACCGCAGACGAAGCTGTAGCGCACATTAAGGCATTTTACGATAAGTACTCTGTGAATGTAAACTTCTAATTGGCATATTATTTGTGACTTAAACATAACAAAGATGATTGTAAATCTATTAATTAAGATGAAAAAACTTTTATATATATCAGGAATTTTAACATGTTTTATGTTAATGAGTTTTATGTATGTAGACTTTTTCTCTTCAATGACAAAGGTGGATTATATTGATGGAAGCAAGACATTGAAGTTTACCACAAAGATGAATACTGGTCATATTTCAGATGCCATTAAAATAAATCCCAACACCGCAGGTTTTGAAGCAGAAGTAAAAAAATACGTAAATAATAATTTTGATGTGTACGTGAACGGCTCTCCTAAATCGATTACTTTTACGGGTAGCCAAGTGAGCGGAGAAACTGTTTGGGTGTATTTTGAAACGGGCGGCGTTTCGGATATCAGCACTCTGAAGATAAAAAATACGATACTTTTAAGCGCTTTTCCTAAGCAGATTAATCTTGTGAATATTGCTTACAAAGGAAATCAGAAAACAATGAATTTCCAACGTGGAAAAGAGGTAAATGAAGTTTCTTTTTAATAAAGATTTAATTTAAATAATAACATCCCTGTTTCAGTTTTGAGACAGGGATTTTTTATTCAAAAAAGTTTTTATCCATAAATCCGTCATCCCTGTAGAGATCTAAGCATAGTACTAGAAAACAAGATTAAAACAATTCTTTATTGTCTCTTTAACGCTATCGATCGCTAAAGTTTTGTATCTTATTTTAAATATTTTTAATCGCCATGGCATTCTACTCAGCAATTGATAGCAACTTTTTTAGCTAATCAATACCCCATATAATTGAACACAGAGCACACCAAACTTTTTTGACTATTAATTGTTTTGAGTTTCATAAAGCCGTTTCACTTATAAAAAACCGCAGAGATTCCATCAATTCTCTCATCATGTTTTGAAACTCATCCTTCTTCTATAATTGATGGATAATGATTTATTTATAGAAAAATCACTATAATTTGATATTTTATTTTATTTTTGTTGCATTGATATTTTTCAATTGTACCGTTTAGACACCTTTTAGGCTTTAGTTATTCATTCTGAATAATTATGGCTGATTATTACCTAAAAACTGAATAAACGAAACGATAAAACAATGAATCTATCAATGAAAAATTTACTAAAGTATCTTTTACTATTATCAACCATTTCTTTTTCTGTAGCTTGTAGTTCAGATAGGGATGAATTCGAATCGAGCGAAGTGATAAGCGTTTTCTATAAAAATGCAGATGAATTTGCCGCAACTTATGATCCTTCCGGAACTGTAAATGCTACACTTAGAAGTCAGGCATTTGATCTTTACAGAACAGCAAGATGGGCTGAACTGGAAGCCTTATTTAAAGACAATAACCTAAATGGAGGCTGGCCACCGGCAAACGGAGGATATAATATTGTAGATGATATTACCTTCACTGCCGGGCAAAAATATGACAGATACAGCGGTGCTGTCGGCACTTACACCGGAACTGGAGTTCCTACCCTTGGAGGAAGCTTTACTAGCCCAATTATCAACGGTTATACCTATACTTTTACGCAAAGAGCCTTAAACCAAACTGAAGATAAATATGATTTTTATTATGAAATTGAGGTATTGAATAATTTATTAAATTTCAAAGGTCAAACGGCAGATATTATTCCTTGGTTTGGGCAAGCTGGTAAAGGAAAACAAACAATGTGGAAAATTCCTATCGACATCAACACAGGTTACCAAAAAACATGGAATAAACTGGCTGAAGAAGGCTATATTAAAGTAACCATCAAGAAAAGCCCAAGCGGAAAGTATAATAATGTCGTTGGGACTGTTATTCAGCAATAATATATCATGTATTCAATTTCAAAAAAAATAAATATTTTAAAACAGGTTTCTGTTGCGAAAAGTAATTTCAGCAATGAAGAAATTTCAAATTCTGCAATTACTACATTCACTTGTTGCAATTGCGGTCATGAAAACACAATTACGATAACGCCTTATGAATCCGGATTTCCTATTTTTCAACTTTATAATGAAGGTAAAGTTTTATCTAAAGATGAATTATTGAAAAATAAAATGGTAACCGAAACATCAAAAAATCTTCTTCATTATGGAGAATTAACGGTATATAACTTACCTACTTTATACTTCGGAACTGATTGTAATTCTTGTAATGCAAGATATATAGGGATTTTCAGCTATGGCGAAAAGCAACCCGGATTAACAATGCTTACCATTTCAGGTATCTGGAAGTATGAATAATTGAATATTTAAGTTTGTTAGATATAATTCTTTAGTCAAACCACAGCCTTTTTGGTTGTGGTTTTTGTTTATTCAAATTTCAATAATTTGCAACTACAAAATATAGATTTTTTTCTTCATTCATCCCATTTACTTTTTCACAAAAATAAAAAAGACGAACCAAACGGTTCGCCTTTAAGTAAAATATTTTAAACTCGATTATTGAGCTTTAATTTTGAAATCATCAATCTCCCAAGTAGAAGATGCAGAAGTTGTAGAAGTATATTTAAATGCAATTCTTACGTTTTTACCTAAGAAGGCAGATAAATCTACATTCCCAGAGCTTACCCAGTCTCCAAATGCTCCTGTATTGGTATCCAAGATTGGTGATAGCTGCGTCCAAGTAGTTGTAGAAGGATTTCCACTGTAGTTATCCGTTGCGTATACTTGCAGAACATTTCCTGCATATCTTACGTCTGTCGTAAACGTTACTGCAGCTTTCGTTTTACCTACTAAGCTTACCGCTTTAGAAATCAACCAGTCTTCGTTTGCGTTACTTGTTCCTACAAACCCATTCATTACAGCATAATAGTTTGTTCCGTTTCCTTGGTTAGAAGTTGTCCAAACCTGAGCTCCAAGAACGTTTACTAAAGTCCAGTCTGAAGTGAATCCACCTGAAGCAAATTCGTCGCTATAGATTGTAGGAAGCGGAGTATAAACCGTTCCATCACATCTTGCATTAGTAAACTTAATATCTGTAAGCTGAGGAATCCAAAGCTGATAGCTATCATTAAAAATACTTACAACAGCATAGATATCACCTTTACCACCTGCCACATCAATAGCACTAGCTGTTTTTAATCCGAAAATAGCACGTCCGCTGGTTCTCAATGTAATCTTGTTTCCTGAACAATCTTCTAATGTTCTGTTAGATGTCGCTGTACCGTCTGCATACGTTCTACCCAAATCACCATCTACGAATTGTAGATCTTTAATTTTAATCCATCTACCAACATCAGCTTTTGTAAGTTGAGTGATAGTTCTTTCTGTTGCGACAACTGTTCTTGGTAGAGAATTGCTATCGAATAAATACTTATAGATTTCTTCGTCTTTAATTCTGTAGGCAACCGCAGAAGAAGAATCATTTGACCCTAATTGAAGTTCACCACTAACGTTTCTGATATGCAAATCTTTTAATTTGATATATAAATCTTTACCAAGCTTAAATCTATTTTCAAGATATAAATCTGCTCTGTTGATATTTACTTTAATACCTCCTGTAGCATCTTCTACGTAAAGATATTTAAAAAGGTTTCCAGTTGCATCATCAGCAACAATCTGTGCTTTAAGATAGTAATCACCCGTAATCTTTAAAAGACCATTTGGAGCAAGACTTCCTGCCAACTGTTTAACTTCTGCTACTGTTTTTGCCGTTAATCCATCTGGGCTAAAGCTGCAGGGATCTTTATCTTTACCATCTAAACGAGGGAAAGCAGGCCCAACATCTGTAGGATTGTTGGCATCCATCTTCAAGTCTGAAAGCTTGTTGATATATAATTGGTAAGTAGAGTTATATTTACTAAAAATACCTACAAATCTTCCTTTACCTGCAGGAACAATTTGGTTAGCAAAAGATGCATATCCACTATTTCTTACAATTGCAGTTGATACATATTTAAGAGTTGAACTATTCCAACCTTGCCCAATTGTTTTATCCACAGTTTGTCCATTAGGAGCAAAATTTGTACATAATGCTCTCTCGTCGAATTCTACGCCATCAAGCTGTACTAGACATCCAATAAGAGCATCGTTTGCAGCAAATTGAGCCATTGTTAAAACTTTAGGTTTAATATTTGCTCTTTCGTTACAATCTCTAAAAATATGATTTGGAACCTCTTTTTCTAAAATTCTGGTTCCTGCAGGAGTTACCTGGCCTAGTTGTCTTACATTACCATAAGCTGTTACAGATAAGCCTTTTAGCTCGATATATACTTTAGAACCTTGTGGAAATCTAGTATAAGCACTCACCATATCAACACTTACCGTTAAACCTTCTGTCGGGTTTTCCGGAGCATCCTGAATATAAATTGTTTTGTAGATATTTCCAGATTCGTCAGTTGAAGAAACGTATCCTTCAACATAGGCGTTTTCTGTAATTTCTTCATTTAAAGTTTTTAGCTTTAAATCATGCAAAGTCCATTTTACAAACTTGTTGTTTGTATTTGTATAATAATCAGCATTTCTACACTGATAATTATCTAGATTGGGAGCATCGTATTTGTCGTCATGCACACAGCCTATAATAACCAAGGCTGTAATGACAGCAACAATATAAGAGAAAATTGAATTATATTTTTTCATAGTAGTCAATAGTTTAGAATCTTAAATAAACATTAGTAAAGAACGTTCTTCCTCTATCATACCAAAGTTTTGGTCCGAAGTAAGGAGTCCCTCTGTTGTATTCTTCCAAAGCATCCGGAAAGTTTGCCAATCTTCCTTGCTCGAATCCTCCAGTTACGTAGTTTCTGTTATTTAAAATATTATTTACAGAAACACTGATTCCCATTCTGTATTTTCCAAATTGGAAAGATTTTCCTGCGTTAGCATTCAACATAAACTGATCATCAAATTTCTTCTGTGCAGTCAATTGTTGGATAACATCAGGAGTAGCACCGTCGTAAATCAAATCTGTTCCAGGAACTGTATAAAGAGTTGCCGTTTTGTTAAGCGCTGAAAAATCTAAATACTGATCCATCAAATAGTTTGCAGAAGCACCTACCCACCAGTATTTAGGCGAATTGTATTTCAACCCGAAAGAGAAAGCTTTTTGAGGAGTTCCCGCTACTTTGTAATCTTTCACGTTTGCTGTACCAAAGCTTCTGAATCCGTTTTGATCATCAAATGAATATACCTGAGGAGTATTTGTAAATTTATATTCACCTACACTCGCAACACCGGTAGCATTTAAAGTAGGAGTAACTTTAACATCGAATCCTAATTCAGCACCAATATATCTTTTGTCCGCTCCACTCATTGCTTCGTTGATCAACGTATTATAAGACCCAGAATTGGTGTTTACAGCAGCATAATATCTTGCGATTTCAGTTGAATTACTGATTGTTGTATAATAACCGGATAATCTTAATTTCAAAATTTGACCTCTCATGATGTAGCTCAAATCATTTGAATTTACAATCTGATTTTTAACACCCGGAGTTACATAGTCTACAACTCTTGGGTTAATATAAATTTCGTTAAGTGTTGGTGCTAAACTGAAGAAAGCCCCGTTATAAACGATGAAGTTTTTACCGTTGATTTTATAGGTAATTTTACCTTTAATACCGGCATCTAAAGCATTGTAAACAGCACTTTTTCCTTTAGAATTATTAGCAAATTGAGCCAATCCGCTTCTGTAATCTCCATTTCTGTAAGCCTCAGAATAAGAAGAGAAGATAGACGCAACGATATTCCATTTGTTGAAATCAACTTCTGTAGAAACGTTTAAAGTATAGTGATTTTTATGAAGCTGATAAGAATACTGAGTTCTGTCTCCTTCTTTTACTTTATAATTTTCATCATCACTATTATATCTTACATCATTATTGAAAGGGTTAAGATTATTAGCATAATTAGCCCCTAACAAATCTTTGATTCTTCTAAAGTTATCTGAATTTAGATTCTGATAATTAAAGTTAATATTTAATTTCCAGTTTTCTTTTAATCTTGTATCAAAGTGAGATGCCCAGTTGAATGTTTTATCTTTATTCACATCCTCCACCAATGTGTAAGAAGCACCTTTTTCTGAACCATCCATATTGGTAAGGTTCAAACGGTTGGTATTGTATAGATAATTCCAGTCGATTTGAGATTGAGCTTTAAACTCATCTGCCGTTAAAAGACCGTAGCTAGGAAGTTTTCTGTAATAAGTCGGGTTCGGGTCAGCTGCGTGGAACCAGTCAAGTCTGCTTCTTGCATCGCTACCGATTTGGTAAGAAACAGTGTTCGTCCAGTTTGAGCTTTTCCCGATTTTCAAATAATCAGTTAGCATAAACATCGGTTCGAAAACCTTTCTGATTCTTGAGTTTCTCTTCTCACCATCTTGCCATCCCCAATATGAGTTGTAATCTTTACCCATGATGTCATAAACTTCCTGAGTATTTGGAGAATTGGATGCTCTATATGTGGGAGAACCAAAAGCTGTTAAGTTGATCGAGTGTCTGTCACTGAATTTCTTCTCGATAGATCCGAAATATGCATAAGCATCTTGGTAAACCCCATCAATAATAGCTTTATCACCCCATCTTCTACTTGCAGAGAAGGTAAATGCCCATCCACTCTTGCTAAGGCCAGAAGAGTAAGTAGCCATTAATCTGTGCAAATAACTTCTATTAGTAAATGAATATGCTAACGAAGTCTGTTTTCTATAAGAAGAAGCTCTTGTATTGTAGTAAACTACCCCACCTAAATTACCGAAAGTATATTCTGAAGGCGTAATATTGTCTACGTTTTCGTAAGGATATCTTGTAACATCGTTAAGACCTCCCCAGTTACTAAAATCGATTCTACCGTCATCATTTTTAGACATAGAAACACCATTAAATACCACATCCTCAAATCTGTTGTCTACCCCTCTTGGTCTGAACCAGTAAGCACCTAGTTCAAAAGCGGAAACATTTTGGAAAGCATCTCTTCCTGAGCTTAAAAGTCCTACCGTAGGCTGCATTGCAGAACCTCCGTCTTCAGTGTCATTTGCAGAATCATCGATTACAACAACTCCTGCATCTGTTCCTAAACTGTAATTAAGTGTAATAACACCTAAGTCTTTTCTCTTCTCATCAGCAGTTACATCAAACTCCAAAATTTTAGATTCAAAATTTGGTTTTGCAACGGTAATAAGATAATGGCCAGGCTTTAAATCCACAAACTGGAAGTATCCAATTTTGTCCACAGTCACATCGTCTGTAGACTGCGCCAGATCTACTTCTGCTCTCTCCAATGGCTTACCTTCAGCATCTTTAACATACGCAAAAACAGTAGTTTGTGCGAAGTAATAAGACGCAGGAAGTAATGTAAACAAAGAGATTAAGGATAGTTTTTTAATCATAGTAAACTTGTTTTTAACTCCTTTTTATTTAAGGGGCAACAAATTTAGGACTATTTTCATTAATCCAAACATTTTTAGCCTTTTATTCTATTAATTTTTCTTAACGCACCATCATTATGCTAAAAAAATCCCTTTTTTCTAATTAATCACAAAAACGTATATTAAAATTTTTTAACCTTAAATATTATATAAAATTAGTACTTTTACACCCCTTAATTTTTTGAATACTAAGAATATGAAGAAATATTTAATCGCTGTTGCTGTTTTTTGCTCCACCTTTGCATTCTCGCAACAGAAACAAGTAAAGAGAGCTGCCGTAGGTTTCCTGAACGTAGAAAACCTTTGGGACACAGTGCCTTCAGCTGATTATATTGATGGAACATTGTCTGTTTCAAACCCTGCTTTTCATAGAAGTGTACCTGTAGATTCTTTGAAATATCTTGAAACAACTGAAGATTACAAAGGTGAATGGAATGATGAGCTTTTAATGGGTAAAAAAGTAATCCGTAAGCAAATTTTAGCGGATGAATTTACAGAAAACAGCCCAAAAAGATGGGGAGCCAAGTTTTATAATCAAAAATTAGAAAACGAAGCAAAAGTAATTTCTGAACTGGGGAGACAATATACCAATGACAACCCAGCAATCTGCGGATTGATTGAGGTTGAAAACAGACAGGTTATCGAAGATTTAATTAAACAACCTGCTTTGGCAAAAAGCAATTACGGAATTGTTCACTTTAATTCTTACGATGCCAGAGGTATTGATGTGGCGATTATTTATCAAAAAGCAAGATTTACTGTTTTAAATTCATATAAAAAAGAAATTAAGATCTTCAACGAAGACGGAAGAAGAGAATACACGAGAGATATCGTAGTTGCGATTGGTTTATTGGATGGTGAAAAAGTAGCCGTTTTGATGAATCACTGGCCATCAAGAAGAGGTGGCGAAGCAATTTCTCAGGCAAAAAGAAACACCGCAGCTACCGTTTTGAAAACTGAAATGGAAAAGATCACCGCAGAAAATCCTGGAGTTAAAATTTTCTCAATGGGAGATTATAATGATGACCCTGTGAGTCCAAGTTTGAAGAAACATTTAAATGCGGTTGGTGACCCAAGCGAATTGTCTGATAAATATCCTTATTATAACTTAATGTATAAATTATACAAGGCAGGTGTTGCTTCTTTGGCATACAGAGATGCACCAAATTTATTTGACCAGATCATTGTTTCAAAGAATTTATACTCTCCAGAAAAGCTGACTCCAACTTATAGTATTTACAAGGCCGAAATTTACGCTCCATCTTATTTAGTAAATAAAGAAGGGCAATGGAAAGGCTATCCTTTACGTTCTTGGGACGGCGACAGGTTCACCGGTGGTTATAGCGATCACTTTCCAGCAGTTTCAATTGTTCAGAAAGAATATGTTAAGAAATAAAATTAAAGCACTCATTTTGAGTGCTTTTTTTGTGTAAATTTAGGATATGAAAAATCTTCTTCTCATTATTTTTATTGCTCTTATCCCTTTTAGTTGTGGCGCGCAAAACAAATCTAAAAGCGATAAAGAAAAGTCAGAAATTAAACCCTCAAAAAATGAGGATGGAGAATGGGATATCACTGTAATCGATACTCAGTTTGATTATTTTCTGAATGCCATTGCAAAACCCATGAATCAGTATTCAGAATCTTATTTGAAAACAAAAAATACAATGCTGGTAACGGAGTGGAATTCTTATTATTTTTCAGGAAAATACAGAAATGTCATCGAATCATCGATTGATTATGATCCCAAAGAAAATTACGGAATTAAGTTTGAATATAAGCTCTATCAAGTTTTCGCGTATGTCAATTGGAAATATGGCTTAAAAATGAACGGCTTAACCGGAAGTGACGGCGTAAGATATTAAAAGTAAAAAGGTTCAGAATTACTCTGAACCTTTTCTTTTTTATGATAGCTAAAAATTATTTGTTGAATAATTCTTCTACTTTATCCCAGTTTACCACAGAGAAAAACGCTGCCACATAGTCAGGTCTTCTGTTTTGGTAGTTTAAATAATAAGCGTGCTCCCAAACGTCAAGTCCTAAAACCGGAGTACCTTTCACGTCTGCAACAGGCATTAACGGATTGTCTTGGTTTGGAGTAGAAGTTACAGAAACAGAACCGTCAGCATTTTTTACTAACCAAGCCCATCCAGAACCGAATCTTGTTTTTGCAGCATCAGAAAAATCAGTTTTGAATTTTTCAAGACCACCGTAAGCTTCGATAGCAGCTTTTACGTTTCCTACAGGCTCATTGCTTCCCCCAGGAGTTAAAATTTCCCAGAATAAAGAGTGGTTGAAGTGCCCTCCTCCATTGTTTCTTACCGCTGGCTTATCAGTTCCCGTCTGGTTGATTTCTTCTATTGTTTTTCCTTCTAGGTCAGTTCCTTTAATTGCATTATTTAAATTGTCGATATATGCCTGGTGGTGCTTTGTATGGTGAATTTCCATAGTTTTAGCATCAATAGTTGGCTCTAATGCGTCGTAAGCATATCCTAGTTTTGGTAATTCAAATGACATAATTTTATTTTTAATGTTATTACCCAAATTTAACCATTATTTAAACTATTTTCAAACAATGGGGATTACTTTAATAAATCTTTAACATTGATATATTGATTTAGAATGAATTAAATTTTTAAGTAATGAAGTTGGAGGCTGGAAGATGGAAGTTTATTGAGTTCGAATTAATGTTGAATTGAAAATTTTTTCCACAAAAAAACAAACATGGTCATTAAAAACTTCCCGCCTCCAACATCCATCTTCCCGCCTAAAAAAGCCAAAAAGCACGAACATTGCTGCTCGTGCTTTTCATTTAACAAAATTAAATTAATTATTTATTCATAGACATCAGGAATTCTTCATTATTAAGAGTTCCTTTGATGTTTTTACTCACAAATTCCATCGCTTCAATAGGATTCATTTCAGAAAGATATTTTCTTAAGATCCACATTCTCTGAGAAGTAACTTCATCAAGAAGCAAATCATCTCTACGAGTACTCGAAGCTACCAGATCAATTGCCGGATAAATTCGTCTGTTGGCAATTTTTCTGTCTAATTGAAGTTCCATGTTACCCGTTCCTTTGAATTCTTCAAAAATCACCTCGTCCATTTTAGAACCTGTATCAATAAGAGCCGTTGCTATAATCGTTAAAGATCCGCCCCCTTCAATTTTTCTAGCCGCCCCGAAGAATCTTTTTGGTTTGTGAAGTGCATTGGCATCAACACCACCTGATAACACTTTTCCGGATGCCGGCGTTACTGTATTGTAAGCTCTTGCTAATCTGGTAATTGAATCTAAAAGAATCACTACATCATGACCGCATTCTACCATTCTTTGAGCTTTCGCCAAAACAAGATTCGCTACTTTTACGTGCTTATCTGCCGCTTCATCAAATGTAGATGCAATAACTTCCGCATTTACACTTCTTTCCATATCGGTAACCTCTTCCGGACGTTCGTCGATCAAAAGTACCATCATGTAAACTTCAGGATGATTGGCTGCGATAGAATTCGCAATATCTTTCAACAACATTGTTTTACCCGTTTTTGGCTGGGCAACAATCATTGCTCGTTGTCCTTTCCCAATTGGCGCAATCAAATCCACAATTCTTGTAGCCATTGTAGATCCTTTTCCTGCCAGGTTGAATTTTTCTTCAGGGAAAAGTGGAGTTAAATATTCAAAAGCCACACGATCTTTAATGAAAGCAAGATCACGGCCATTTACTTCTGTTGGTTTTAATAAAGAGAAATATTTTTCACCTTCTTTCGGAAGTCTTACAATTCCTCTTACTGTATCTCCGGTTTTCAGACCAAAATTTCTGATCTGTGCCGTAGAAACGTAAACATCATCTGGCGAAGAAATATAGCTGAAATCTGAAGAACGTAAAAATCCGTAGTTATCCGGTAAAATTTCCAATACCCCTTCAATACTTACCATTCCGTCGAAACTGAACTCTTTTTTCTGTTCATGATGTTCCTCCGTTCTTTCAGAATGTTGCTGCTGTTGCTGTCTATTCTGATTTTGGTTTTGATTCGGATTCTGGTTCTGATTTCTATTTTGATTTCCGTTGTTATGCGGATTGTTGTGTTGTCCTTTTTGAGGTCTTGCCTGATTTCTTTGTTGAGGGTTATTAGACTTTTCTTCTGCGGGAGCAGCTTCTTCGGAATCTGTGTTTTTTGGAGCTTCTGTTTTCTCCTGAGGAGTTTCTGTGTTACCTGCATTCGTAGTAGGCGAAACTCTTTTTCTTTTTTGCTTAGGCTGTGCTGCTGCAGTTTGCGCTTCCGGAGTCGCTGTAGATTCAGCTTGTATTTCTTCCGCTTTTGGCTCTTCAGAAACAACTTCTTTTACTTCTGCCTCAGGTTTTTCCTCAACCTTTGGTTTGGTTTCTGCCGGAGCTTTTGTTTCTGCTTTCGGTTTAGCTGCCGTTTTCTTCGGAGCAGCTTTTTTAGCAGGAGCCTTCGTTGGTTTTTCCGCTACTATTTCCTCAGTATTCGTACTGGTTTCTGTGGTGTTGAAATAATCTTTTGCCACTTTGGGATTTGAGGCCTGAAAGTCAAGAATTGCAAAGATTTTGTCATTTTCATTGCTGTTCCTTGCAACTTTAACGCCCAAATCTTTTAAGATTTTAGTCAACTCCGTTACGGATTTTGACCTTAACGTTTCAATGTTAAACATATTTAATGTAAAAAATGTAATTAATTGTGAATAAGAAAAGTAAGTCCGGTGACTGTTGTTTTCAAGTGCATTCGTATAATGCAAATCTACACTTATTTTTGAATTGTGCAAAATTTATATTACTTTTGCCAAGTATTTAATATTCAATGCTACAAAGAATACAGACTATATGGACTTTTTTAGCAGTTTTGGCTGCGGTGTTCCTGTTCGTGACAGGGCAAGATGTTATCATTTCCGATAGCATTCCTGTGCTAAATATTGGTTGTGTGGTACTTGTTTTGGTTGGATTGCTGAGTGTTTTCAGCTTTAAAAACAGAAAAAGACAAATTTTGCTGAATAATATCAGCATCATTATAAACGCTTTGTTGATTGGTGTATTGATTTACTGGTTACTAAAATTATCCGGAGGAGTGCAAATTCCTGAGAAGGGTATTGAGCCAATTTTCCCATTGATCGCGATTATTTGTTTGTTTATCGCAAACATCTACATCAAGAAAGATGAGAGGCTCGTAAAATCTGTAGACAGACTTCGATAACCTTACAACGATTTTTTGAGTGAGAACAGCTTCTTTTTAGGAGCTGTTTTTTTATTTTTTAGCTTAAAGAGCTTTGTCAAAGTTTAAAACTTTGACAAAGCTCTGACGTTAAAATCTCAGAAAGATGCAAAAAGTAAAAATTAAAGTGCAACATTTCTGTTTTAACTGCGACATATTATTTATTAAATTTGATCTAAAATGAAAAAACTTACTTACCTCACCTTTTCACTTTTCTCGATATTTACTTTTTCTCAGGAAGTTTCAAAAGAAAGAGTTCAAACCGTACTTTCAACACTGGCTTCAGATGAAATGAAAGGCCGCGAAATAGGAACTCAGGAAAACGAAAATGCCGCCAATTATATTGCTAAACTTTTTAAGGAAAATAATTTAGAATATTGTACCGGAAATTCTTATTTAGTTCCGTTCGATTATAAAGGAAAAACGGCGTACAACGTTTGTGGAGTTAAAAAAGGAAAAACGGATAAATATCTAGGCTTTTCAGGGCATTTCGATCATATTGGTGTTAGCAAAAAAGAAGGAACCGACACTATTTACAACGGCGCAGATGACGATGCCAGCGGAATTACAACTTTTGTAGGCATTGCAGATTATTTCAAAAATAAAAAGCCTGATTTCTCAATGGTTTTTATGGCATTTAATGGTGAAGAGAAAGGCATGCTGGGTTCAAAAGCCATTTCTACAGATAAAAATTTAGATAAAATTTATAATAACATGACTGCTCTTTTCAATTTTGAAATGGTAGCCACAGAATCTGAGTTTGGTAAAAATGCAGTTTTCATGACGGGAGATGAATTTTCAGATCTTGCAGAGCTCTTCAATAAAAATGCGGTAAACGGATTAAAAATATATCCAGATCCGTATGCTAAAGAACAATTATTTTACAGATCAGATAATGTAAGTTTCGTGAAAAAGAAGATCATTGCCCATTCTATTTCTACGGCAGATATGAGCAAAATAACCCATTATCACCAACTCAATGATGATGTAAATGTGGTGGATTTTGATAATCTTACAACCCTTATTAATAATTTCGCAAAGACTTTTGAAAAGCTTAATACAAAGAACTTTGCCCCGAAATATAATGATACAGTAAAGTTTTAATAAAGTTTTAATAAAATTTTAATGACAACCAAAGACCTTCACCTGCGAAGGTCTTTTATTTTATTCATAAGATAAATAATACAATTCCCCTCCTATTTTGATCTAAAACTGTAACAAAAGCAAAAGAATATTCACCTATTATATAAAGTAAAACGTTACACAAAACGTCTTATCATTTAAATTACGTAATTTTGCTATCCAATTTTTTCATTGAATGAATCAATATATAAAAATATTAAAGTTCGCGAGACCCCATCAAAAATACATTTACGGAAGTTTATTCTTCAACATCATGTATTCTGTATTTCAAATTGCGTCTTTGGGAACTATTCTTCCGGTTTTGGGAATGCTTTTCGGAACCATTGAAGCTAAAAAATACAAAACGGCTCCGGTTTATTCAGGAGAGATTCTGGATTTCTTTTCTTATGCAAAAGAGTATGCCAACTATTATGTTCAAAGCATGGTTACGCAATATGGTGCATTGAATGTTTTGGCTTGGCTTTGTATCATCACTGCTTTTATGTTCTTATTAAGAAACCTTTTCAGATATTTGGGATCTTTTTTACTCATCAATTATCGTGTAGGTGTTACCAAAGACCTTCGTGGAGCGATGTACAGAAAAATTCTTTCTCTACCCGTTTCATTTTTTACAGAAAGCCGAAAAGGAGATCTAATGTCTCGTATGTCAAATGATGTAGGTGAAGTGGAAGGAAATATTTTAGGAAGTTTGGTTGAATTAATCAATGCTCCTTTTATGTTGATCAGTACTTTGGTGACTTTATTTTTCTTGAGTACGGAAATGACACTTTTCTCACTTTTAGTTTTACCTGTAATGGGAACCATGATCGCTTTGATTGGAAAAAGTCTGAAAAAAGATTCTCACGAAGCGCAAAACGAGATGGGAAATATTTTTTCTATTGTGGATGAAACTTTAAAATCGACAAAAGTTATTAAGATTTTCAGTGCCGAAAAAATAATGGACAACCGTTTTATGAAGTCGATGCAAAAATGGATCGACAGTTCCATCAGATTAGGCAGAAAAAAGGAATTAGCCTCTCCCATGAGCGAATTTTTGGGTTCGGTTACCTTCTTAATTATCGCTTGGTACGGAGGAAAACAAATCATTGTAGAACAGAGCATTTCGCCAGCCGATTTCCTTGTTTTCTTAGGAATTTTCTTCCAAATTTTACCACCAGTAAAAAGTTTATCCCAATCAATTTCCAATGTTCAAAAAGGAGAAGCTTCGCTGGAAAGAGTATTGGATATTTTGGATGCTGATGTGAAAATTGATGAAGTTGCCAATCCGGTTTCTATTTCAACATTAGATCACTCCATTGAATTTAATAATATTGGTTTTTACTATGATAAAGACCACACAATTCTTAAAAACTTTAGCTTAAGCATTCCGAAAGGTAAAACAGTGGCTCTTGTAGGGCAAAGTGGTAGTGGTAAAACAACCATTGCTAACCTTTTAGCAAGATTTTATGATGTTTCCGAAGGAGAAATTCTTATCGATAAAACCAACATCAAAAATTTAAAACTACAGGAATATCGCCAGTTATTAGGAATGGTTACTCAAGAATCGGTATTATTCAATGATACGGTTTACAATAATATTTTGATGGGTAAACCGAATGCTACGAGAGAAGAAGTAATTGCCGCAGCAAAAATTGCTAATGCCGATGCATTCATAACGGCGCTTCCTCAAGGTTATGATTCGAATATCGGGGATGATGGAGGAAAACTTTCCGGAGGTCAAAAACAGAGGGTTTCTATCGCAAGAGCGGTATTGAAAAACCCACCAATCATGATTTTGGATGAAGCAACCTCTGCTTTAGACACCGAATCTGAAAGATTTGTTCAGGATGCGTTGGAAAAAATGATGGAAAACAGAACTTCCCTAGTGATTGCTCACCGTCTTTCAACCATTCAAAAAGCCGATTGGATTGTAGTAATGGAAAAAGGAGATATCGTAGAACAGGGAACTCATCACGAACTAATCGCCAAAAAAGGAACGTATCAGAAATTGGTTGAGCTTCAAAATTTTGATTAAAACGGTCGGAAGTTAGGAGAGGGAAGCTGGGAGTTTACTAGCATCATGCTTATTTTCAATCCAAATAAAACAAACAAAATGAACCCCATACAAGAGTATTTCTACAGAATCGAAGAGCCTGATAGAAGTACTCTTCTTTTTTTACGCAAAAAGATCCTGGAATCTGATACGGAACATATTACCGAAACTTTGAGCTTCGGTCTCCCGTTTTTTAAGTATAAAAAGAAAATGCTTTGCTATCTCTATTACAGCAAAAAGCACAAACAGCATTATATTAGTTTTTATCACGGCGATCGGCTGGATCATCCTTTACTGCTTCAGGAAGGCAGAAAGAAGTTTAAAATCCTTTTAATTGATATGGAAGAGGATTTGCCAATAGAATTGGTTTTAGACCTTATAAAAGAGGTTAAAACGTTTATTAAATAATCAACTTCATCATTTGTTGGGTGATTACAAACAATCTTGTTTTGCTTCACAGAAGTACTCCGAAGATCTCCCGCAACTTGTTTGAAACAAAATACGAACTCCGGAGATGACAAACAACCTTGTTTTTAACATTTGGAGAAAGTATTTTATTACAAACGTGGTTGTTTTAAATGATCGGAGAACTTAATTTTGTTACAACCATTCTTATCTTAATTGACTTTCTTTTTAATTAAATTAAAATATACTTTAAACAAAGGCTTTATTCAACAAAATCATTAATTAACCTTTTGTATCAATTATAACTGCATAAAAAAGAGCAAACTTAGTTTACTCTTTTCCTGAAATATTTAAAATATTTTTAATTCTCTTTTAATTTCGCGATCACATCCAGACCACCTTTGGTAATGTCTCCGATCTTACAGATAATTTCTGTGTCTAAAGGCAAAAATACGTCCATTCTCGAACCAAATTTAATAAAACCGAACTCGTGTCCCGCTTTTGCTTTATCACCTTCATTACAATAGAAAACAATTCTTCTCGCCACGTATCCTGCAATCTGTCTGAAAACCACTTTATGATTGGTTAAACTCTGAACAGCAACCGTTGTTCTTTCGTTTTCAGTAGACGATTTTTCGTGCCACGCCACAAGATATTTTCCGGGGTGATATCTTTTGTAAATCACCTCTCCGGAAACGGGATATCTACAAATATGCACGTTTAATGGCGACATAAAGATAGAAACCTGAATGGCTTTTCCTTTGATGAATTCATCTTCATCTACCTCTTTTATCATGACCACTTTTCCGTCTACAGGTGCAATCACGTTTTCTCTGTGCTCCAGAATATCACGATTCGGAACTCGGAAGAACCAAAATACCAAACTGTAAACCACCAACAATGGCATGATGATCAGCAACGACCACATTTTAAGGAAATAAATAGCTAAAGCACCCAATATTACAAAAAGGATGGTGGCTACGGTAATCGTACCTTTCGATTCTTTATGCAGTTTCATTAAATAAATTTTTCTAAAATAAAGTACAAATATACAACAGGAGCGCAGATTAAAAAACTATCCAGCCTATCTAATACTCCGCCATGCCCAGGAATGATGTTTCCGCTGTCTTTTACGGCGAAATTTCTTTTCAGTTGGCTTTCCACCAAATCTCCTAATGGTGCAAAAGCTGCTACCAAGAAACCAACAACCATCCAGTTTCCACGAAGATCCTGCTGATATTTTTCAATGAAATAAGATAATATTAAAGTTAACACCACTCCACCGATATATCCTTCCCAGGTTTTTTTAGGTGAAATTTTCGGAGCCATTTTATGTTTTCCAAAAAATTTTCCAACCAAATAAGCAAAGGTATCGCTGCTCCAGATTAATATAAAGAGGAACAGCACTTCTAAGGTGAAAGTATCTTCATACGTAGAATACTTTGGTAATCCCAATGCAAAACTGAAAGGAAGTGCCACATAAATAACGGTGAATATTAATTTTCCGCTATCGAAGTATAATTCGTTTGGATATTTAAATAAAGTAACGGCTGCGATTAAAATTAAAAGCAAAGCCAGAATTTCACTCAGTCTAAAATCAAAGAAAAAATCGTGATGGAAATATCTTTTTGAAAAGATATAAAATATAAAGCCGATCAACGGGAAAACAACCCATTTTTCGTAGCCGTTTCCGAATTTCATAATCTTTACACACTCCCAAGAACCGACAGCCATTAAAAGTGTTATTAAACCATAAAACAAATATTGTTGTTTAACAAGATCCGGAGAAATACTGTTGATGAGTTGTGCTCCCAAAGGAGTCGTACAAAGAATGATAACTGCAACGTAGATAAGTCCGGAAAGGGTTCTTTGAATAAGATTTTTGTCCAAAATTTAAAATTTAGAAAGTTGATGCTTAATCTTCAAGCAACAATAAAAATAGTTTTGTATTACCTGTGGATACGGTATCCATCTTCGACTGGCTTCCGCTGATGGAAGTAAGGTTCTTAATATTCCCGTTTCGCTTTATTTTGCTCATAGCATCGTTAAGATTACTCACGATTTGCGAAACATTGGCGATAATGATAATTTTTTCTGGCAGTCTTGAAGAATGATAATGGAGAATATTATTATGCGAAAGCATGATTCTGCCATCATAAGCGATAAGGTATTCACACGAGATGAACGCCGCATCGTTTGACGACTGCAATTCTGAAGTGTAAGAAGTCTTCACAACATTCAAAAAGTTCTGAAGATCCTTATCCCAACAGAAGAGATTTCTCATTCCTTCAATTTTGATGATTTGGTTTAAAGTCTGTAGAGCTTCCGCTTCATCCGCACAATAATTAAAAAATCCTCCCGAATGCGTAAATAATTGCGCAAACTTATAGTCGAGATCCGCATTTTTCAGCGAGTCCCCTAGCTTTTCCAGGCTCTGTTTATCCTCTTCCTCAGGCTGGTTTGTCAGTTTGCTTACAATCCTCTTGAATAAATTCAACTTAATTTATTTTTAGTCAACTTTATACAAAAATAAAGAATTAATTACAATACAGTCCAAAAATCTCCCTTTAAATATGAAAAAACCTGACAATTTAGCTATTGTCAGGTTTTATATGGTTTAATTTCTTTATAAAAATTACAGTTGAGTTGGGCTTTCAGGCGCCTGAATTTCGCTATCCTCTACTTTATCTTTTATAATAATTTCTTCTGTTGGTTCCTTTGCCTCAGGAATAGTATTGGTAACTGGTTTCTCTGTTAATTCAGGATCCCAAGCTCTTTTTCCAAATATTTCTTCCAAATCTTCACGGAAAATAACTTCTTTTTCTAAAAGCTTATTCGCCAACGCATCAAGCTTATCTTTATTCTCAGTTAAAATCTGAATAGCTCTGTCATACTGATCGCTTACAAATTGTTTAATCTCAGCATCAATAAGCTCAGCCGTTTTTTCAGAATATGGTTTTGAGAAAGAATAATCTGCCTGACCTGAGCTATCATAGTAAGAAACGTGTCCTACTTTTTCGCTCAATCCGTAGATCGTAACCATTGAATTTGCCTGTTTGAAAGCTCTTTCAAGGTCATTCTGTGCTCCTGTAGAATAGTTACCTAATGCTACCTGCTCTGCCGCTCTACCTCCTAAAAGAGAACACATTTCGTCTAATAACTGTTCTGTTGTAGTGATTTGTCTTTCCTCAGGTAAGTACCATGCAGCTCCTAGAGAACGACCTCTTGGTACGATAGTTACCTTCAATAGCGGAGAAGCATGCTCTGTAAGCCAAGAAACTGTTGCGTGTCCTGCCTCGTGGTATGCAATTCTTTTCTTTTCAGAAGGTTTAATTGCTTTATTTTTCTTCTCAAGACCACCGATGATTCTGTCTACAGCATCAAGGAAATCTTGTTTCACTACAAATTCATGACTGTTCCTAGCTGCAATAAGTGCCGCTTCGTTACATAGATTAGCAATATCTGCACCACTGAAACCAGGAGTTTGTTTTGCAAGGAAATCTCTGTCAACGCTGTCATCAAGCTTGATTTTCTTTAAGTGAACATCAAGAATCTGTCTTCTTTCATGTAATTCCGGAAGGTCTACATAAATTGAACGGTCAAAACGTCCTGCTCTCATCAAAGCTTTATCTAAGATATCTGCTCTGTTGGTTGCTGCCATTACAATTACGTTGGTATCTGTTCCGAAACCATCCATTTCTGTAAGAAGCTGGTTCAATGTATTTTCTCTTTCGTCGTTTCCGCCAGAGAAATTGTTTTTACCTCTTGCACGTCCAATTGCATCAATCTCATCAATAAAGATAATTGCAGGAGATTTAGCTTTAGCCTGAGCAAAAAGATCTCTAACTCTTGAAGCACCTACCCCAACAAACATTTCTACGAAATCTGAACCTGAAAGTGAGAAGAATGGAACTTTAGCTTCACCCGCTACCGCCTTCGCCAATAACGTTTTACCTGTTCCCGGAGGCCCTACCAAAAGTACACCTTTAGGAATTTTACCTCCCAGTTTTGTATATTTTTCTGAGTTTTTCAAGAAATCTACCACTTCCTGAACCTCTTCTTTAGCACCTTCCAAACCTGCAACATCCTTAAATGTTACCTGAATTCTTTCTTTTTCGTCGAAAAGTTTAGCCTTAGATTTTCCGATTGAGAAAATTTGTCCGCCAGGACCTCCTCCACCGCCCATCTTTCTGAAAAGAAGGAAATAGAAAATTCCTAAAATTGCGATCCAGATGAATGCTGAAACCAAAATATCCATGAAAGGGCTTTTCCCCGCACCATAATCTTTGGTTGTTTTAATAACAGGATTCGTTGCCTTTACCTGATCAAATTTTTGAAGGAAAAGCTGAAGATCTCCGTATTTTACAGTGTAATCTGCTTTTGGAGTTACGGCAAATGCTGAAAACGGATCATTTTCTTTGGCTTTTTTGTTCACCATTTCCGTTTTAGCAGCTTGAGTTAAAAAAACATCAGCCTTTTCAGTGTCTTTATATATTAAAATGTTCTGAACTTTCCCGGCTTGCATGACTTTGAAAAACTCGTCCTCGTCTATAGATTTTGCACTGCTATCGCCGAAAAAATTCGGGATAAAAAATAGCAAAAGAGCTATGATCGCAATCGGAAAAAACCAGTTAAATCCTTTATTGTTCATTGATACTTTTTATAATTATACATTTTCTATTCTTGTGATTTCTGCATCTCCCCAAAGTTCTTCAATATCATAATATTCACGAGTTTCTTTTTGGAAAATATGCACCACCACAGAAACGTAATCTACCAGAACCCACATAGAATTCTCAGTTCCTTCTACGTGCCAAGGTCTGTCTTTAAGATCGTTTCTTACTTTTTTCTCAACGTTACCTGCTAATGCAGACACCTGAGTGTTTGAGTTTCCGCTACAAATTACGAATGTTTCCGCTACAGAATTTTCAATTTTTGAAAGATCAAAAATCATAATATCTTCCCCTTTTACATCTTGGATTGCCTCAACAATTTTATCTATTAGCGCTTGCTTTTCTGCTGTTTTGTTCATTAAAATATCTATAATCTGCAAATTTATTGTTTTTTCTTTACTTTAGCCTTATTTTTAACCCTTTAAAAGTCTTAAAGTTTTCTTAAATGCCCCATTTATTCTATTTAAAAGAGTGTTCTTCTACTAATGACGAAATATCTAAGTTTTTACTTTATGAAAATTCAGATTTTATCGGTTTACATACTTTCAACCAAACAAAAGGTCGCGGACAATATGGAAATACCTGGTCTTTCAATGCTGAAAAAAATTTAGCGTATACGTTAGCGGCAAAAATCGAGAATTTTACGTGCTCTGATTTTATGTTCAATTATTATACCGCAATTGTGATAAGGGATTTCCTTGCCAATTTGACTGATAATGACGTGAAAATAAAGTGGCCAAATGATATTATCCTTAAAAATAAAAAAATCGTCGGAATTTTAATAGAAAAGAAAAAAATAAATCAAAATAATTATTTCATCATTGGAGCAGGCTTTAATATTCTTCAGGAAAAATTTGAGGAAGTTTCTAACGCTGGTTCGCTTTTAACCCAAACAGGAATCGAATTTGACTTAAATGAAACCACTGAAAAGCTTCAGAATTATTTGGTTGAAAAACTACAAAATATTCCTTCTGATGAAGAAATCATGAAACTTTTTAATCAACATTTATTCAGAAAAGATCAGGTTTCCGTCTTTGAATTAGACAAAAAGCGACAAAATGGCATCATAAAACATGCTGACGAAAAAGGAGAACTTTGGATTGATTTGGAAAATGATGGTTTACAGTCTTTTTATCACAAAGAAATAAAACTTCTTTACTGATTGGCTCTCTTCAAATATAAAACAAGCGCAATCGGGAAGAAAATCATATTGGGCAACCACATCGCCGTTAATGGCGTTAAACTTTTATTCTCGGAAACAACTTTTAATGCTTCAAAAGAAAATACAAAAACGAAAGCCAAAGAAATACCTACCGCAAGGTTAATCCCCAGCCCGCCACGCTTCTTCTGAGATGCTAATGAAAGGGCTAAAAACGTAAGAATAACAATTGAAACAGGCATTGAAGTTCTTTGATGAAGCTCGTTCAGGTAAGAATTCAGGTTACCGTTTCCTTTATTTTTTTCGCGTTCGATGAATTTTATAAGTTCAGGAGTCGTTTTATTTTGTCCCAACAATTCATTCGGAAATAACTCTTCCGGCGCGTGACCATAACTTTTTCTTAACTCATAGTTATTCGCCAGCTTTTGAGAATCATCTTTATTGATCGTTTTTTCCGTATAATTATTTAAAATAAATTGTTTTTTAGCCTGATCCCAAGAAACCTCCGATGCTTTTAATTCATAAAGCAATCTTCTGTCTTTATCAAACTTTTGGAAAACGAAACCAGTTCCTCTACGCTCTTTTTTATTCCATGAGTTTACGAAAATATATTCCGTTTTACTTAACTGAGCAGAAGCCGGCGCGGTTCCTAAAATTTTCTCTTTATTGGTTGAGTTATAGGTATATGCTTCGAGTGCGTTTTTTTTGATATTCGCCCACGGCAAAACCATATGATTGACAGTAAGAGAAATCAGTGCAATAAAAACCGAAGTAATTAAGTAAGGTCTCGCAAACCTGTGAAAACTTGCTCCGGAACTGATAATCGCGACAATCTCCGTATTATTTGCCATTCTGGAGGTAAAATAAATCACCGAAATAAAAACCAAAATCGAAAGGAATGTTACGATAAGATTCAAAATCCAGAATGGATAAAAATGAATCAAAAAGTACATTAAATCCATTTTTGGATCTAATGCTTTTGCGTTTTCAATTCTCGGAATTTTTTGCTGAACATCAATCACCAAAACAACAATAGACAGCAATATCAGCATGAAACTAAATGTTCCAAGATACTTTTTAATGATATATTTGTCTACAATCTTTAGCATTGCTGCGTTTTTTTCTTAATTATTACAATAGGATTTGCATCCTATTCTGATGTAAGTCGTCCCTTCGGGACTCCCCAGAACTCTTTATATTTTTAAAGCCTTTGTCTAAGCACAGGAACCACAGAATTTTTCCATTCGTAGAAATCTCCTGCTAAAATATGTTCTCTTGCAACTTTCACCAAATCTAAATAGAAAGCCAAGTTATGAATAGAAGCGATTTGTTTCGCCAAATATTCTTTAGAGACAAATAAATGTCTCAAATAAGCTTTCGAATACTCTCTGTCTACGAAACTTGTACCAAATTCGTCAAGTGGCGAAAAATCTTTCTTCCACTTTTCGTTTTTCATATTCATAACGCCTTGCCAAGTGAAAAGCATTGCATTTCTTGCATTTCTTGTCGGCATTACACAATCCATCATATCGATTCCCAACCCGATAGATTCCAAAATATTCCACGGTGTTCCTACCCCCATTAAATATCTTGGTTTTTCTTTAGGCAAAATATCGGTTACTTCGTCGGTAATTCTGTACATTTCTTCTTCAGGTTCCCCTACGGAAAGTCCGCCAATGGCATTTCCTTCAGCTCCTGCTTCAGAAATAACTTCCGCAGAAATTTTTCTTAAATCTGAATATGTTGAACCCTGAACAATAGGAAAAAGTCTTTGTTTGTGACCGTAGATTTCAGGATTATTTTCCGTCCATTCGATACATCTTTTTAGCCAACGATGCGTAAGTTCCATCGAAGATTTGGCCTGATTATATTCGCAAGGATAAGGCGTACATTCGTCAAAAGCCATGAAAATATCAGCTCCGATCTGTCTTTGGATTTCCATAGATTTTTCCGGAGAGAACATGTGATAACTTCCGTCGATATGAGATTTGAATCTCGCTCCTTCTTCGGTCATTTTTCGGCTGCTTGCCAATGAAAACACCTGAAAACCTCCTGAATCCGTAAGAATAGGAAGATCCCAATTCATAAATTTATGCAAACCTCCCGCATCCTGCATGGTTTCCATACCGGGACGAAGGTAAAGGTGATACGTATTACCCAAAATAATCTGGGCTTTTATGTCTTCTTTTAATTCTCTTTGGTGAACTGTTTTTACACTCGCTACAGTTCCTACAGGCATAAAAATAGGCGTTTGAATTTTACCGTGATCTGTGGTAATTTCTCCTGCTCTTGCCTTTCCCTCAGAGGTTTTTTCTATCGTAAAAAACTTTTGCATCATAACTAATTTTCCAAATTCGGCGGATTTACTCCGTTATTCTTGGCTTTATCCTGAATATATTTTTCCGCTTTTGGATCTTTTTTTAATAATAATTTTTGTGCTTCTTCCGTAATTCCTTTCATTTTCTGCTTCAGCACATAATATTTAAAACTTTCTGTAAAATCTGCCGGTTTTACATTGTATGTTTTCAAAACATATCTCGTTCCGGCTTCCATATTGGTATTCTGAAAATTAATACTCGCCTGATCGTTGATCGACAAGTCTGCCAATATTTCTGCCATTGTATCTTCCGGAACCAGATTTTTAGGCTTATCAATATAATCTGTACATGAAAATACAAACATCAAAACAAAAAGTAAGATCAGTTTTTTCATAATTTATTGATTATTGATTTCCATTTTAAATTCAGAACGCCAAAAACGGCTTCATGAATAATACCTCCGTTCATTTTGCTTTCACCCAAAATTCTGTTGGTAAAGATAATAGGAACTTCTGTAATCTTGAAACCTTTCTTAAAAGCTCGGAATTTCATCTCAATCTGGAAACCGTATCCTTTTAATTTCACATTATCCAAGCCTATTTCTTCCAAAACTTTTTTTGAAAAACAAACGAAACCTGCCGTTGTATCATGAATTGGTAATCCCAAAACAAATCTCACATATTTTGACGCAAAATAAGAAAGTAAAACCCTTCCCATTGGCCAATTTACAACATTTACTCCTTTTGAATAACGTGAACCAATGGCCATATCTGCATTCAGACAAGCTTCATATAATTTCGGCAAATCGTTGGGATTGTGTGAGAAATCGGCATCCATCTCGAAAATATAATCGTATTCGTTTTCAAGAGCCCATTTAAACCCATGAATGTATGCCTTTCCCAAACCATCTTTTATATGCCTGATCGACAGGTGTAAATGATGAGGGAATCTTTTTTGCAAATCTCTCACAACTTCTGCGGTACCATCCGGAGAAGTATCATCCACAACCAAAACATGAAAGTTTTCTTCCAACGCAAAAACCGCGGAAATAATATTTTCAATATTTTCCTTTTCGTTATAAGTTGGGATAATGACCAGTTTTTTCATTTCAGTTTGCAAAGATAGTTTATTTAACCTTTTTATTTTATACAAAATATTCTATAATTTTGCAAAAAAATTCCTTTGCCGCTATCACAAAACTTCACAAATCATGTAAGAATACCTGAGAACAACGATTGGGTAATCTTTATATTGCTTGGATGCATCTTTTTATTCATTTTTATGATGAATATTGTAGAGCGAGATGCCAACCTGAAAGATTTTCTGCTTCAAAAATATTTTGATGCCAGCAATAACCTTCCCAGTTGGATTATCACTTCGTGTGTAACAGCACTCACCTTGTCTGTTTTAATTTCGCAATACATTCCTGTAGTTCCGAAATTTGTAGCAGATATTCATCCTTTTGGCTACGAATTGAATAAATTTGGATTTACTTTAACTGCCGTCGTACTTTTTTATTTATTAAAATCCGGTTTAGGCTTTTTATTTTACCAAAGTATTGGCGACGGAAAAAAATGGAGTATTTTTTACTTTACCTCTACAAAATTTTATTTCATCCTGTCTTTTTTGTTGATAATATTATGTGTAACCCACTATTATTTCCCGATAGACAGAAATGAAATGTTTTTATATTATTTATACTTTACTGCTTTTGTGTTTATTTTTAAGATTTTTTTCTATTTATTTCACAAGAACAAGATCTTACCCGAAAAATGGTATTATAAATTTTTGTATATTTGCACCCTCCAAATTGCACCTCTTATGTTGCTTTGGAAATTATTATTTTTTTAATAAAAGTCAATGATGAGAATAAAGTCTATATTGGTATCACAACCATCGCCTAGCGAGTCGTCTCCATACCTGGAAATAGCGAAGAAGGAAAAAATAAAGATTGATTTCCGTCCTTTCATCCACGTCGAAGGAGTTGACAACAAAGAATTGAGAACACAGAAGATTGATCTTACGCAGTACACGGGTATTATCTTTACCAGTAAAAATGCGATAGACCATTACTTTAGATTAGCAGAAGAATTGCGCTTTGCCGTTCCGGATACCATGAGGTATATCTGCCAGTCGGAAGCGATTGCGAATTATCTTCAGAAGCATATTGTTTACAGAAAAAGAAAGATCAGCTTTGGGGAGAAAAACTTCGCAGATCTGGCTCCACTTTTCAAAAAATTCCCTTCGGAGAAGTACCTTTTACCATCTTCAGACGTGTTGAGTCCGGATATTGTAAGAACGTTAGACGCAGCAAATATCGACTGGACAAGAGCGATCATGTACAGAACGGTTTGTAGTGATTTAACAGACATTACTATTAAAGATTACGATATGTTGATCTTCTTCAGTCCACAAGGAATTAAATCTCTACAACAGAATTTCCCGGATTTTACACAGGGAGAAACTAAGATCGGCGTATTTGGAGCAACCACTTCGGCAGCAGCGGAAGAAGCAGGATTGAAGGTAGATTTAATGGCTCCTACAAAGGAAACTCCGTCTATGACTATGGCTCTTGAAAAATATATTAAAGCTTTACACAAGTAAAATTTAATACGAAAACATATAATAACCGTCTTTTCAACAAAGGAAAGATGGTTTTTTTTTAATTAAATTTGAACAAAATTTAATATTGGCTAAAATGTTCTTAAATTCCGACCAGATTATGTAAAGACATTTTAAAAATATAAAAAGAATCAAAATATTCGAATGAAAGCTCCACAGGCAAAAAAAATAGAAAAAATACTCGAAATACACGGAGATAAAAGAACTGACAATTATTTCTGGCTGAACGAAAGAGAAAACCCTGAAGTAACAAAATATCTAGAAGAAGAAAATGCGTATGCAGATTTCGTAATGAAAGATACAGAGCAGCTTCAGGAAGATCTTTTCGAGGAAATGAAGGCACGATACAAAAAAGATGATGAATCTCTACCCTATTTCTTTAACGAATATTGGTATATCGTACGCTATGAAGAAGGAAAAGAATACCCTATTTTTTGCAGAAAATACCAAAGCTTAGATAACGAAGAGGAAATTATTCTCGACGTAAATATGTTAGCAGAAGGACACGAATATTTCGAAGTGGGAAGCGTTGCCGTTTCACCCAATAATCAGCTGACTTCATTTTCAACAGATAATGTAAGTCGAAGAATTTACACCATCAATTTTAAGGATTTAAAAACAGGCGAAATTCTTTCCGATAAAATCGAAAACACCACAGGAAAAGCAGTTTGGGCTAATGATAACGAACACATTTTTTACATTAGAAAAGATGAAAGTTTAAGAGCTTTTCAGGTTTACAGACATCAATTGGGAACAGATTCTTCGGAAGATGTTTTAATCTTCCATGAAAAAGACGATACTTTTGACGTAAATGTTTTCAAGACCAAATCGCTGGAATATATTTTCCTTGCAAGTTCGAGTACGATTTCAGATGAGCACAGATTTATCCCTTCAGATAATGTTTTTGCCGAATGGACGATCATTCAGCCAAGAATTGATGATCTGGAATATTCTGTAGAACATTACGAAGATGAGTTTTATATCATCACCAATGCAGACGACGCCTTCAATTTTAAAATCGTAAAAGCTAAAATTGATAACTGCGGAATGGAAAATTGGGTAGATGTGATCCCTCACCGCCCTGAAGTTTTGTTGGAAGGCTTCGAGATTTTTAAAAATTATTTGGTTCTTGAAGAAAGAGAGGAAGGCTTGCTTCAGATTAAAATTATTGACGAAAAAACTCAGGAATCTCACTATTTACCTTTTTCAGATCCAACGTATACTGCTTATATTGGGTTAAACCTTGAGTTTGATACGGAAGTTTTACGCTATGGCTATACTTCTTTAACACAGCCTAGTTCTACCTACGAATATAATATGAAAGAAAAAACCACAAAACTTCTGAAACAACAGGAAGTTTTGGGCGGAAAGTTTTTTGCAGAAAATTATATTTCGGAAAGAATTTGGGCAGATTCAAGAGATGGTGAAGCGAAAGTTCCAATTTCTTTGGTATATCATAAAGACACAAAAAAATCTGCAGATACTCCTCTACTTTTATATGGTTATGGAAGCTATGGTCACACTGTTGATGCTAGCTTTTCTAATGTGAGACTGTCAATTTTAGACAGAGGATTTATTTATGCAATTGCTCACATTAGAGGTGGTGAATATTTGGGAAGAGAATGGTATGAAGACGGAAAAATGTTGTTTAAGAAAAATACATTCTTCGATTTTATTGATGCTGGAAAATATTTAATTAAAGAAAATTATACTTCTTCAAAACATTTATACGCAATGGGCGGAAGCGCCGGAGGATTATTGGTTGGAGCCGTAATGAACTACGAACCTGCTTTATTCAACGGAATTGTAGCACAAGTTCCTTTCGTAGACGTTGTTTCAACAATGTTGGATGAAACTATTCCTTTAACCACCGGAGAATACGACGAATGGGGAAATCCGAATGACGAAGAATATTATCATTATATGAAAGAATATTCGCCTTACGATAATGTAGAAGCGAAAGAGTATCCGAATACCTTAATTACAACGGGATTACACGATTCTCAGGTTCAATATTGGGAACCCGCAAAATGGACAGCGAAATTGAGAGAATTGAAAACAGATGATAATATTTTGATTTTCAAAACCGATATGAGTGCAGGACATGGCGGAGCAAGCGGAAGATTTGAATCTCTGAAGGAAGATGCGTTGGAATATGCATTTTTATTAAAATTAGAAGATAGAAAAGATGATTAACGAAGCAGAATACTGGCAAAAAGTACAACAATTTTTCATCGAAAATTTTGATACTGAAAAAGATGCACCGATTGAAACGTATTTGTTTTTAATCGGGCTTCAGGAATTGGGAAGCGGCCAGCAAAAATATACGAAAGACGATAAAGTAAACCTCCTTCATATCGCAGTTTGTAGATTGCTGGAGCCTTTTGGATATTATAAATTTTCGCATTATGACAATGATGGATATCCACATTGGGAAGAGCTTGAACCACTCCCGGAATTAAAACCGAATGAACAGCAAATTTTAATGAAAAAAGCGATCATTCAGTATTTTCAGGATGAAGAATTGATTGGAGAATAAAATAATTTAAAAATGGAAAGTAAGGTTTTTACTTTCCATTTTTTATGATTTTTATTAAAATTGATAAAATATCGTTTTAAAAATTTTCAAATTATTTCATTTTCAAATTCTCAAATTAAAATCTCTTCTAGCTGATTCAGTCCCATTTTAAAACCTTCTTCAAAGCCCATTTCCAGCAATTGTGTCATTGCTTCGTGTGACTGAAAATGAATGTTGACGGTAACTTTTGTCCCTTCTTCCACGCCAGTAAAACCAAACAGCCACTTAGCTTCCGGAAAATAAGGATTTGCATTTCCGTTTTCATCGCAAAAAGTATCTGTTCCGTCGAAGCTTCTGTGCTCAATGATTTCACCATATTTTACCTTTGCAAAATGCCTTTCACCTTCCGGACCAACCATTGAATACAACCAAACCCCACCTTCTTTGAATTCCTGACTTTTAGTTTCGCATTTCCAGGGTTTGGGAGCCCACCATTCATCTAATAATTCAGATTGGGTGAAATAATTCCATACTTTTGAGACATCAGCATGATAAATTTTCATAACATACACGCTGTTCGAATCAAAATCTTTGTTAAAAATGATATCAGATTCCATATTACTATTTTGTTTAAAACAAAGCTAAACCTTTATTCTTTCACAGGACTTTTCTAATGACAAGTATTTTAAAATTTATAAATAAATGTTAAAAAACACAGTTTTAAGAAAAATTACACAATTTTTTGGCTCGTTTTTTGTTTATCAAGTCTTAAAATAATTAATTTTAACATTCACTTTTTTAAAAAACTTATAAATTAAAGTAAATGAATAATAAATTCATCCCAATAATTTCGGTGTTTATGACGATCTCACTGATTGTTTTTGTTACGCTCCAATTTTATTGGCTGAAACGTTATTATGGTGCTCTTGAACAGGATTTCTCCAACAAAGTGTATTCAGCACTCGAAAATGTGTCTAAAAATATTGAGGAAATTGAAGTCGATCAGTATTTAGATAAAAACTTCAAGGGACTGAGAAAAAATGTTCTTGCCAGCAGCAAACAACCTTCTTTAACGACGATTCAACAAGTAGAAGACTCCGGAACACAGAGGCAGATCATCTACGCAAAAAATATCATCGAAAAAAACCAGCTTCCGATCTCGCAAAAAGGAGATTCTATAAAATGGACTACCCTTTACACCGATGAAGCTGCCTACAAAGTAAAAAGAGATACTACTAACCGCGAACTCATGACCGCCGAGCTTAATAGAGATATTGAAAACGGCGATTACACGATGAAAGAGTTTGCCAAAGTGTATGGAAACAATTTACCCATCACCAGAAGAGTAGATCCTGTGGTGCTGGATTCTGTCATTTCTAAAGAATTAAAAATCAGAGGAATATCTGCTTCATTCGGTTATGGAGTTACAGATAAGAATAACAAACTCACGACGATTGCCGATAAAATTTACAAGGATAAAAAAGATAACAACACTTATACCTATCCTCTTTTCACAGACAGTAAAGAGCGTACTTTGTATACTTTAGCATTAGTTTTTCCGAAAAAAGAATATTCTTTGGCAATGAACAACTGGCCAATGTTGCTTGGAACCTTCCTTTCTTTATTAACGATTCTGGGAATTTATATTATTTCCATTAATTATATGATGAGGCAGAAAAAACTGGCAGAGGTAAAGACCGATTTCATCAACAATATGTCTCACGAGTTTAAAACGCCATTGGCAACCATTTCTGTGGCGACCGACTCTTTGGCAAACGATAAAATTGCGACCAATCCAGATAAGGTTAAATATTATTCTGAATTGATAAAGCAGGAAAATTTAAGGATGAAAAAGCAAGTGGAAAATGTTCTCAACATGTCGAAACTGGAACGAAATGAGGTGAATTTATTCTTAAAAGAAACCAACGTTCGAGAATTGATCCGAAAAACAGTAGAATCTTTTAATCTGATCGTTCAACAAAGAAATGGGTCGTTAACGCAGGAATTCAATGCAACAAACTACACTTTTAAAATAGACGAATTCCACATCTCGAATATGCTGGTAAACTTATTGGATAACGCCAATAAATACTCTCCGGAAGCGCCTGAAATCAGTATTAAAACGAGCAATGAAGGAAACTTTTATGTGCTTGAAATTTCAGACAAAGGAATGGGAATGGAAACCCAAAATAAAACAAAGATTTTCGAAAAATTCTTCAGAGAAGAAACCGGAAATATTCACAATGTAAAAGGACAGGGCTTAGGATTGTCTTATGTGAAGAAAATCGTGGATCTTCACAAAGGACAAATAATTGTGGATTCCAACAAAGGAAAAGGAAGTACGTTTACGATCAAGCTTCCGATGAGTTAAGATGTTTAAAATAAAAATATAAACCAAATTACAAAATATACTAGAATTGAGTGAAGCAATTCATTCGCAATTGTTAATTATTAATTGTTAAAACTATGAGCAACAGAATATTATTAGTAGAAGACGATCAAAGTTTCGGGGCGGTGTTGAAGGATTATTTAACGATCAATAACTTTGAGGTCACTCTTGCCACAGACGGTGAACAGGGGTTAAAAGAATTTACAGAAAACGAATTCGACATTTGCATTTTCGACGTCATGATGCCTAAAAAAGACGGATTTTCGTTGGCCGAAGATGTAAAGAAAATCGATAAAAATACACCGATCATTTTCTTAACGGCAAGAAATATGAGAGAAGATATTTTAAAAGGATATCAGTTGGGAGCAGATGATTATATCACCAAACCATTTGATACTGAACTTCTTTTATATAAAATCAAAGCTATTCTTCAGAGAAGTTCTACGTTGGAAAATGAAGAGCAGGAGCAATTCAAAATCAGCAATATCTTCTTTGATTCTATGTTGAGACAATTAAGAGTCGGCGACAACGAATACAAACTTTCACCAAAAGAAAATGAATTGTTGAAACTTCTTTGCATTCACAGAAACGATTTCATGCCGAGAGATTTGGCTTTAAGAAAGATCTGGAAAAAGGAAAATTACTTCACGGCAAGAAGTATGGACGTGTACATCGCAAAACTTCGTAAGCTGTTAAAAGATGACGAAGGATTGGAAATTATCAACGTTCACGGAGAAGGATTCAGACTTTTGGTTAAGAATTAATTCCAAAATATCATTATAAAATGTAAAATTAGCAAAGCAATTAAAAATGTTTTGCTAATTTTGTTTCATACGTTTAGTTATGAAAAATACATTGTTGGGCATTCTTGCCATTTCTATATTCTCAGTTTCTTGTAAAAAAGACGAAAGACCCACTTATTTAACGGAAGAAGCAGGAGTTCAGTCTCCAACTGTTAGCGCTCCTAAAGCCTCAATTTTAGATCAGGCAGGAATAAAAAGCACTCCGCAAGCCGCTCCCATCGCTACAACAGCTACTGCTCCGGGAATGAATCCTCCACACGGACAGCCAGGACACCGATGCGATATTCCTGTAGGACAACCTTTGAACAGCAAACCAGCACCTGCACAACAAGTGACTCAAAATGCAAACGGAACTCAAACCATTCAGATAGATCCGAACGCTTTAAAACCCGGAAAATTTTCTGTAGATAATAACGGGGAACCCGTAAAAACAGCACCGGGAATGAACCCACCACACGGGCAGCCAGGACACCGTTGCGACATCCCTGTAGGACAACCTTTGAATAGCAAGCCAGCCCCTGCGCCTCAGCCACAACCTGTACAAACCATAGCTCA
This sequence comes from Chryseobacterium sp. C39-AII1, assembly GCF_039672645.1. NCBI lineage: Bacteria > Pseudomonadati > Bacteroidota > Flavobacteriia > Flavobacteriales > Weeksellaceae > Chryseobacterium > Chryseobacterium sp. C39-AII1. The sequence goes on from NZ_JBDFPQ010000002.1 coordinate 241,423, forward strand.
AAATACACCAGCTCCGGCTCCAACGCCTGCACCGACTGGTCCAAAACCTGCATTAAATCCAGCTCATGGAGAGCCTTGGCATAATTGCGCTGTGAAAGTTGGCGAAGCATTGCCATAAATTTTGTATTTTTGCAGTCGTGAAATTATTTCAGATCATAACGATTATTTTCTGCCTTGGGATTTTTTTAATTCCCAAAGATAATTTCTATGCTCAAGCTTCGCAGGAAACATGCTGTCAAAGTGATTCTAAAATGGATTGTTGTAAAAGCAACCATAAAGATCATTCCACAAAAAAAGACAATGACAAAGAAAAACAATCTTCCTGTAATGATGATTGCTGCTCTTCTTGTGTTTTGTGTTACACTTTCATAGAAACTCCTTTTTCAAAGAGCTTGTATCTGGAGTTTTCTTACTATAAAGCCAATAAAAACTTACAGTTTCAGTATTCAGACCCTCATATTTCAGATGGTTTAAAAGAAATCTGGCAACCGCCGAAAATAGGTTAATTAATAAATATACCACTGTATCAGTTTAGCAATTTATCAATGATTGTCAAATTATTACATCGCTAGATTGTTACATTAAATTTTCAATTAATCTAAATTTTAAACAAAATGAAATTATATATTTCCAGGTTTATACTTGGTCTATTCCTATTATCTACACAATTTATATTTGCTCAAAATCTTTCTAAAAGCCAGTTTAAAGTAAAAGGAAACTGCGAAATGTGTAAAGAAAGAATAGAAACAACAGCCAAAAAGGCAGGTGCCAAAACAGCACGCTATTCTATTGATACACAAACATTAACATTAGAAACAAAGGATGTTTCTTCGGATGAGATTCTTAAAAAAGTTGCCGAAGCAGGACATGACAATGAAAAATTCAAAGCACCTAACGAAACATACGAAGATCTTCCCGGGTGTTGTCATTACGAAAGAGATCTAGCGTCTATCACATCGGAAAACCATGAACATCATTCTAAAAAAGAGAATGAATTTTATGTAAAAGGCAATTGCGGATCTTGTAAAGCAAGAATTGAAAAAGCCGCTAAAGATGCCGGAGCAACCTCTGCAGAATGGAATGCAGAAACCCAAACCGTGATTTTAAATTTCGATTCGTCTAAAACTTCGTCTGATAAAATTTTAAAGAAAATTGCAGATGTTGGGCATGATAATGAAAAATATAAATCAACGGATTCTGTGTATAACGGACTTCCCGGATGTTGTCTGTATGACAGAGAAATCCCTTTTGGGGAAGCAAACCCAAAGGTTCATATGGAAGAAAGCACATCATCGAAACATTCAGAACATTCTGCTTCCATAGAAAATCATGACGGACACGAAAAACATATCGAAGGAGTAACCTTAACGGGAGGAAAAGCCGCGACTTCATTAAGTAAAAAAGAAGCCGGATTAGTTTTTAATATTGATAAAAAAGAACTGTTAAAAGCCGCTTGTTGTAATTTATCCGAAAGCTTTGAAACCAACGCAACCGTTGATGTTTCTTTCAGCAATGCAGTGACGGGAACAAAACAGTTAAAAATGTTAGGTTTAGATCAAAAATACACGAGCTTAACAAAAGAATTATTGCCCGAAATCCGAGGATTAGCTTCTGCTTACGGATTAAACTTCATTCCCGGAAGATGGATTGAAAGTATTCAGTTGACAAAAGGCGGAAGTACCGTTACAAACGGCTACGAAAGCATTACAGGACAAATCAATACAGAATTGTTAAAAAATGCGGAAAAACCGGAAACTTCATTGAATTTATTTGCTGATTTCAACGGAAGAGCTGAAGCGAACATCACAAGCGTTTCGCCCATCAATGAGAAATGGTCACAGACATTTTTGCTTCATGGAAACGGAACTTTTGGAGACACGGACATGAATGACGATGGATTTCTCGACAGACCAAAAGGGACTCAGTTAAATGTAGCTTATTTATTGAATTATAACGATTTGGAAAAATCAGGATTGGGTTCGCATTTTGGAATTAATTTTATTAAAGACGAAAGAACTTCAGGACAAATTGGTTTCGATAAAAAAATTCCACAGGACAAACAATCACTTTACGGAGTCGGAATTGATATTTCAAGATTTCAGGTTTGGAATAAAACAGGTTATGTTTTCAAAGGAAAGCCTTACCAAAGTTTGGGTTGGATGAACCAATACACTTATCATCAACAAGATAGCTTTTTTGGATTGAGAAATTATTCAGGAAAACAGCAGACGTATTATTCAAATTTAATTTTTGAAAGTATTTTAGGAAATACCAATCACAAATACAAAGCTGGAGCGAGTTTTATGTATGACGGCTACGATGAAACGTATTTAACAGACAATTTTAAAAGAAACGAAATCGTTCCCGGAGCTTTTGCAGAATATACTTTGACAGGTCTAAAATATACTTTGGTTGCAGGAGCAAGAGTTGATTTTCACAATTTGGCCGGAACTCAATTCACACCGAGATTGAATTTTAAATATGATTTCACTCCACAAACTATTTTGAGACTTTCTGCAGGAAGAGGTTTCAGAACAGCAAATGTTTTTGCGGAAAGTCAGCAATATTTTGCGTCAAACAGAAATGTTCAGATTTTACAAAATGGCGGAAATATTTACGGCTTAAAACCCGAAATCGCATGGAATTATGGCGCAAGTTTACAGCAAGAGTTTAAAATTTTCGGAAGAAAATCCACAATTGTTGCCGACTTTTTCAGAACGGATTTTCAGGATCAGGTGATGGTAGATTTAGACCGTTCACCTCAGCAACTGACTTTCTATAATCTTGAAGGAAAATCTTTCGCCAATTCTTTCCAAACGCAATGGGATTTTACGCCTTTTAAAAATTTTGATGTAAGATTGGCTTATAAATATTACGATGTTCAGGCAGATTATCTGGATGGAAGACGTGAAGTCCCGTTCATGGCGAAACACAGAGGTTTTGTGAATTTGGCGTATTCAACCAACAAAAATACCAAAGGTGGTTTCTGGAGTTTTGATACAACTTTAAATTTAGTCGGAAAACAAAGACTTCCGAATACCTCTTCAAATCCTGAAGAATTCCAGTTACCAACATATTCACAATCTTATGCGATTTTAAATGCACAGATTTCAAGGAATTTCAATAAAAAAATCAGAGCGTATATTGGGGGTGAAAACCTAACTTCTTATTATCAGAAAAACGCAATTGTCGATTTTAAAAATCCTTTCGAAAATTATTTTGATGGCGGAATGGTGTATGCTCCGATTATGAAGGCTAATTTCTATGTCGGACTTGATGTGACTTTCTAGGTTTGAGTGTCTGAGAATTTTAGAATTGTAGAGTTGATTGATTATACAAAATTCTAAATCATTTTCAATGATATTCTTTTGAATTTAAACCATTAAGATTTCTGTTAAGGAGTTTAGAATATTAAGTTGAGCTTCGCTTTTAGTAAAATCAAATTGATTTTCTTAATTAAGCTTAACAACTTAAATTTTCTTAATGGTTCAAAAAAAATTTAATAGACGATAAGCATGGTTTCAATAATTTAATAATGAAGAAGCCATGCTTTTTTGTATCTTTAAACTAAAGTAAATGAATGTCGCATCCGCTTATTTTCGAAGACAATTATAAGAAACTGGGTTTAGAAAATTTTTCACAGGAAAACCTTGAAATAGTTAATGGAAATAGGTTTCGTTATGACATCAAAGTATTTTTTATTCCAACAGGATATGAACTTTCTGTAGATTTTAATCATTTTACGACCACCAAACCTACTCTATTTTTCCTGACCAACCAGCATTTAAAAATTGAAAAAGGAAATGAAGAAGCGGTTCTTCTGTATTATAACAGAGATTTTTACTGCATTCAGATTCATGATAAAGAAGTTGCGTGTGACGGACTACTTTTTCACAATGTATTTGAAATCCCTTTTGTAGAGCTTGATGGGAATGAAAATTTCATCATTAAAAATTTATTTCAAAACATCAAAGACGAGCTGGAATGGAAAGATTCTTCTGCCGAGGAAATGATCCGAACTTACGTAAAACAAATCATCATTCGAGCAACCCGAAAATGGAAAAAGCAAAATTTGGATAATGATGAAATAAAAATTCCGAGTAATGAATTGGATATTTTTCGTGATTTCAGCAGACATTTAGAAATTCATTTCAGAGAAAAACACAATGTTGCAGATTATGCAGATCTTCTTCACATCGCTCCGAAAACATTAACGCATAAATTTAAAAATTTACATCTTGAATCTCCGAACCAGCTGATCATCAACAGAATTCTACTGGAAGCCAAGAGACTTTTATTTTATACTGATAAACCCGTGAAAGAAATCGCCTATGATTTAGGCTATGAAGATCCAGCTTATTTTAATCGACTTTTCACCAATAAAATCGGAAGTACACCTACAAATTTCAAGAAAAATTACACTTCGGGAAAAAAGTACAATATTTAAGTCAATTTATGCATTTATTCTGATAAATTCCCGATATACCTTTGTAACATCAAAATTCAATTAATATTTAAACAATACAAAAACAAACATTATGAAACGTAACGCAACAGCCGTTTGGAACGGTACCATTAAAGAAGGAAACGGACATATCACTACTCAAAGTACAACGCTTAACCAAACGCAATATTCTTTCAACAGCCGTTTTGCTGATGGCGTGGGAACAAACCCTGAAGAATTATTAGCAGCGGCTCACGCAGGATGTTTCACCATGAAATTGAGCGCAGAACTTTCCCAGGCTGGTTTCACTCCTGAAGAATTGACTACAAAATCTGTGATCACATTAGATCCAACCATCGGAAAAATCACAAAATCGGAATTGACTTTAACCGCAAAAATTCCGGGGATTTCAGAAGAAGAATTCCAAAAATATGCTAAAATCGCAGAAGAAGGATGTCCTGTAAGTGCAGCTTTCAACTTTGAAATTACTTTGGACGCTACTTTAGCGAACTAAATTAAAGCATCATTTTTGTCATTCCGAAGGAATCTCAGCAAAGATTTTTCAACTATATCTCTAATAATTTCGTCGAGATTCCTCCGGAATGACAAATTAAATGGATAAAATAATGATGAAGCAATCATCAATAGGAACGGGCTTTAGCCCGTTTTCTTTTTTTAAAGTAAACAAAAAGGCTTTAACCAAAACGTAAAAAATCAAAGATTCATCTTAACTAATCTAAACTTCTTAAACAAAATCTTAATGGTTTAATATGATAGATGAAACTGATAATTTATAATTTCAAAATAAAATATACCAATCGGTATATTTTTGTATATTTGCATCATAATCAATTGAAAATGTCAAAAGCAGAAAAGACAAAACAATTCATTATCGAAAAAACGGCTGCTTTGTTTAATACCAAGGGTTATATTTCCACGACCTTATCAGATATTACCGAGGCAACAGGCTTAACGAAAGGAAGCATCTATGGAAATTTTGCCAGTAAAGATGAAGTTGCATTAGAGGTCTACAAATATAATTCAGGTATTTTGGGTAAAAATATGGCTCGTTCTTTAAGCCAGGAAATTCCGACAACAATTGACAAATTACAGGCCTTTGTTAACTTTTATCGCAAAAACTGGAAAACGGTTTTTGAGGAGGGAGGTTGCCCTTTGATGAACGCAGCTACAGAAGCAGATGATACTTTTCCAGATCTCAGAAAGCAAGTCGCGAAATCTTTTGAAGTCTGGATACACAATATTTCAGAGGTGATAAAAGACGGTCAGGAAAATGGTGAGGTTCATCAGGAAATCAATGCTGAAGAACTGGGTGCATTTTTCATTATGACGGTAGAAGGAGGAATTTTACTCTCAAAAACAACGGGTGATGAGAAATATCTCAACCTTGCTTTAGATCGAATTTTACTCATTATTGATAAAGAATTAAAACAAAATCATTTATAAATATGGATAAATTACAAGTACTTCAATCATTTGTCGGAAAAGAATTTACAGCATCCCCTTCCCCATTCATGAGATGGCTCAACCCCATCGTGATTTCGGCAGAAGAAGGACATATTGAATTTCAATATACGGTAAGAGAAGAATGGCTGAACCCAATGGGAAATCTTCATGGCGGTGTTACAGCGGCTATCATTGATGACGTTATTGGTGCTACGATGTTTTCATTAAATGAAAAAACCTTCATCGTTACGGTAAATAATAGCATCGATTATTTTTCCGCTGCCAAAGAAAATGATAATATTGTAGCCGAAACGAAAATTATAAAAAGAGGAAAGCAATTTGTGAATGCACAATGCGAGATATGGAACGCAGACAAATCAAGACTTATTGCAAGAGGAACCTCTAATCTATTTAAAATCAATAACTAAAATGAAAAGAGTTGTCATTACAGGATTAGGCGCAGTGACGCCTTTGGGAAATAATGTCGAAGAATTCTGGCAAAACAGTATCAACGGAGTAAGCGGAGCAAATAAAATCACGCATTTTGATACAGAAAAATTTAAAGTGCATTTTGCATGTGAAGTTAAAAACTTTGATCCTAAGGTTTATTTAAATCATAATGAAATAAAAAGAAGCGATCTTTTCTCACAATACGCCATGTACTCATCCGCAGAAGCCATAAAAGATTCAGGATTGGAGCTTGAAAATATGGATCCTTTTGATACAGGTGTAATCTGGGGAACAGGACAAGGTGGAATGATTACTTTCGAAAATGAAGTCATGAACTTTGCCGATGGCGACGGAACGCCACGTTTTAATCCGTTTTTCGTTCCTAAATTTATTGCCAACATGGCTTCAGGAATGATCTCTATGAAATTTGGTCTTCAGGGAATCAATTATACCACAATTTCGGCTTGTGCTACAGGAAATACGGCATTAATGGATGCCTTCAACTATATCCGTTTAGGAAAAGCAAAAGTAATCATCAGCGGTGGTTCGGAAGCGGCAATTACAGAAGCTTCCATCGGTGGTTTCTCGAGTATGAAAGCGATGTCGACAAGAAATGACGATTTTGCTACCGCCAGCCGTCCTTACGATGCAGAAAGAGACGGTTTTGTAATGGGAGAAGGTGCCGGAGCTTTGATTTTGGAAGAATATGAGCACGCTAAAGCAAGAGGTGCAAAAATATACGCTGAATTTGGCGGAGCAGCGATGACTGCTGATGCTCATCACATGACAGCACCTCATCCTGACGGTGTGGGCGCAATCAAAGCAATGCAGCTTGCCATGAAAGAAGCGGGTGCCAATACAGAAGATATTGATTATATAAATCCTCACGCTACCTCTACTCCATTGGGAGATTTGGTTGAATTAAAAGGAATCAGTAAATTATTCAACGGTAGTAAAAACCTTGATCTAAGTGCTACAAAATCTATGACAGGTCACTTATTAGGAGCAGCAGGTGCAGCAGAAGCCATCCTTTCTATTAAGGCGATTGAAAAAGGAATTATTCCGCCAACCATTAATCTTCATTCTATTGATGAAAATATCCCGAAAGATGTAAACATCGTTTTTGGAGAAGCAAAAGAAAAGAATATCAATTTTGCATTAAGCAACGCTTTCGGTTTCGGAGGTCATAATGCAACGTTGGTTTTCAAGAAGTTTTCTTAATTTTATCTTTTTAAGAAAACAAACATGTCCAAACTAAAAGAAATACGAGAGCTTAAAAACCTGACTCAGGAAGAGCTGGCGGAGAGCTCTGGTATTTCTGTGAGGACGATTCAGCGGATAGAAGCAGGAACAATTCCAAAAGGATATACGCTCCGTACCTTATCTCAAACATTAGGAATTGAAGAAAATATACTTCAGAATATTCCTGAGGAAGCAATAGCAATTCCAGAGCAACCGACAGAAAAACAGTTCATCGAAGAAAAAGCAGAGGAAGTTCTTATCAATTATTCTTTTATTAAAATCATCAACCTTTCTTCCATTCCATTTATTTTATTTCCTCCACTAAATATTTTACTTCCGATTATTTTAATGTTTAAGCTAAAACAGAAAAATAATGTAGCCAAACAAATTATTACACTTCAAATCATCTGGACGATTTCTGCGCCTATTATTTTCATGCTTTGGATATTTTTAAAGTTGCGCGGAAACTATACTTTAGGCATTTTGATCATTATTGTCTTGTCTAATGTATTCATGATTATTAGAAATGCCATTGAAATCGATCGAAAACAAAAATTACATTATAAACTGAATTTCAATATGATATAATTACAACTTATGATTGTCGGGTTTTTGTCGGGTTCATTTTTTTGTATTAAAAGCAGGAAATTCAACCTTTGTCGAAAATTAAAAACTATGACAAAAACATTGTATTTCTTGCTTCCATTCTTCTTTCTTTTCACTTTTAAAATTAAAGCTCAAACAGAGATTTTTGATAATGATCCTGCGATAGAAAATTGGCTACAGGAAAATCATATTCGCACGCTTGGACTCGGAATTATCGAAAATGGAAAGCTTAAACAGATAAAAGTCTTCGGTGAAATTAAAGAGAATATTTCAGCACCTTACAATACAATTTTTAATGTAGCATCGCTTACTAAGCCCATTACGGCAATGGTTGCTTTACAGTTGGTCAATTCCGGAAAATGGAATTTGGATGAACCTATTTCCAACTATTGGGTTGATTCTGATATTACCAACGATCCAAGAACAAAAAAATTGACCACAAGAATTATTTTGAGCCACCAAACAGGTTTTCCCAACTGGCGATGGATGAAAGAGAATAAAAAGCTGAGTTTCGATTTTGAACCCGGAACAAAATATCAATACTCCGGTGAAGGAATGGAATATTTAAGAAAAGCTATTGAAATAAAGTTCAAAAAAAGTTTAGATCAATTAGCGAAAGAATTGATTTTTCAACCTCTACAAATGAACGACACCAACTATATTTGGGATCAAAATACTGATGAAAAGAGATTTGCCATTGGCTATGACAAAAACGAAAAGCCATACGAAATCCTTAAAAATACGACTGCCAATGCTGCCGATGATCTTCACACGACGATAGAAGATTACGGAAAATTTCTGGTCAATATTTTGGAAAGCGGAAATCTAAGCCCCAAGATTTATTCTGAAATGATCAAAAAGCAGGTGAAAACAAAGGAAAATAAATATTTCGGATTGGGGTTTGAAATTTATGATTTGGGAAATGGAGAATTAGCGCTATCTCATGGTGGTTCTGATTTGGGTAGCCAGTGCATTACATTTATTTTACCAAAAACCAAACAGGGTATTTTAATTTTCACCAATGCCGATGAAGGCTATAAAGTATTTGAAAAATTACTTGTTCATTATTTGGGTGAAAACGGGAAGAAAATTGTGGATATTGAAACGAAGTAATTATCGGATTTTTATTCGTTTTTTTATAACGCAAAGATTTTATTTTCGATCTTATAATTTTCAGAAAGCAAAGGCAAATGAAATTTGCTGCGCGAAGCTTGAAAATATCGCTTCATCAAATCAACTTGTTTATTCTTCTTTGCTCCTTGGATATGAGAATATGTTAATTAAATCTTTGCGTTAAAAAAAGATTAAGAAAATAAATCATATCATCATAAATAAAAAAAATTGTAAGTTAGCATAAGCCATGAAAATAGATCTATGAGAAAACTCAACTATATTTTATTGATTTTTATTTCGAATTTTTTGCTTTCACAAAATAACTTTGAAATTAATCTAACTGCAGATTCTTATGTAAACGACAGCTTGATTCTAGGTGCTCCGATGACGAGAAAAGGCTTTGGAGATTTATATACATTCAAAATACAGCTGAATAAAAACACATCTCTTTTTCCGTCTGACCATTCTATATATACTATAAAAGTTCAGAAGGAAAACCTCATAAAGGGTTTTATAGAATATCCTCAGCCGGTTGCTTTCACTTATCTTGATAAGAAAAATAAATCATTTGCTATTTCTAAAATTTTCTTTCTCGAAAAAGGAAAATATGACATTGAACTTCCAGTTTTCAAGAATCAAACAGAAATCAATATCGATTCTCCAACCAATCGGGATTTTAAAAATTTGCAGAAATCATTAAGCTCCGTTTATATCAAATCTACAGATCCACAAAAAATGGATAGCCTGACCAGCTTTGATGAAAAGCAGAAAATTTTAAGTCAATACATCAAAAAAAATCCAAATTCTTATGCTGCGTTGTGGGAAATTGTAAATGATTATACTCTGTACAATTATCATCCTGAATATCTGGAAAACATGAAATTATTTTCACCTTTTATAAAAAAGAATACTTTATACAAAAAACTGGAAAACAAACTTTTAACTGAGAAAAAAACATTAACGGGAAATAAAATTCCTGACATTTATTTTAATAAGAATAATAAATTAACGACTCAAGATTTTAAAAATCATAAACTCACTTTTATTGATTATTGGGCAACTTCCTGTGCACCTTGCGTAAAAGGAATGCCTGAAATTGTGAATCTCTATCATGAATTTAAAGACAAAGGAGTGCAATTCATCACGGTTACTGATGAACAAAAGCCTGAAAGAATGAAATTAGCCCAAACCATTCTTCAGAAAAATAATGCTACATGGTTCAATTTTTTTGATATGAATAAAGACTTTCAGAAAAAACTCAATGCCACTGGCTATCCATTGCATCTTTTAATTGATGAAAACGGAAAAATTGTAGCGAGAATCATGGGCGATCTTTCGGAGGTCAGAAGTAAAATCAATGAATACGTGGAATAATTCGGTTCAAAAATAAAAAAGCAGCCAAAACCGACTGCTTTTTCCCTTGTACGAAATTATATAAAATACTTAAAATGATTGTGTTCAGACTAGTCTTTATCTGCAATAAAGAAATCATCAGCATCTTCAGCAATCGGGATGTATAATCTTTCCCATTCTTTGCTTTTCACCATATCCCAGCTGTGCCCTTTTCCTTTAAGATCTTCAGCTAAAAGAACAGTTCCCGGCTTGATCATAAATGTAGAACCATCGGTTACTTTAAATTTAATATTTCCTTTAATGGTAATCACATACTGCCTTCTCGGTGCAGGGTGAGCATTCTTTTCCCATTCTTCCGTTTTATTGCTCATCCAGAAAGTGGTGGTGTTCATGTGCTTCAAAGTTGGGATTTTTCCTTTTTCGAAGGCACATGAACCGTCAGGATTATTAATTAATCTAACCGCCGGAATAAATTCGGTAGATTCTTCTACTTTTACGCTTACTTTTTTATGGTCTTTGTTTTGTCCGTTCATAAAACCTACGGTGCTTAATGCTAAAACAAGGCTGAAGCCTTTAATGAAATTTTTCATTATAAATTTAAATTTTTTATTTTAATTGTAAACAGTATCATGAACCATCATTTTTTCGAAAAATGGTTTATATTTTTGAACTAAAGCCAAATGCTCAGGAAGCTGACCGTAGGCTTCCAGTTCTTCCAACGTATCAAACTCCATAGAAGCGTTGTACGTGAAGGTATTATCAAGAACCGCTCTTGGTGATGAATTCGCAGGTTTTCCGTAGCGTAGATTTTTTTGATAAGGCAATTTTTTCAAACCTTCAAAAAAGTTTTCAAACTCTTTTACTTCAGCCTCAGAAAGATCTTTTCGAAGCCAGAACAATAAATAATGAAAGTACACTTTTTTCTTTTTTATAGGGTTAAACATCGGTAAAGCAGATCCAAATACGCTTCCTGAGATCAGCAGCAACGCCGAAGCCTGCACTGATCGGAATAAAAATTTTCTTCTTTCCATTGTAATATTATTTTAGTACGAATCTTATGAAAGAAAGTAGGTTTTGGGCTTGAAGTTGGAAGCCAGAAGATGGAGGCAAGAGGCAAAATCGTTTATGAAGTTCACATCAACCTCCCTCTTCCGGCATCCCGCCATTTAAAAACCTATTCTAACATACTATTCATGTTATTTTTAATTAAAATCTATTCTGTATTTTAAAACAAATTGCCATTTTCTATCTGAAACCACGGCATTATTGGAAGGATCAGCTGTATAAACAGGTCTGTTTTGAGCATCGAAGGACAGTCTTGAAGACATTCCGTTCATCAATAATGAAATTCCTGCATCGTAGATGATGGCATTGTCATGAAGACCTTTCAAATCAGACAATTGCATACTTACCGCAGGCTGAAGCTGAAGATTCTTTTTTTCTTTATTTAAATAAGGAAGCGTTCCTCCCAATTGAACGTAATAGGTATTTCCTGTTCCGATCACGGGCATTGCATTTCCTGCTCCGTTAAGACTTGCCAGCGAAGCATCTACAGAAGTTGCAGGATTGTTGGTTCCCACATATCGAACATAATTCGGGCCGTAATCGTTGTGCGTTGCCATTCCGTAAGCACTTATTGAAGTTCCTTTTTCTTTGTTTAAAGGAGCATCATAGAATAAATCCACCGCGAAGTTTTTCATATCGTCATTCACTGTATTTTTATCTGCATCTAAGTGCCACATCGCATCATGAATATAATCGAAACCAGCCCCCAAACTCAATACATTCTTTTTTCCGACATACGTTCCGGAGTTGAAAGGCGTTGAAATATTTTCTTTATCTAAAAAAGCATATCTGAAATATCCTGAAAAGTCTTTGTGAGGTGCATTTTTACTGAAAGTCGCCACATTCAATTTAGGATCAGCGGTCGCCATTGTGTAAGGGTCTGCCACCACCAAACGGTAATCAAATCTTCCTAACTGACCTTTGATATAAGCGCCCAATTCTCTCACCGTATAATCGGTTGCTCCCGCATTAGAAGTCGCGTATGCCGGCAAATCATATAACAACGTATTCAAAGGGCCTGTGGTAAATCTTGATAAACCTCTCCATGTAGAGCGCCCCGCCCCGAAAGCTATTTTGTCACTAAATGAATATTCTGCGTAAGCATCCAAAAGATCAAAATAATTGCTACCTTTTGCATTTACGTTCACATTCGTTGTTCCTCCCTGTAATACAAACATTAACTTTTCGGTTGGTTTGTAGGTCATTTTTACTCTTACTCTTCTCAATGAAAGGTCTGAAGCACTGGATTCCGCCTGATTATTAATCATACTTCCCGGATTCAGCTGTGTGTATCTCGCCCAAAGCTCTGCGTAACCGCTAACTGAAATATAACGAGAATGTTCATCATTAAGATAATGCGTAAGCCCCGGATTGTTAAAATCATTCTTTTTCTGCGCTTCTACTTTTGAGTATAAACTCATTAATGAAACTAAAATAAGTCCGATTTTAAAAGATTTTTTACTCATGATATTTTCTTTATTCTTACTCTTTATTGTTGATTTCAACGGGACAAAATTAGGCTGGAAAAACAAGGAAGGTCGTTAGAAAACTATTAGAAAATCTTTAGAAATTTATTATAAACCACAGGAGCATAGTCTGTAAAAGGAAAATATGAGATACCTTTGTATAGGATTTAAAGAACAACTGAAAATCAAACCTTTGGCTGTTTTTATTTTAAATAATTAATCTTTATAATTTGTTCTAAATTATTTCTGCATGAACGTTTTAATCATAGAAGATAATATCCGTGTTTCCAGTCTTTTGAAGAGAGGTCTGGAAAGTCAGGGCTATCAGATTTATATTTCTGAAGATGCTGAAGATGCCCTGGTGATGGTAGATAAAATTGTTTTTGATCTCGTGATTACCGACATTATGCTTCCGAATATGAACGGCATTGAACTCAGCAGGATCATCAAGCAAAAAAATCCCGATCTGCCGATTATTATGCTGACGGCCTTGGGAACTATTGATGAAAAAATTGAAGGTTTTGATGCCGGTGCTGATGATTATATGGTGAAGCCTTTTGAAATCAGAGAATTATATGCCCGAATAAAAGCTATTTTATTAAGAAAATCATCTTCGCCAAAGAAAAACGAAGTATCAAACAGTATTGAATATCAAAATCTTACCGTAAATAAAAACACCAATCGTGTTTTTAGAAACGGAAAGGAAATTAATCTCACCCCGAAAGAATTTAAGCTCTTGGTTTTCTTGATAAGCAATGCAGAAAGAGTGCTGAGCCGCGAGGAGATTGCCGAAAATGTCTGGGGAAATCATTTTGACACAGGAACCAATTATATTGATGTTTACATTGCCTATCTCCGCAAGAAAATCGATAAAGATTTTGATGAAAAGCTCATTCACACCAAACCCGGAATGGGATTCATTTTTAAACACGAACAATGAAAATAGCAACCAGAACAGCCCTCAATTACGCCATTCTTACCGCAGGAATTTTATTTGTATTTGCCTATGTGCTTTATTTTGTCTCTGAGAAAAACCGTGAGGATGAATTTAATGATCGTTTGGCCTACAAAATTACTTGGAGATCAGAATTTATATTTGATGCCAATATCAACGATGCTAAAATACGCGAGCTTCACCAACGTAATAAAAAAATACTAAATGAAGCAGACATCAGCGTTTATGACAGTAAAAAAGAATTGATCTTTACAGATATTGAGCCTTCTTCAAAAAATCAGTATTATTTGGATCAACTGATTAAAACAAAAAAAAATAAAATAACGTGGCAACGTCGTGACCGCCAATATATGGCCTTCAGGTATGAATTTAATAATGAAAATTTTTACATCATAGGAAGCGCCATTGATGTAACGGGAAAAGCCCATATTGAAGAATTCAAGAAAGATATTATTATCGTTTACATAATTTCTATCATCATTATTTTTATTATCGGCTTTCTTTTTTCGTATTATACTTTGAAACCTTTAAAGGATATTATTCTTCAGATTCGCGATATTTCGGAACACAACCTCAACAAAAGATTGGTGGTTCCAAAAGCAAAAGATGAAATTTATGAGCTCACCGAAACTTTTAATTCAACCTTTAATCGTTTAGAAAAATCCTTTAATAATCACAGACAATTTGTAACAACAATTTCACATGAATTCCGGACACCACTTTCCACATTAATCGCTGAGCTTGAGCTCGCTAAAGAACTGAATATAACCTTAGATGATTATAAAATCTCGATTGATAATGCTTTACAGGATGCGACTCATGCGTCACAGCTTTCTTCGGCTTTGCTGGATTTTGCAAGAGCGAGTTATGATGTTTCGCAGATCAGCTTTGTAGATCTCCGTCTGGATGAAGTTTTGGCAGATGCAAAAGTGGCTTTACTGCAGAAAAATCCGAATTACAGAATCGGAATTAATTATATGGACAGTTGGGGAGATAAAGACGAAAGCAATTATGATTTCCACGGAAATCCTTATCTGTTGCAGATTGCATTTTTAAATTTAATGGAAAATGCCTGCAAATATTCTTCAGATAAATACTGTTCAGTAGAAATTGAAGTTCAGAATAAAAATCTGGAAATCCGCTTTATCGATCATGGAATAGGTATTTCGAAAGAAGATCAATCCAAAATATTTGATCTTTTTTATCGCGGAAGCAATAAAAGCTACGAAAAAGGAAACGGTATTGGCTTATCAATTGTCAAGAGAATTATCGAAATGCATCAGGGTAAACTTTCGCTGCAATCTGAACCGGAAAAAGGAAGTATTTTCAGAATAAAATTCTGTTCACAAAATAAAAAAGCAGTCTAAAATCAGACTGCTTTCTATTTTTTCTTAAGCTTTTAACCATTCCGATTTGGAAAGATAGTTTTGATCAGGATAATAAATAAAAAGGCAATTTCTTCCTTTTATTGTATTAATGATCGGTTGTGTAAGATCTCTCGGAACCGCCGGGCATCCCCAACTTCTCCCGATTCTTTTGTGCATTGCTGCAAACTCATCACTTACATAATCTGCGCCATGCATGACGATGGCTCTTTTGTACGCGGCATCGTTAAAACCTTTGTCCATCCCCAGCAATCTCAGAGAATATCCGTTGTCACCGTTATACGTAGCATCTGTGATATAAAATCCTAAACTACTTTGCAGTGAGCTGTTGGTATTCGAGAAGTTGGTGGCAAATTCTTCACCCGTGTTTTTCCCGTGGGCAACGAGTGAATTAAACAATACCTTTTTTTCTTCAGTGTCAATTACCCAAAGTCTTTTTGTATTCGAAGACATAGAAAAATCGCATACCGTAAGTAAATGCGAATCCTGATTAAGCAAACCAGCTTTCTTCAAATTCTCAAAACCAGTTAAGGCTTTGAAGAAAACTTCTTCGTTAAGTTCGTGTCCTGTTTCAAATGCAATAGATTTGTACAATTCTTCTGATGAAGATACCGCATTGGCCGTCTTCTCAGATTTCGTGTCGGCTACTCTTTCAATTTTTTTTGTACTGATTTCATTCCTTACAATCGCCGTTCTTGGAGACAGATAGAATGAAGTAGTTACTACGTAAACAATACCTAATAAGCTATAAAATCCTTTCATTCAATATTATGTTAAATCCAATTGAGTGGGACAAATTTATAAAAACATAGTTATCAAGGCATTATAACTCCACAAAGTTTAACTGAATTTAAGAAACTTTAACTTCCTGATTTTGTGATTTAAAACCCAATTATTTCTCAGAATCTCCCACAAATTCAAGGCTGATAGAATTCATACAATAGCGCAGTCCTGTAGGTTTCGGGCCATCATCAAACACGTGTCCCAAGTGCGAATCGCATCTTTTACAAAGCACCTCTACCCTTTCCATTCCGTACGCGGTATCTCTTTTATAATATACTCCTTCTTTATCGGCTTCAAAAAAACTTGGCCATCCGCAACTGCTTGAAAATTTTGAATCAGAACGGAATAAATGATTACCGCAAACCGCACAATAATAATCGCCCAACTCATCAAAATCATTGTATTTTCCTGTAAAAGCTCGTTCTGTCGCTGCTTCCCTTGAGATTGCATACAAGTCGGGAGCTAAGATTTTTTGCCATTCTTCATTGGGAATATCGAGTTTCGTGGTATCTGTTCTGGAATAGTATGGATTGTTTTTTGCTTGGTTTTCCATAGAATTATTTTAAATATTTTTGATAATAAGATTGAAAATTAAACGATAAGTTCACAACCAAATTTAGTAAATTTGAGCATATGAATGATGAAGCAAAAAGAAAACAGTTAAGAAAATATAAAGCCTTCGCCACCGGATTATTTCTGCTGATGGCTGCCTTGTTTATTATAACAACCATTCTTCAGAAAACCAACGATTCTCATTGGGTGGGCTATGTGCGGGCATTCTCCGAAGCTGCAATGGTCGGAGCTTTAGCCGATTGGTTTGCGGTGACAGCCTTGTTCCGTCATCCTCTTGGATTACCGATTCCGCACACCAATTTAATTGAAAACAGCAAACAAAAACTCGGCGATAATCTGGGAAGTTTTGTGGTTAGTAATTTTCTTTCCCCGCAGAATATCAGACCTTATATTCAGAAGTTAAAAATTTCAGGTTTTGTAGGAGAATGGCTTGGGAAAGAGAAAAATCAGGAAGTTTTGATTAAAAATATTTCGGATATTGTTTTAGATATTTTAAATAAACTTGATGATTCTACAGTAAGCCAGTTCATCAGCAAAAAAGTATCTGAAATGACGGATGATATTAAACTGAATAAAATTGTCGGCAACGGGATTCATTATATTTTGGAGAAAAACGATCATCAGAGGATTATTACCAATCTCTCATCACAGATTAAAAATTATATTATTGAAAATGATGAAATGATCCAAAAACGTGTAAAAGAAGGAAGTTATTCTTTCATTCCATCTTTTGTTGACAATAAAATAGCAGATAAAATTGCCAACGGGCTATCTGATTTTTTCAAAGAAATTGAAGAAGATCCTGAACATGAACTGAGACATTTGATCACACAAAAAATCTATGACTTTTCAGTTGATTTAAAGGAAGATCCGAAATGGGATGAAGAATTTAAGACTATTAAAAACGATCTTTTAAAAGGCGATAAATTGGAAGAATATTCCAATGACATCTGGGTTTCCATTAAAAATACATTGAAAAAAGAATTACAGGAAGACCAATCTTCATTAAAAAATTATTTATCTAAAAATCTGAATGAATTTTCACAAAACTTAAAAACCGACGAAAATCTTCAAAATAAAATTGATCATTGGGTTCGTGTAACCGCTTATAAATATATTCTGAAAAACACCCATCAATTTGGGAACCTCATCAGTTCAACCGTTGGAAACTGGCAGGGAAAAGAACTCAGCGAAAAACTGGAACTGGAAGTCGGGAAAGATCTGCAATTTATTAGAGTAAACGGAACTTTGGTTGGCGGATTGGTTGGATTGATTATTTATACGATTTCGCATTTTTTTCTCTAAAACCATAACTAAAAAGAGAGCTCAAACGAACTCTCTTTCTTTATTTTCTCTTGAATATTTTCCTGAAAAGATTGGGATAAAAATCTTCTGTCCCAATTCTTAATTCTTTAGTTACCGGAAATAAAAATTTCAAAACAGGAATAAGAAATACCATTAAAATAGCAAAAATTATAATATTCATATAGCTGTAATTATCTTGGTAAACGGCTCGCTCTCGTTAAAATAGCTTTATTGATATCATTAATCAATTCCGGGCCTTCGTAGATAAAACCTGTATATAATTGTACCAAAGTTGCCCCTGCATCCAGCTTCTCCAAAGCATCTTTTGCAGAATGAATTCCGCCTACTCCGATGATTGGGAATGCTCTGTTGCTTTTCTCAGAAAGATATTTGATCATTTTTGTGCTTCTTTCGCGAATCGGTTTTCCGCTTAAACCTCCATTTCCGATTTGTTCTAAAACTTCCGGTGAAGTTTTCAGGCCTTCTCTGTTTACCGATGTATTGGAAACTACGATTCCATCGATTTTTGTTTCGGCGATCAATTCGATAATTTCATCAAGCTGATTGTTATTCAAATCCGGAGCAATTTTCAATAAAATTGGTTTTTGTACAGCTTTTGACTGATTTATTTTTTTAACTTCTGTGATTAATTCGCGTAAATATTCTACATCTTCCAGTTTGGCGTGACTTCCAACGTTCGGACAGCTTACATTCAGCACAAAATAATCTACGTAAGGGTGAAGTCCATCGAAACAATCCAAATAATCCTGAGTATAATTTTCCGGTGTTGTATTCGTATTTTTCCCGATGTTTCCACCGATGATGATTTTTCCTTTATTGCCTTTTAATTTTTCAATAGCAGCTTGAAGACCTTCATTGTTGAAGCCCATTCTGTTGATGATTCCACCATCTTCGATTAAACGAAACAACCTTTTCTTGGGATTTCCAGCTTGAGCTTTTGGAGTTACCGTTCCGATTTCCACAAATCCAAAACCTAGATCTCCCAACTCATTAAATAAAACAGCATTTTTGTCGAAACCGGCAGCCAATCCTACAGGATTTTTAAATTTTAAGCCGAAAACTTCTCTTTCCAGACGTTGGTCTACAATAGGTTTTGGAAAAAATAATTTGGTAAGAAATCCAAAATTCTTGAGCATTGAAAAAGTAAAATGATGCACTTCTTCAGGATCGAATTTGAAAAGGATCGGACGAATGAGCGATTTGTACATTGAAAAAAAGTTTTACAAAAATACTCATTTTAAAATTAATGGTTGGTTAACGTATGATATTTTATGGAAAAAGGTATTATAAATGGTATCTATAAAAGATCTGTGTAATTTGCTAAATGTGCGAGACCTTTTTAACGCAAAGATTTATTTCATTGAAAGTAATATTTTAAGGAGCAAAGGATTAATCAACAAGTTGATTTGATGAAGCTGTGTTTTCAAGCTTCGCGAAGCAAATTCATTTGCCTTTGCTCATCTAAAATCAAAACATCGGAAAATTAAACCTTTGCGTTTAAATTAAATGACAAAATGTATGCTGATTGAAGTTTAAGAAATTAAGAATATGCGCTTAAATCCAATTTTAAAATATCACCCACTCTTTTGAACTCATCATCTATCTTGGCATTTACAGTAATTTTTTCATTAGAAATAGGATGATTAAAAATCAATTGATGAGCGTGAAGCGTCATTTTATTGATTCCAAATGTTTGAAGCCACAATTTATTTTGTTTGTTGCAACCATGTTTTCGACATCCTAAAATAGGGTGCAAAATATGTTTAAAATGCTTTCTCAACTGATGAAATCTTCCCGTTTGAGGAATTGCTTCGACTAAACAATATCTTGAAGTTTGATGTTTTAAAAAAGGCAAATCGATTTGCGAAGTTTGCAAACGACGATAATATGTCACTGCATTTTGCTTGACTTCATTTTCGTTGATTAAATCATAATCAATCGTTTCTTCTTCTTTTGTCCAACCTCGGAGAATGGCGATGTATTTCTTTTCAACCAGTTTCTCCTCAAATTGAGTACTCATCATTCTCAATGTATCTTTATCTAAAGTAAACAACAAAACACCCGAAGTTTTTCGATCCAAACGATGCACCGGATACACTTTTTGCCCTATTTGTTTCCTCAACTCCTGAATCGCATAAGTATCCGCTTCTCCTGCATAAAAAGATTTATGAACCAGCAATCCACTCGGTTTGTTGATGGCAATAAGATGTTCGTCGCGATAAAGAATTTCTAACATTCGGCAAAAGTAGAGATTTCAAATCTATTTTATAAAAATCTACTTTCAAATTTTTGAATATCCGAAAAATCTTTTTTAAACGCAAAGGTTGAAGATTTTTTGACTACTATTCGTTTTTAAGTTCGCAAAGGCGTTTGACTACGTCGAATCTTCGATTTCACTTAGCAAAGCTCACAAAGTATTTTCAATTTTACTTGACTGGGTTTCTTTGAAATAGAAATCTTGAAATTACCGACTGATTTAGCTCTGATTGAACGGCATGTTTGAGCTCATTTTTTTGGTTTCGGCGAAGCGGCTCCGCCGCTTCGCCGAAACCAAAAAAATGGCGAGTAGTGAAAGCAGGTTCCCGGCTCCAAAAACCAAAAATGTAAATATTTGTCGGTTTATTAACAGCTTTTTTTGTTGAATTTCATGGAATTGGAATTCAAATTCATATTTTTGCACTTTAGACGATTAAAAAAATTATGGCAAAGCAAGAAGATGTTTTCAAGAAAGTGATTTCTCATGCGAAAGAATATGGTTTTATTTTTCCTTCGAGTGAGATCTATGACGGTTTATCGGCTGTTTATGATTATGGACAAAACGGTGCTGAATTAAAAAATAATATCAAACAATATTGGTGGAAAGCGATGGTACAGCTTAACGAAAATATTGTCGGCATTGATTCAGCCATTTTGATGCACCCAACAACTTGGAAGGCATCGGGTCACGTAGACGCTTTCAACGATCCATTGATTGATAATAAAGATTCTAAAAAACGTTTCAGAGCAGACGTTTTGGTAGAAGATTACTGCCTGAAAATAGAAGAAAAAGAGAATAAAGAAATTGAAAAAGCAGCGAAAAGATTCGGAGATGCTTTTGATAAAGAACAATTTGTAGCAACAAATCAAAAAATTATTGATTACAGAGCTAAAAGAGAAGCTATTCTTTCAAGATTGGCAAAATCTCTTGAAAATGAAGATCTTGCTGATGTAAAAGCTTTAATTGAAGAATTGGAAATTGCTGATCCTGATACAGGTTCTAAAAACTGGACGGAAGTAAGACAATTCAACCTGATGTTCGGAACTAAATTAGGTGCTTCTGCAGATTCTGCGATGGATCTTTATTTGAGACCGGAAACGGCTCAGGGTATTTTCGTTAACTTTTTGAATGTTCAGAAAACTTCCCGTCACAGACTTCCTTTTGGTATTGCACAAATCGGAAAAGCATTTAGAAATGAGATTGTTGCAAGACAGTTTATTTTCAGAATGCGTGAATTCGAACAAATGGAAATGCAGTTTTTTGTTGCTCCGGGAACAGAATTGGAATTCTACGAACAATGGAAACAAAAACGTCTAAACTGGCATAAAGCTTTAGGTTTAGGTGATGAAAACTATAGATTCCACGATCACGAGAAATTGGCTCATTACGCAAATGCTGCGGCTGATATTGAATTTAATTTCCCATTCGGTTTCAAAGAATTGGAAGGTATTCACTCAAGAACGGATTTTGATTTGAAAGCTCACGAAAAACATTCAGGAAGAAAACTTCAGTTCTTCGATCCTGAAAGAAACGAAAATTATGTGCCTTATGTTGTAGAAACTTCAGTAGGTTTAGACCGATTATTTCTTTCACTATTCTCTCATTGCTTGAAAGATGAAGTATTGGAAGACGGTTCAGAAAGAACAGTTTTATCTTTGCCCCCGGCTTTAGCGCCAATTAAAGCCGCTATTCTTCCATTAATGAAGAAAGACGGTTTGGCAGAATATGCTGAGAAAGTTTTCAATGATTTGAAATATGATTTCAACTTATTCTACGAAGAAAAAGATGCGATCGGAAAACGTTACAGAAGACAGGACGCGATTGGAACACCTTATTGTATCACGATCGACCACGATTCTTTAACAGATCACACGGTGACCATAAGAGACAGAGATACAATGGTTCAGGAAAGAGTTCCGGTATCGGAATTGAGAAGAATTATCGACGAAAAGACAAGTTTCAGAAATTTACTTTCAAAAATATAGATAAAAAGCCTTGAGAAATTAGGGCTTTTTTTATACACTTTTTTTGAATAGATTTGTTTTACACTAATCATTCAAAATATGTGGTTAATAATTCTGCAAACGGTTCTTATTGTTTTAGTTGTAGCCATTATTCTTATGTATCTTTTTGGATATGGCTATCTCTTCAGTGGCATTTCCAAAACGTATTTGCGGGGAAGATCCACCGCTTATATTGATGACGGAAAACTTTTTACAAGCAATATCATTAAAACTGCTTCACCTAAAATTTGGGAAGAATCTTCCAGTTATAATAAAACTGATTTACCGAAAAATATAGTTGATGATTTAATTCATGCCAATACCGCCGCTTTTATTGTAGTAAAAGACAGAAAACTAGTTCATGAACAGTATTGGAACGGCTATCATCAACTTTCACATACCAACTCTTTTTCCATGACGAAAGCGATTACGGTCATGCTTTTGGGAAAGGCGATTGAAGAAGGAAAAGTCAACAGTATTGATGATCTGTTTTCAGATTATTTTGATGAATTTAAAACAAAAGGATTCGGAAGAAGTTTAACGTTAAAAAATTTAGCCCAAATGGAAGCCGGACTCAATTGGGATGAAGATTACAAAAATCCTTTTTTGCCGACTGCCAAAGCCTATTATGGAAGAAGTTTGATGAAAGCTACTTTTTCAAGAAAATTTAAAGAAAAACCAGGCGAAAGATTTGAATATCAAAGTGGAGCAACGCAATTATTAGGTTTTGCCCTGAAAAAAGCATTAAACCAGACCTTAGCAAGTTATCTTTCCGAGAAATTCTGGATTCCGTTGGGAATGGAACAAAATGCAGAATGGAGCACCGACGAAAGCGGCATGGAAAAAACGTATTGCTGTATTCACTCCAACGCAAGAGACTTTGCCAAGTTGGGACAATTATTTTTGGATGATGGAAAAGTAGATAGTGAACAAATTCTGAATCTTGATTTTATTAATCAAATGAAAACGCCGACAGAAAAATCTGAGGAAATTTACGGAATGGGCTTTTGGATCAATTATGATAATCCTATAAAACACTATTATTTTCTTGGACTTCAGGGACAATATATTATCATGGTTCCTGAACATAATATGGTGATTGTAAGAACTGGAAGTTATAATAATCTGCCAAAAAATGACCGCGGAAGACCAGATCAGGTGAAATTTTTAGTCAATGAAATGGTGAAGTTATTTTAAAAGTTTAGAATAAATTTTTGTTTAATGAAATCTGAAATTAGCTTCTGTAAGCGTATTATTCTTCAAAAAAGCTTCATATTCGGGAGATAATTGTTTTCGGCCAAAAGTATTTTCACCGCTCATGCTTCCGAGACGCACTTTGTCTTTTCCAAACTTTTTATTCATGGCATCCATTGCTTTCATCACCGGTAAATGCTGGTTCTGGGTATCTTCTTCAAAAAGATTGATCAAGCGCTGATCTTCAGGAACAAAATCATTCACGATAACGCCAGCTTTTTTATAATGAAAACCTTCTTTGTAAATAGCTTCAAACAACTCATTCACAACCCTTCCAATCAAAATGGAAGAATTGGTAGGATTAGGAAGAATTTTCGTCATGGCATTTCTATACTCTGGCAAATCTGTTCTGAAACGATTGGTTTGAACAAAAACAGTCACCATTTTGCAACACGTATTTTGTTTTCTCAACCTCTCGGAACAGTACATCCCAAAGGTTTCTACACGTTCGCGAACATCTTCTTTTTTGGTCAGCATTTCCATGAAACTTCTCGTGACCGCGATTGATTTTTTAGGTGAAGGTGAATCTAATTCTAATTGGCGAATGCCTTTCAATTCATTGATCATTCTTATCCCGTGAATTCCCATAATCTTACGAACCCACATTTCAGGTTTTTGTAATAGATCCCAAGCTTTGTGAACTCCATTATCATGCATTTTAGCACCTAAACGTCTTCCAATTCCCCAGACATCGCCGATATTCAGCCATTTTAAAGCAATTTCAATTTTTTCGGGAGTATCTAAAATAAAAACTCCATTGAATCTTTCAGGATCTTTTTTTACAATTCGATTGGCTATTTTACATAAAGTCTTGGTCGGGGCAATGCCTATGCTTACAGGAATATTGGCTTTTTCTTTAATTTCATCCTTGATTTTAATACAATAATCCTGAATGTTAACATATCGAAAGCTCGTTAGATCTAAAAACAATTCGTCGATACTATAAACTTCAAAATCTCTTTCGCCGACATACGATTTTGAAATTTCAATAACCTGCTGACTTTTAAAATTATACAATTCAAATTTTGCTGAAAAAGATTGTACATCATGTTTTTTAAAAAGCTCTTTATACTTAAAAGCAGGAGCCGCCATCGGAATTCCCAAATCTTTGGCTTCTTTACTTCGGGACACAACACATCCGTCGTTGTTGGAAAGTACCACGACTGGTTTGTTTTCAAGCTCGGGATCTAGCGTCCGTTCGCACGAATTATCAAAAGCTTTCGATAAATCAGCTTATCAAAAGTTAAACATTATCAAAAGCCAGAATTAAAAGTAATTAAATATCAATATTTTACATTCGTCTTATTCAATATAACTTTTGATAATATAATCCTAATGCATATCTGAAAAAGTCATTACATATTATGTAATGGCTTTTTGTATCCATCCCTATAAAAAACTTGAATCTTCAAAAAAACCTACTTTTTTTCCAGCAGGAACACCCAGAATTGTAAAAATATCTATACTATCATCTATCAATAATATTTTCTTGATATTATGAATCATTTTAAATTGTGTGAAAAATTTGTTATTACCATTTTCCCAATTTTTACCGATCTGGCTATGCCAGTTGTAAAATAGCATGACTTGTTCGTAGTCAGATATTGTTGATCTAAGAATACGTAAATATTTTAATTTATCATTATTACTTAAATTTAATTTTGGATCTGCGTATACGACAAACTTTACCATAGCAAATAGGTTACGATAATATTGTGGTAAAAAGTGCATATAACCTTTAAAAGGCTCATAATTTACTTTTAACCATAGTGTTTTCCAATCTCCATTTCTTCCTTGATAGAAATTTTTGTATTCTTTGGTACCATCTATTTTATAAATTTTTCTTAGGTTTTTTAAAATTTCAAAAGCCAATAACATTGATTGTTCATCAATACTAGTTATTGTTTTATCTTCATCATATTCTTTTGAGTACTTATTTAACCCTTTAAAAAAAGTATTATAAGAGACAATAAAAATTTTCTCTTTTATATTGGTAGTAAGATTTCCTTCTGATAAACTATGCTGTTGTTTGTAAGCTTCACGAAATACTCTATCAATTACTTTTAATTCAACGACAAATTTTTGAAATACGATTTGATCTCGAGTTATATAGTCTATAAAAGGTCTTTGATTTGTAGATTGCGTTGAATTTCTTCTATTTTCTTTACTCTGCAATGTTGAAGCTATTTTATCACTTAAAACAGTAGTGGTATTTTGCGATAATACAACAGTTGAATTATCAGGGTTTTTATAACCAATTATTGAAAATTTATCTTTATTGTTTAAGTAAACATCCACCATTTTTTGAAATTGATTTTCAAATTGTTGTAATCTAAATTGATGTTGTACTTGAATATTGGCTAAGTATTGTATATAGAACGCAATAAAGGTAAAAATAATGCCAGTAAATCCAATGAGGACTCCGAAATACCCTCCTAAAAAGTCACCAATATCACCTAATCCAAATGATTCTTTGCTTTTACTAATAATACTATAATCTGTAACATTGTTGTTTTTGTTGACAACTTTATCTGATTTAATATTTCTATTTACCAAAATTGTATCACTGACTTCTTTAATATTCTTTTGTTCGGTTGTATTAAATTTTTCATTTATCCCATTTAAAAGTTCATTTTTGGAAAAATACTTATATGCATGGTAAGTTGAAAAACCAGCCAATATAATACCAATTAAACATGCTATAATTAATATAACTCCTCTTATTATTTTCATGGTCTTTTTAGTTTTTATAATTTTACTTTGTGGTTTTTAGGTTTAAACCAATTATTACTGATTTCATTATTATCACTTTTGGGTTTTGGATTGGCATTATTTACTTTAAAAGTCGTAGGTAAATTCACTGAATGCCCGAATATTAAAGCGTGTTGCGTTGGAATTGATGGAAGACGTTTTAAAACAGTTTCTGATATATGAGGCGTTATTTGTCGTATATGGGATAAATCTTCAGGATTTTGAATTCGATGTACAATAAAGTTGCTACACTGTGACAAGACTGTTTTCGATAGTTCGCTGGGTCTCTGAGATGAAACCAATAAAAACATCCCGTATTTTCTGCCTTCTTTAGCTATGCGTTCAAAAATTTTATTAGCATCTCCAAATACCTTCCCTGAGTCAGTTGATATATATCTATGAGCCTCTTCTAAAACTAAATTGACAGGAAACATATTACGATGTTCAGCAGTTTTAAGCTTTTCAAATATTAATCTAGATAGAACACATGAAATAATCTCTACGGTTTCATCATTAGCAGAGTTTAAATCTATTATTATTATTTGGGACTTTTTCTGATCAGAAGTTAACGGATCATCAACTCCTAAATACTTTCTTATGAAAGATTCAATATCTTCATTGGAATTACTATTTGTAAGAAATTTAAAATCATCTCTCTCCTTTATACTTTTAAAACGTGTTATCATTGAAGAACTATAATCTCTGATTTGTTTATTTCCATGATATTCTTCATATAACAAAGCTATTTCGAGAGCTTGTTCCAAATCACTAAAATTGAATTTATCAAATGCATATCTTGGATCAATATCAATATCTTCTTTAATATAGTAGCGAACAGAATTTTTAAAATTTTCTTCTTTTGTATTTGCTAACTGATCTCCAGGTTTATCAGCGAAATTCCCATATTGTGAATTAAATTTTGAAAAATCAACTTTATGGGATGCAGGGAATTGTGCTTTCTGGATTAATGAAACTATTCTTTGTCGCTTTGCAACAGGGCTTTCCCAGTGCTCAAAAACATACATTATGCTACAAGCGTAAATATGAAACTTTTTTTCTGGAGACATATGTTGTGTAAAACCTAATGCATTTCTTAAGATTGGTAATTGTGATTTTTCGCTTGCCTTGAGTAACAATGCCCATTCGTCAATATTCAAAAACCAATGTGGAAGTATAAACTTTTTATTTTCATCATCTGCTTTTAAATCATCGATCGTAAAGGTTTTCACCTCTATATCATCGTTTTCTAAGTTAGCTTTTTCAAATGCCTGGCGATATTCTCCATTTACATCAAAAAAAATAAAAGTACTTCCCGTAGCACTATAATTTTTAAATCTATATAATGTTTGTAACATTGAAGCAATTGTACAAGATTTACCACTTCCAGTATTTCCTAAAACAGCAGAATGACTCCCAAAAAATTTATCAATATCAATTTTTACATCATAATCTGGGAAAATGATCGACTTTCCGATCGGCAAAGAAGTATATTTATTTTCACATGTACAATTACCTTGGTTACATTCTTCTGTTTTTTGACAATTTATATCTTTAAACTTATCTGTTTTAAAAATAACATCTAGCTCAAGCTCTTTAATATATAATACATCAGAATATAAAGATGGATAAACACTAACACCAAATTCAAAATCTGTTTCGTTCTTGCTATTAACCTTTATAGTCCCAATTGGCAAAACATCTAGAAATTTTCCTGCCTGTATTTTACTGAGGATTTGATCAGTTGGGTTAGAGAATGCAAGATTTAGATCCTTTTCCCTCACACCTGCAACTTCTGCTACAATATAATAGTTCTGGTAAGGAATAATAACATAACTATTTAACTGCGCGAAATAATGTATATCATCATAACCATTCATATTAAAATTATCCAGTCCACTTAAAAGTTCTACGCTAAAACGATCAGAATTAATTGTTACTATTTTACCAATTACTCTTTGTTTATCCTCTTTTGTCATTTTAGTAAATCTTTCAAATTATTTAATGTCGTTTCCATTTTTTTATCCAAATCGTCAGCTGTTAAATCAGGTAACATTTCATAAACAAAACGTCTGAAATAATGCAAAGGATAATCAGAACTATCCGATTCATTCTTGCCTCCAATAATCCATATTCTTGAATCATTTAACCTTTGTAGCTTTTCAATAGAATTTCCATTTTTAGGCTCGCCAACTACAATTAATCTGAAAGACGGAATTGTAAATGCTTGAAATATTATGTTGTTTATATGTTCATCACTAAAACTATATCCAAGTGTTATAAGAATATTATTATTTTGCATTAGCTTTTTTTGGAACTCTCTGAATAAATCTGAATATGGACTACCAAGGCTAGCATTATATTTTAAAGGAGTAGGATGAATCATGATATTATCTTTTTCTTTTAAAATATCATATTTTGCTTCCTGAATTTCACGAACTTTAAAGAGTTTGTTTTCTCCTTGTTCTTCAATCCAATTTACTGAACCATGAATTTTATAGAGATAGAAAAAATTATCTATAACACTCCATTTAGATTGTGACAAATCCATTTTCTCTGCAAGTGCATAATTAAAAATTGCTGGATTAAAGAATTTACTTATTCCACCTGTAAAACCATTTACATAATGAATTCCGAGTAAATCCATTGCACGTTCTGAGTATAAATCATAGTTTGTTGTGAATATATTCAGACGTGGTAATGTTGAATTTCTGGAAAGAAGTTTTCTATAAAATTCCTTATATAATTCAATTAAATCATTATCATTTCCAGAAGTGATATTTGATTCATTAATACATTTTAATAATAAAAAATTTCTGGCACCTACTATTATTGTTTCTATTTTCTGAAAATCAGTAAGGTCGGAGAATTCTTTTTTGTTTTCACTTACTATTTCTGCTGCCTCTTGCTTCTCAGTATCACTTAAAACACTTAAATGATAGAACCACAAATTATGAAGAGTTGATAAAAAAGTTTCAAGGTTGGTTGCAAATGGAGAAATATTTACATCGATTTTTAAGTTACTTTTTAGCCATTCCTTTTTTTCCTTAAAATCTTCAGAACCATAAAATTCCTTTGCCATAGGTACCATAATTGGTATTCCTATTTGGATTTTTTCCTTTATTGGCTTACTTTCAGTTCCGGACACCTTTTCAACTTCATAAGATGAACAACCACTACCTAATAAAAATGATAAATTCTTATTGTCAAGTACCTTTAAAAAAGCATCCTTAATTTTTTGGGTTGGTAAATCTTCAGATTTAGTAGTTTTGGATTCGAGAGTATTCTCGTTTCCTTTATAAAAAAATAACGGCATGTTTAAGTCTGGTTTTTAGTTTTATGCTAATTATATTTTACTGAAAATTAACATCATAGCAAATATCAATAAATAATTTCATATTAACAATACGGTTTCCCATAAACACATACCTGATTTTACATACTTGTTATCAGTGTAGGATTAAATGATTTGGAGATAAACTTTTCCAATAAAAAAAGAACTACCAAAATCAGCAGTTCCTTTTTATATTCCTAAATTAGTAGAAAATCTATCTCATGACCATTTGCTTCCCAACTTCCCTTTTTAAGTATAATTACTTGACTTTTAAATATGTAATCGCTTTTTGCATATTTTTTTAAAAAAATATAAGTTATACTTGCAATAGTAAACTTCCCTCCGTTCTGATTAAAAATAAAGGGTTAGATTGCCTTTTGGGTCGGAGTAGATTATTTTTCATTAATATATTGCTGTAACAAACTAACCTGTTCTTTTTGTAATAGTATATCCCTTTGCTTTTGCCCTTACTCTTATAGCATGGATCAATTCATACACATTACGGGCTTAGATCGACAAAGACGGTCTTGAAATATTTTATATCTCTGATTAAAGTATGGTTTTTAATAAAAAAAAACTCTACCACTTGAATGGTAGAGTCTATTAAATAATTTTTTTTAATTTTTAAGAAAAAGAACTGTTCAGGCTTTGAAAACCCTGCCGAAGCTGTTCAGATTTTGCTCGCCCTGTTCATATTTCTAAGACAAATATACATATTAATTCTTTTAAGTTTGATAAGTGAAAATAAATTTTCCTATAATTTTATAGAAACTAATTTTGGAAACATTTAATGATATTAAATCCCCAAGTTTGTTAAAAAATCTATCTCATCATCATTTCCTTCCCAAGAACCAAGTTTTCCTTTTTCTGGGATTACATCTTGGTAAGCTGCTTCAAGAGCATCTCGTTTTTGTTTTGAATCAGCTCTTGCATATCTTTCCGTCGTTTGTACACTTACATGTCCTAAAATATCTCGAATGTAAACAATATTAACTCCACCTTGTAAAAGGTGCATTGCTTTAGAATGCCTAAACACGTGAGGACTAATAATTTCAGGAATCAGCTGATTATTAACTATTCTAGCACTTTTTGCGTATTTCTTTAAAATATAAGTTATACCTGCAGGAGTAAGCTTTCCTCCTCCTCGATTAAAAAATAAAGGGCTAAATTGTTTTTCAGGCCTGAGCAAATGATTCTCTTTGACATATCGTTCCAATAAATTAATTTGTTCTTTCAGCAAAGGAATGTCTCGTTGCTTATTACCTTTACCTGTTACTCTTATACGATAAGGATATTCAAACCTTACACATGACGGGCTTAAATCTACAAGCTCCTGAACCCGCATCCCACTATCATATAATAGCGCCAGCATAGCCAAGTCCCGTCTAGAAGCCAAAGTTTCTACAGATATCTGTTTAAGCAACAACTGTATACCTTCTAAAGACAAGTAATTCATTACTTTTGAAAATCCTTTTTTACTTTTAATTGATCGGATATTTTGCCACTCAGCTAATCTGTCTGGTACTTCATATTGTAAATATTTACAAAAAGAACAAATGGCTCCGTAACGATTATTTCTTGTTGAAATGGAATTTTTGCAATGTATTTCAAGCCACATTAAGAAATCTTCTATAGATTGCTTATTTAAATGTTTTAATTCTAATTTATGAGGAGGGATACCTTTTACTTTACTCATAAATGTCACCAATAGATTAAAGCTTTTTTTATATGCTCTTATAGTATTGGAGGAAGCTCCATAATTTCCAGCAAGATATTTATGGAAAAAACTTTGTAAGTATTTTGCAAAATCTGTCATAGCTAATTAATTTTGAGTGATTTTTGGAAAAATTAAAGATGTCGGATGTTCTAGCTGTATTATTCCAGGAAACATTTCGTTTGTCAGCCTAACATAATTATTGGTTGACCTTGGATCGTTATGACCTAAAAACACAGAAATCATAGGCAATGCACAATAAACATCTATGTTATTACGCACCATCTTTGCAAGGCTATGAACAGCAGCGGTATGTCTTAGGTCATGAATTCGTGGAGGATTTCCTCCCGACTTTGAAGATATCCCTGCTATATTTAAAATTTCACAAAACCAACGTCTAACACTTTCTCCCAGACAGCTTTTTCCTCTTTGTGTAATAAAAAATGCTGACTCAGGTAAAAGAATTTTTTCTATTGGATTTTTGTCTCTAAATTCTTTGTACTGTAGCAATACTGGTAATAACGAATCATTTATTGCTGCGAGTCTTTGAGTATTATTTTTAGAATCGTTTATTACTATTGTTCTTTTTTCAAAATCGATATCTTTATTTTTAATTGCTAATGCTTCACCAATTCTTAGCCCTGTACTATAGAGCAATCGGAGCATTGCCGGCATAGTAAAAATCATGGTTTGCGAATATTGATAACTGATCTTTAAAGAATTTGATAGCAAAAATATAGTTTGAATTTCTTCGTGAGTAAAAATATACGGAATATAATTATTTTTTGCTCCTTTTCTATAAGGAATCGGTACATAACAGTCTATACCTAAATCACGCATATAATTTCCTAATTGAATCCAAGCGTTGTACTTCATGTATAAAGACCGATCACTATCATTAGTTCTGGTTTTTCTCCATTTATTTACAATCTCTTCTCTTATAAAATGGTCTTTCATATTGTAATCATTACAAAATTTATCGATCTCCAATAAAATCCATTTAAGTGCCGATGAATTATATCCTTTAAGCCCTCTCTCTTTTAAAAACCCCTGAATATAAGGCGCTAACTTACTTGTATATACAAATTTTTTATCCATATTTATTTTATTTAAAATTTGCTTGTAAGTAAAAATTATCATCAACCACTGGTACGTCTAAAGAACATTCAAGTAAATTTTCCACACTAATGTGTAAATAATCCATTGTTACGCTTGTATTCGAATGCCCTAATGTATCTGAAATTATTGATATTGGAACTCTATTCTTCAATAAGTTTGTTGCTAAGCTATGTCGCAGTGCATGACTACCATGCTTTCTGGTACTATAATCAATACTGGCTTTTTTCAAATAATGACGGATATTATTATAAAATGCATTACTTGTCATCGTTGTATATGGGCCAAGGTCTCTTAGAAATATATACTTTGATTTTATCTTAGGCCTACCATTTTTGATATAATCAATTAATGCTTCCCCAATATCTACCAATAAGGGTAATTCAATAGGAACTTTTGTTTTATATTGTTCCAAGCGAATTATATTATTCTTCCAATCAATATTAGAAAATTTAAGATATCTAATATCAGAAGATCTCAACCCTAGTCTAGTCGCTAGTAAAATCATAGCATAATCTCTTTTACCCTTTGATATTGTTCTATTTACATTCTGTTCAAGCCGTAAAATTTCATCCGCTGTATAATATGTCTGGATTTTATTTCTAACTCTTATTTTTAGGTGATCTAAAATCTTTGCCGTCCGACGATCAATGATTCCATCATCATAAAGTTTTTTTAGTGCAGCCCTTAATATTGTTGCACTGTGATCTTTGCAATTTCTTACCGATGACATAAAATCAAGAAGTTTTTCAGCAGTAAGATCTTTCAGTGATGATACATTTTCGTATTGCATTCGCTCACAAAATTTGTAAAGACATCGATAATAATTATTTCTTGTATTCGTTTTTAATTTTTTCTCAATGACGTGTTTCTCTAAAAACTCTGTAAAATAAGGACCTATGTGCCCTGGAAATGGCGCATCATACTTTGTTCGGGAAATTCTTAATATCCAACGTTCCTGAAGCATCCCATTTAGCAGTGTAACGTAACGTGCATCATAGTGGTGGTACTTACGCTTTTTGATAATCGTATCCCTATATTTTAAATAGGTCTCTCCCAATTCCGGTGTATAAATCTCAGTTGATTTTTCTTTCATGTATGCGAGAAGCCTGTTGTATTCTGTAGATAAGCGTTCTATCATACTGCTTGAATATATATTCTCTTTAATATACGTTTCAAGTTGTAAGTGTAGTTCATGAATGTTTTTGTTCATAAGTATTGATATAAAGTTTAACAATAATTGATTAAGTATTGGAAACTGAGTATCGTTATCACTCTATATCACTTTGATAATTAAATTTTTAGTGAAAAATTTAATTAAGATATTTTTTTATTTAGCAATATTTTTTATATTTGCTATAAGAAAATAAGATATAGGGGACAAAAGAATTCTCTTTTTTCCATATACTTTTATCGAACAAATAAAATCTGTTAGTGCTCCAAATACTAGGCAGATTTTTTTGTTTACACAAACTTATAAAAAAAATATAAAACTCAATAACTTTTTATTAAAAAACAGCCATAAACATAATATATATTATGAATATTATAAATATTATGAATATTATGTTATTTTTTATCAAAAGTAAATCTTGGTAATTCAATCTCATGAATTTGTGGATAAGGTTGCCTAGAAGTCATACTTACATCTTCTTTAATCTGTCGATGAATATCATATTGTTTTTCCTTATCATAAGAATAACGTGGGTCAGGAATCATCGGCATCTTTGCCATCTTGTGAATAGTAATCGTTGGAAAATGATAATCTACTTCTACGGTTCCCAGCAGCAAATAACAGCCTCCTCCCTGAAAACCATATTGTTTCAGACTATCCGGAAAATGAGCAGTATCGAAATAATCTCCGTTCGCATCGATCCAGGTCCCGAAATACATTTCTCCTTTTTTCGTCGGGACATGCTTTCTGGCAATAAGGTAAGCCAGCATTTTCACCTGCTTTTTATGGAATTTCAATAAATCACTTACGAAAACAGAACCTCTATATTTGGTATGTAGCAAATCAAATGGACTACATGAAACTGGAAAACCCATCAATTCAATTTCATCAAAAGCATCCTCAAAATTTTCTCTTTTGAGTTCAGGAAGCTTAAACTCCTGGACAGGTTCTTCAATCAACATTAAACCTCGATTCTCCGGTTTAAAATTCACCAATAATACTCTTGCCTCCACAAGAAGTTCATTTTTTTGTTTCCCTGTAAAGCGAAATGCTCCGATAAAAATTAAGGCCTGAATCGTTTCAATACCTATCGGAATCCGTTTGATAAAGTCTTGTAAAGATTTATAATCTCCATTTTTTTCTCGTTCATCAACAATTCCGTGGGCAATTCTTGTCTCTAGCCCCTCCAAAAGCATCAACCCTAAAAAAATAATTTTATCCTTTAAAGTAGTCTGAAATTCACTTGAATTCACACAAGGCACTTGGACATTTCCTCCCGACATTTTCGCTTCATGGATATATACTTCTGTACGGTAAAATCCTCCCTGATTATTGATCACGGAAACCATAAATTCCAAGGGATAATATACTTTCAGATATAAGCTCTGATAGCTTTCCACTGCATACGATGCCGAATGTGCTTTACAGAAAGAATACCCTGCAAAGGATTCAATCTGTCGATACGCTTCAGCAGTAAGTTCTAATGAATGCCCTTTATCTTTACAGGATTTAAAAAAATTAGCCTTTACTTCCTGAAGCTTTTTAATGGAGCGCCCTTTTCCACTCATTGCTCTTCGCAGAATATCTCCATCAGCCAGCGATAACCCTCCAAAATATTGAGCAATTTTGATGACATCCTCCTGATATACCATAATTCCGTAAGTTTCTTTTAAGTGCTCCTCAAATACTGAATGGAAATACTCAAACTGATCCGGATGATTATGCCTGAAGATATATTCCCGCATCATACCACTTTGTGCTACTCCTGGCCTGATAATGGAGGAAGCCGCAACTAATATTCTGTAATTGTCACATTTTAATCTTCTTAAAAGTCCACGCATTGCCGGAGATTCTATGTAAAAACAGCCGATTGTTCTTCCTATCGCTAAATATTCATTAGCTTTTTCTTCATCTTTAGAAATGCTGGTATCACGGATATCAACATCAATTCCTCTTGTTTTTTTAATAAGATCTACAGTATCTTTTATCGTTCCAAGACCTCTTTGAGATAGAATATCAAATTTTTCCAACTTAATATCTTCTGCTACATTCATATCGAACTGAACAATAGGAAATCCCTTCGGTGGCATTTCGAGTGCAGAATAATTGGTAATAGGTTCTTCAGAAATCAAAATTCCACATGCATGCATACTTCTTTGATTTGGAAACCTTTCCATCAACCTTACATATTTGTGGATTGTTTGGACAACAGAATTCGTTTCGTGAACTTCCATTGGCTTTTTCGTCAATTCGTCCAGCTCATCTTTAGGCAGCCCAAAAGCTTTTCCAACCTCTCTGAATCTCGATTTATATTTGAATTCCACATTAGTTCCGCAGAAAGCGACATGGTCTTTTCCGTAACGACTGAAAATATATTCTAGAATTGTATCTCTATTCTGCCAGCTCCAGTCGATATCAAAATCCGGAGGGCTTTTCCTGTTAAGGTTGAGGAATCTTTCAAAATATAGATCAAGCTCCAAAGGACATATATCGGTAATTCCGATGCAGTAACTGACAATAGAGTTTGCTCCACTTCCGCGACCGACATGCATGAATCCCATTCTATTACTGTATCTTACAATATCCCATGTAATCAGAAAATAAGAACAGAAGTTGAGTTCATCAATCACTTTCAGTTCTTTCTCTACTCTTACCTTTGCGATTTCATGATCTTTACCATAACGTTTTTTAAGCCCTAAATATGCTAATCTTTTCAAAAGTTTTACATCAGATTCCTTGGACTTTGTATAATATTGCTTATTCTTAACTTTTTCAAAATCAAATTCAAAGTTGCAGGTTTTCAATAATTGTTCGGTATTCTTAATGATTTCGGGATATCTTTGAAAAGCTTTGATAATTAAATCTTCGGATCTTAAATACTCTGATTTCTTGCAAACATCTTGCTCAGCCAGTTTTGACAATAAAGTATTATTATCAATAGCCCTTAAAATTCTATGAAGATTATATTCTTTTTTAGTACTGAATGTAACCGGCTGAAGAACCACCATTTTCGGAATCAAGCCTACAAATTTAGGGCGAATCAACAAATTCAATTGTTCTTCCCGAACTCCAATAAACTCATTTTCTTTGAGCTTTAAAGGAATATTGTCTATTGGATAAACAACAAAAACATTTTCAAATATGGGAGCGATTTCAGAAAGCTCGCTTCCATGGCAATTGTAAGCCGTCAACACTTTATTGACTTCACCAATTCCAGAGAACTCTTTTGCAATAGCAATATAAAGCAGTTTATTCTCTCTTCTGACTTCGATTCCGGCAATAGGTTTAATTCCTACTTTTTCGCATTCTTTCTTAAAATCATAAATAGCAGTAATCGTATTGATATCCGTCAGTATTAATTCTTTGACACCCAAAGAATGTGCCTGCTGTACCAATTCTTCTACCGATAAAGTACCGTAACGAAGACTGTGGAAAGAATGACAATTTAGAAACATAATAGAAAAGTTTATAAGTTATTTTCCAAAATCAAAACCGGATGCTCTACCGACTGCATCAACGCCAAATCGATTCTTCAAATAATCCATCGTCTGGTACAAGCTCATCTGTTCTTCCGTATCTTCAAACAAGTTCATCTGATGGTTACCGTGAACAAGCCCGGTAAACCGCAACCCAACCAATCTTAATCTCATCCTTCTTGTGTATACTTGGTTGAAAAGTTCAAGAGCCACTTTCGAAAGTGTATGATCCGCTGAAGTATAAGCTATTTTATGCTGTTTCGTTTCCGTATCGAAATTTGCGTAACGGATCTTGACTACTACTGTTGAAGTCAGCCATTTTTCCTGCCTTAATTGATAAGCCAATTGTTCAGCCATTCCTGATATCAGTCTTTTCAGTTCCATGATATCCATTGTATCATTCGTAAAAGTTCTTTCCGTTGAAATCGATTTTCTTTCTGAATAAGGAACAACAGGATTTTCATCAATCCCATTCGCCTTTTTCCAAAGTTCTTTTCCATTGACTCCGATCATTTGCTGAAGTACCAGTACCGGCATTTCAGCTAAAGTATGAATGGTTCGAATTCCAATTCTTGATAACAATTGAAAAGTCTTATCACCAACCATCGGAATCTTTTTAATAGATAGAGGGTTTAAAAATGATTGCACTTCTATTTCTTTAATTTCTAGTCTTCCCAAAGGTTTTGATTCTCCTGTTCCAATTTTTGAAACAGTTTTATTCGTAGATAAGGCAAAACTTATGGGAAGTCCAGCTTCTTTTTTTACTGCTGCAGCAATTTCCTGTGTCCATTGATAGCAGCCGAAAAATTTATCCATTCCGGTAAGGTCCAAATAGAATTCATCGATACTTGCTTTTTCCAACACAGGTGCTTTTTCCTGAATAATCTGAGTTACGGTATGGGATAAATTGGAATACAATTCATGGTCGCCCCGAATCACTTTTGCATCCGGACATAATCTGAGTGCCATTCGAATAGGCATGGCTGAGCGCACCCCAAACTTACGTGCCTCATATGAACACGACGCAACCACTCCACGGTCACCACCTCCAATAATCAAGGGGATCCCGTCAAGCTGAGCGTTATTACGCCTCTCGCAGGACACAAAAAATGTATCCAGGTCCATATGTACAATCGCACGGTTCATGCCACAAAATTAGATACTATTTGTATCATTTTTCATATATTTGCAGATACAATTTGTATCAATGTCAATTTTTTCAGATAACATCAGGTTTTTAAGGACTCAAAAAAAATTATCGCAGCAGGAACTTGCGGATCAAATTTTAATGAGCAGGGTGCGTTATTCTAAATATGAGGACGGACGTTCGGAAGCTCCGTATGAGCTGCTCATCAGAATTTCGAAATATTTCAATTTAAGTATTGATCTGCTTCTTACTGTGGATATTAGGAAATATCCGCTAGAAGATGTATTGAAACTACCGGACAACAGAATTGTCCTGCCGGTGGTCGTAGATCAATTAGGAAACAACAGTATTGAAATTGTACCTCAAAAAGCATCCATGGGATACTTGTCCGGCTACAGTGATCCAGAATATATTGAAAGCTTACAGAGAATCTCGTTACCTTTCCTTACAAATGGAAAATATAGAGCTTTTCCAGCTCAGGGAGATTCGATGCCACCATTTAAAGATGGTTCTTATATTATCGGAAAGTATGTTGAAAATATTGATGACCTGAAACCAAATAAAAGTTATGTTTTTGTGACTTTAAATGATGGTATTTCTTATAAAAGATTTACCTCCAGAAATAAGAAATCAATAACTGTTGCTGCTGACAATTCATTTTACAAACCTTATGATATCCCCTTAAGAGAAGTTGTTGAAATCTGGCAATATGCATCAGGAATTTTTCCCGAAGACTTTGAACCTGATAATTTTGAAAACTATAATTTTAAACATATGTTCCTTGAAATTAGAAGAGATATTCAAGAATTAGATCAAAAGCTTTCAAAAAAATAAATCTTTCATATGCAATCATTTATAAAATATTAAGATTATGTTTATCTCTTATTATGATTTTCAGAACTTACCAGACCGTAAGGCGCAATATGATTTCACTATTGCTCATGGACTTTTTATCAATGAACGGACCACTTCCCAATCAAAATATATTCTTTATAAGGTTTCGAGCTTTTCGGTAGAGCTTATTTATGATATTGCTCATGATAAAATCATTAATATAAACGTTTTTGAAAATAGCTCTTCCCACACAAAGTAAAATCAATTCATAAAAAATCCTGTTCTATTATACATACAACAGGATTAAAAACACAAATGATGAAAAAAAAATCCCGTATCAACGGGGTAAAACAAATATAATATTAAAAAAGAATACAGCAATGAATCAGCTGAGTTTATTTGATACGGAAGAATTTTATGAATTTCCAAAAAATCTTTTGGAATACAAAAAGAATTTTCTAAGCGAGGAAGAAGCTGACCAGCTAAAAAATAAGCTACTGAAAACAACACCTTGGGAACAACGTACTCAAAAAATGTATGATAAAATGATATTGACTCCACGTTTGACAGCTTGGTACGGCGATACAAAATCTTACAGTTCTGAAGAAAATAGAAAACCGACGAATCCTTGGCTTCCTGATCTCTTAGCATTAAAGCAGAGAATAGAAAATGAATTTGGTTATCAATTCAATGGTGTTTTACTGAATCTTTATAGAGATCACAATGATTCTGTTGCTTGGCATCGAGATAAAGAACGCAAATATGGGAAACGACCAATTATTGCTTCAATAAGCCTTGGACAAACAAGAAATTTTGACTTTAGAAAAGTAGATTATCATCAGAACAAATACAGCCTTCCTCTTCCTAATGGGTCATTATTAATTATGAAGGGTGATTTACAAGAGCACTGGGAACACAGAATTGCCAAGTCTGACATTCCAATGAAGGAACGAATTAATCTAACTTTTAGACTTCGAATTAAATTTTGAAATAATTTATATTTAAAATTCACTAGATAATTCTAAAGTTTGGAGGTCAAAAGTTTGAAAATAAACAGGCAAATTAAATGTATTTCTCAGATGATATATATATTTTTTTGCTTCTTCCGTATCTCCGAGTTTCTGTGAAACAATTACTAATTTTGTTGCATTATTATTACTGACCCAACAGGAATATTCAAGAAGTTGCCCTAATGCTTCTCTGATAGAAGTTCTTGAAGAATTGTAGGATTTGATTTCATAAAATATAAATTCATCCTCTAACTTAACAACCATATCAATTTTATTATTTCCATAACCCGCTCTAAGTTCATCATGTACATTATTTTCACCATATTTAGATTTTAACAATGATTTTAACCCTTTGGCTATAGCCTTGTGAACATATTGTACTTCAATAGGTTTCGCAATCCTTTCATAAAAGGAACTTTCAACCGTGTTGTCAATATCAATATTAATCTTATCAGCCTTCTTCAATATTGTTGGGAATTCAAACCCTTTTGTAATTGTATCAGGTATTAAATCTTCTGAAAATTTCCCAAATGTATACCTTGTTAGATTATATATTTTACTATCTTTCGGAAGTTCACAATAATCTGCGTTTAATCTCAGATTTTTAGGCAGAAATCTTACATTAAAAAGATCTACACCTCTCCAATTTGAAAAACCTTTAGTATTTGCACCGCTTTCACGAATTTGATTTTCCATTTCATCGTGCCAATTTCTTTGAATATAAATATCTTTAATCCTATCGGCTTCATCAA
Source organism: Chryseobacterium sp. C39-AII1 (assembly GCF_039672645.1). NCBI lineage: Bacteria > Pseudomonadati > Bacteroidota > Flavobacteriia > Flavobacteriales > Weeksellaceae > Chryseobacterium > Chryseobacterium sp. C39-AII1. The sequence goes on from NZ_JBDFPQ010000002.1 coordinate 282,467, forward strand.
CAGTAATGACTTCAATATTATCAATTTCACCAATCCAATAACGTTTTTTTGTAACATGATCTATTGTATATAACCAAACAGTATATGTATTATTAGTGTAAGCAGATTGCTGTTGTCTAATCGGTTCCAAAAAGCCATAGTGATAACCATCAATTAATTTACTGGTTTCAAAAAGCCATTCTTCATGACCATAACCGTATTGTCCCTCATGAGTATCTTTATTTTTGCTTTTACCTAATGGTCCTGAGGGATTTACCCAACCATTAGTATTCCAAGTCAATCTTGCAATCCTTTTTTCAACAGTAACATCACCAAATTCAACCTTTTCGTAAACTTCAATTAATCTATCAAAACATAATAGTATCTGCTGAATATCAGCAGTATCAATATCATTAATTTGTTTTGAAAAAAATTTACCTATAAAAATAAAGTTTTCTGCCTGAAACATACGATCATCAATTCCTTTAACATTATCATAAAATTCAGCAAAACTTCCATCGGAATAATACCACATTGAAAATCCTGAAAAAAAATGGGGATTAGTTAAAATAAAATTATTAAACCTATTTATCTTTGGTCTAAACTCTGCCTTAGAGTAATGCAAAGTTTTATCCTCATTAAGCGAAAACCCTAAACCATATCTAAAAACTGTTTTACCATCTAACCAATCTTCACCAATATTAAACTGAAATTCTTTTCTACCACCTGAATGAAAAGCATAGTCCCACTTAATTGATTTCGAAGAAAATATTCCCCAAGTATTTGGTCTTTTTTTTAAATATTTAAATCTTATCTCTTGTAGTTTTGAAAAAGGGGTTTTATCCTTAAATGTTAGTTTATTTAACTTAGAAGCAATTTCAGCTATATCCATCGTAAATCTTAATTAAGAAGTTAATATGTCTTGTTTTATTTTTCTATCGATTTGATAATCAACCCAATCCATATCAAATTTAGTCATCATATCGAAAATAATGGTATAAATTGTTCTATGAAAAAATTGAAATAACCCAAATATTTCTTTAGCTGTCAAAAGATCTTCTATTCTTTTTCCATTATGTACAATCTCTGTTCGCAAATCTTTAGAATAATATTTAAATTTTTCAGAAAGGCTGTGGTAATCATTTTTATCTGTTGCGATATAACTGATAATTTTTCCTTTGATCATCTGAAACTGTTTGTATTCATGGGGACTTCCAAGAAATTCAAGAAGGGTCATGATCTGCATGAATTTAACACTCTGATTATCGGACTCAGCTATTGTAGTATTTAATTTTAATGCATACTTACACAATCTACCTACCTCACCAATTTCACTGTCTTGATACATAAAAATAGGTAAGTAAGTAATTTGCATGGTATCACTGATATCAGCACCAATTCCTTTTATAAAAGTTTTTATTTCGACTTCTCTTGATTGAACAACACCAATATCAAATTTTGGAAAGTATAATAAGAATGCTGAGTATCTGTCATCCCAAATACCAGCTCTTGCTGGAAGTAATTCAGGAGTAGTATAATTACACTCAAAAAATCTTATAATATCTAGGACTGGTTCGACTCTCTCACTATATTTTTTAATTAACTCAACATCATCCGGTTGTAGCATTTTAGCATACTCTTCAATTGTAATCGAGTCACGAAAGACTACAAGAGCATTATGTGTGAATGCCTCTTCATCAATCTGAGTTACAGACGTAACTAGATTTCGGTTACAACCTTCCTTTGGTAATTTATTAAAATCAAACTTATCAGGAATTTGTGTATTTAAAAGCTCGACAGGAAATTGGCCTGAAGGAAAAATACATAAATTTCTACTATGTATAGCATTATCAATATTTAACCTAGTTAATGGTAATATCACTATTTGCTCATTAAAAAGATCCTTATCATAATCCATATTTTCACTTTCAGAATAACATTTTAGATTCATCCATGGAAACGCTATTTCAAAGTCAGTAAAACTTTCTGATTTTTCAGATTCCATCTTGAAAGTAAGACCATCTCCTTCTGGAAAAGCACTTATCCAATATCCTTTTTTTTGGAGTTCTATAATGCCATATCGTAAATCAGATTCCGGATAGATATATTTTTTACCCCAAATCAAATTACCATATGTATTTTTAAATGATAATTTTATAAGTGCATTCATATTAAAATATTTTAAATTTATATATCAAATCGGCTAGCTTTATTTTTCAAATAAATGTTTTGAAAATTGTGATCCTTAAAGACATTTTCTCTATTGATCTTGAATATATTTCTTAAAAGTTTCATTAGCCTCTTCAATAGAAATCTCCTTAAATGACAATTCAATCCGAAACTTTTCTGAGCCTTCAAAAAAATCATCCATATCCGGCTTAATCCATTCTGAAGCATGAGTTTTTAAAGCAAGTTTAATAATATCTATAATAGCCGTTTTATCAGAATCATTTTCGCCAATTAAAACATTTAAACCTTTTGTTTAAATTTAGATTTTGAACGTTAAAATTGCCATCTGTACCGAATTTTCTAAAGTTCCATAATTTAATATCTTCCAAATACATTTTATAGTTTTCGATGATTGTTATTAGTCTATCTAAGATATAAAATAGTATTATAGTTTTTCTTATTTTCAATTTTTATATATTTGCCAACAAATTAAAATAACGTCAAGCGTAAGCTATCGTTTTGGTACATAAAGCCGCGAACTTTAAAATGATAACCAAAAATGATAGACTTACGCCCATGCTTATACGGCGTGGGCTAAGTCTTTCTGGTTATCGGGTACTTCGCGGCACCTATGTACGGATTGATATTAGTTCCACGCTTTTTATTAAATAGGCATGATACAAATTTTGACCGTTACAACCCAGCAAGAAGAAGGAGGAGCATTATTTCTAAAAATAATTTTGTTCGTCTATTTCATTCCTTCAATGATAGCGTTACTACGCCTTCCAGTTCTAAAGTTTAAATTTCTAGTCGTATTATTAATCAATGCATTCTTTGGTTGGACAGTGTATGGTTGGTGGCTGTCATTTATAAAAGCAGTATCTAGCAGAAAAGGATTTTAATGTAAGAATATTAATCAAGCAATTATAGAATGATAAAGGTAGTTTTAAAAGTATCAGAAAGCGAAATTAATCATATATTACGTAAACTCGCAAAACTGGGAATTAAAAATATAAAAATTAAAAAGAAACGGGAAAAATTAAATCTTTTTCGTTATAAAAACACATTAAAAGATACCCTTAATAAGTTGAATGAATGATAATAAACTAAATTAATATCAATGGTTTCCTCCAATCCATTCTTATCAATTGTTTTAAGCTCTGCAACGGTAATATGTTCTCCATCTGTTTGGGTGTCAAACAGATTTCGTATTAGTTTTAATATAACTTTATCCTTATCAAACATCAATTATTTTCAATATTTAAATTAATTCTCCCTGAAAGTGTACAATGACTAAATTCTCCATATATACCTTCGATAAAGCCCCATTTAAAAAGTGAATTATTGAGATGCAAATGATTACGTCGAATTTCGTCTATGCATCCACGAATAATTGTTTGATGTGAGATATTTTCAAAAAAGCTTTCCCATAAGTCTAGAGTTGGTAGAAAATCATACAAATACCTGCATTGGTCAAAAACAAATACATTAGAGTACATCCAAGTATTTTTTGCCTTGTATTTTATTCCTATAGTTTTTTCTGTATGTGCAATATAAGAATGTCCATAGATACCTAATAACAATTCAATTAATAAATTTTTCATTGGTATATCACAGGTCAGGTTCATATTTCTATCAAAGAAATCAAGATTAGTAATTATTTCCTTTAAACCTTCTCCACAAATATTATGAATAAAAGTATTAAAACCAGAATCTACTTCTTCAAAACGTTTTAATAAACTACCTATATATAAAGCATCCTCTATTGTCATCTTTTTTCGACTACTATTGATAAATTGACGTAAAGCATGATCTTTTGGTAAATTATTGTTTATTAGCCTAACCCAATTTAATAGCGGGTAACTATCAATCGAAAGTATGTAATGCGGTATTTCTTTTAAAATCTTATCCGAATTATCTGCATTTATCTTATCCGATTTTATAATTTTCAACTCTTTTTGGAGCAACTGTTCATTAAGTAGATGATTGCTTTGAACAGATCCTAAAGAAGATAATTGCCACATTGGAATTATTTCCGAAGCTATTGTTGGTATAAAATGTGTTAAAAAAGTATCATAATAAGAGTCTAAATGTTGATTTATAAAACTACTATATAATGGAAATGAAGATGATTTTTCTAATGGACTCATTCCGAATTCATCATCCACTGATGGAACCTCATAAAATTCCTTTGTTGCAAACCAGGTAGCTAATATATCACCCCAATTATAATTATCACCTGGCTCTGCAAAATTTGTAATAAACGTAGATAAGCCCGTTAGTCTTTTATTTACAAAAAGTTGCTTAATTATTTCAAGTGGGGACTGTTGTGTCGAAATAATTGGAGTACAAGCATCAAAATACACTATGTCAAATTCGTGATTTGTTAATTCAAAGAATTCAGCCAACGATCCACGGTGTAATTTGATGTGAATTTTATTTTCAATTAATGATTTTAATGCTTCTTTATATATTTTCTTATCTGATTCGATAGCCCAGATATTTTCAAGGATAATACCATTATTACATAAAATTTCTATGTCGTTAGATGGCTCTGGTCCAGAAAGATACAATACTTTCAATTCACTAGCCAATTTAGATTTACATTTTTCTTTGTAAAATTTTAACCAATTATTTCTTTCACTTGAAAAAAGCCAATTGTATTGATTGATATATTCAAAATTTTTGTTTCCAAGAAATTTGAAGAACATTTTATTAAAATGGTCTGTCATTTTAATGAAATGTTCTTGAGAAACTAGAAAACTACTGTGCCGTTCGTCTGTTAGTGATTGAATAGCATGCTTAACCAGCTTTTCACGAGCCTCATTTTTTAGGTTCTGTTTATAAGTCTGCATGATTGAATTTTGTATGAAATCTATATAACTAATTATACGGTCTAAATAAATTTTGCCTCGTCAAAATATTTGTCAATTATATACCTTGCTAAAGCCGCATATTCTTGGTCAGGATCTTTATATTTTTTCAAAATTTGCATTTCTTCCCTCATAATACCTTCGAACCAAGTACGTTTTTCTTCATTTCCCTCAATATTGTCATTAAAATTTTTAATCGCGTTTTCAACTCTTTTGATTTGAGCTTTTATTTGGATTATTTTCTCAGATCTGGCTATTACCAAATTTAATCGATGCAATGCATAAACTCTAATTGACTCTCCTGCCTTTTGTTTCTCAAGATCACTAAGCCCATCGTTTACTATAATTGCTCCGTTGTCATCATATTTAAAATATCGACTCACATTCGTATCCAGACAGGGGTTAAGCAATAATCTTTCAGTCTCTTCAAGGTTAAAAGCTTGGAGGTATTGCGCTCGATTGGCAAAGTATAAAGAACCATGACTGTGATTTAATCGATGTGTCTCACTAACAAGTGGAAATTGATCAAGCTTACCAAGTACACTTTCTTCAATATCTCCATCATTATTAATTTCATGAGTATTTGTTTGATTACAAAATGGACAAGCGAATAATAAGTTTTCCCATTCTGCTGCTAACCAATAATAACCGGGTTTTGAAGGTTTAGCTTCTTGTATTTCCCCTTTTGGTCTAAAGTGTTCAATATCGCCATTATATATTGTTATGATCTTACTTTCGCAATATGCGCACTTACCTTGAAACATTTCCAAAAGTGTTTTGCGCACGCATTTATCCTTGTAAACTGAATAGCCTTCTTTGATCCTCGCTCCGCGCGCTCCCATTTTCTTATAAGTTGTTTGATGATTAGTTACATCGCTAAAATATAGAATCGCATCTTTTGTTTCTATCACTCCATCACTTTCCGGATCGACATCAGTTTTAAGAATATCTGGACAATCACGCCTTTGTATATTAATCATATGCTTCTAAGTTTAGAGTTTTCCAAACTTCTTTAACCCTGCGAATTGTTTCTGCCTTTAACTCTTCTCTGTTTAAAGGATTTTTATCATAAGCAACCTTTTCGGCTAATAGTTTATCGATAACATAATACAGCAACTCTTCTCTAAGCGACGATCCTAATTGTTGCTTGTTTCTAAGCTCATCTTTTAGCGTGTTTATCTCCCTACGCTGTTCAGGTGTTACATTTTCATTTTTTGCTAACAATTCGTAATACCGATTGAATTTTGCTTCTATCTCTGGATCTACCAAACTACTTAGTCCGAAAAACTCTGAAGCAAGCAATTGATCAACTCGTAGAGTGGCTGGATCAGGCAATTCTGTTGTTTTCACCACTTCTCCTTTAATATTTTTAAGCAACAAGATTTCTCCGTTTTCTGCTCCTCTTAAGCATAATGGATGATGTGTAGAAATAATAAAATTAATATTAGGAAACACTTCTCTCAACTGTCTAACAATCCTCATCTGCCACCTTGGATGTAATTGATTACCTAACTCATCAATTAACACAATTCCTGACATTACTTTCATATCCGATTGTGCATCGGAAAGTTTCATCATTATATCGATAGCTAACGTAATAGTACTTTTATAGCCATCACTTAATTCAGCAAATAAAGTTTCGGAATCGCCTAGCACTATTTCTTCATTCTTTATGGAAAGATTAGTGTCCGATTTGTCATGTGGCAGTAATAGTTTTATAGAGTAAGCAATACGGTTAAAGAAATCAATATCATTGTTGTATATAGATATTAACCATTTACTTACATCATTTAAAGCCTTTGTAGGTTTAAATAAATTTGCATAGCTTACTTTTGAAGTGTCCTCTTTGGATGTGTTTTTTATTTCATCAACGGACAGACGTAAAGATCCATAGCCGATTAAATAGGAGTCAAATTCACCAGATTGCTTAATAGAACTGTCATTTCGATCTAATATCGTATGTATTATATTTTCGTTATTTCTCTCTTTTATTATGATTTCGGCTGTGTCTTTTCCTCTCTTTATCAACGAAATAATTTGATTAGAGGTTACAATCTTTCTTTCTACTTTTAATCCAATTGCTATTGCCTGAAGAATTGAACTCTTACCAACACCATTTTCTCCAAGTAAAAACAACCATGATTTTTTATCTATATCATCTTCTTTAAAGTCAATTCTTAAATCATCAATGGATTTAAAGTTTTTGATATGAATATACTCTATTGGGAAGTAATCACTTTTTATAAGATCTTTCCATAATCCTTCTCTTTTAGTTTGTTTTTCCTTTTCTCTAAACCAATCTTCCTTTGTTTGATAATCTTCTAAACCTATTATTTGTCCTAAAAAAGGTTGTGTTTCTAATTCATTTAACAATATGAATCTTTTGTATGAAAGAAATTCAATATGCGGATCTTCTAATTCATAAATAGCAGTAAAATATTTTTTAACTAAATCATTATCAATTTGTTTCCCAATAATTAAAGATTCTACTGCTGCTATAATCTCGTTTCTAGCATTTCTTCTTCCTTCTAATAAATTACTTCTATTTAGTCGTAATAATTCAATAGTCTGATTCCCTTCATCTGTTAACGCATCAATATGACCATTATCACTAAACATATAATTTAAATGATTTCCGCCTTCATCAAGATATGGATTTAATAGCATTCGATGTTCATTTTGATAATCATCGTTTTTATTTAATGCTCTCCGTCCTTTTATTGGAAAATAATTTCCTTTGTATTGATTGCATTCTTTACAGGCATAAATCAAATTATCCCAATCAAATGTTAACCACCAGTAAAGATCTTGATGAAATTCATTTTTATCTCTTACTCCGTCATTAGGCCTATATCTATCAATCGTTCCTAATTCCGGAGAATCTATTTTAATTTCACAGTAACCACACTTACCATGAAATGCTTCATGCATATATTTTTTTAGCTCTTTGTCTATTTCTATATTAAATGGCCAACTATATCGTTTTTGGTTTCTATTATCCGCCGCAAAAAATTCTTCCATTTTTTCAATAGCTAAATGAACAATTTCCGAATTTAGATAGTCCGGAGCTTTTTGTTTTTCTATTTTAATCATCTTCCCATAGATTTTTTAGCAAATCGTTCCAATATATTTGAACTTGGATGGTTTGTTAGTGATATAAGCTTATTTGCAATAGCAACAGGAATCAACGCATTCTCATAAATATCACATCTTAATTTATCAATATTCATAAGTATTTCTTGGATATTTTTTAAGTCACCAATCTCTGGTTGATTGTAATATGTGTTATGATTTTCTACTGGTATGGTAAGAACATAAACTCTTTTATCAAAAGATTTATAAATAAACTTTCCACTGTAATATGATGTACTACCGTATTGCTGTTCTTTGTGATTACCAACTTGTATATAAGTGTAGATATGCTCATTATTTAATAAAAAGACCTGACCAGGATTTAATTTGTCTTTAATTTGCCTTGCATGATCAACAAAAGCTCCAGAGCTTTCAACTCCAACCAAATTAATCTTATGATTTAGATTAAGATATGTTAGTAAAGACTGCATAGGTTTATGCATATTTGCTGTTTCTCCACTAAAACTTAAAGGACCATCCTTTACAAGTAAAAAGCGATTCACTAGTCCATCTTCAATTTCCATTAGACTTTTGATAGTATGGATTATAAAAAAGCTCTCTATAACACTTTCCAGATATGTAATAATTCCTGTTGCTCCAGCATCATTATCAACTTTCTCAAATAATCGGAACACATCACTGATTAATATTTCCTTTTTACATTTTTCATGTGTACAGTTCCAAGAATAGTTAGAGAAACTGATTTTATCTTTCTCGAGATAGATATCTTTGGTTTCGCAATGAGGACACTGAGAAAGCTTATAAGTATTTTTAGTTGACGAAGGGTTATATTGTTCAAATATAAACCAGTACAAGGTTTCTAGAATAGATGTTTTACCTGAATGTGTTTTTTTGAAAAATTCATGAATAGCTTCTCTAACGGTCGTTCTAAAATCAATATCTTTTTTAAGTGCAACATTTTTTGTGGGTAAGACAAACTTTTCTCGTTCTATTTTTTTTAATTTATTAATATCAGAAGGTGATACGAATGGCTTCTTTTCCATTTCATCCAAATCAGAACCTTTGATAAGAAGTGAACCAAACTGAAAAAAAGTGATTAATGAAGATGGAAAACTTTTTTTAACAGGAATGGTCGTGCTTTCTCCATCAACTGCAACAATAAATTCAATTGTATTCTTTTCAGGATAAACAATATCATATTTAAGTGCATTATTCAATTCTACATCTTCTCCCTCAACTGGAATCTCACAATTGTTTAGATATTGTTTTACTTCTTCATCATTAATAATGTAGCTATGAGAAATTCGACTACCTCGTTCGAAACTATTATTTGCGTAATCGTCTGTCATATTCCGGTTATTTAAAAAGTCCGATCTGTACTGGAACCACAAAAGGATTAGAATAGGTTTTCATGCGAACAAATCCCTTATCATTCTTAGCACTAAATTTAATTAAAGCATCTGCAAAATCACTAAAATCATAAAACTTACGCAATTCTTTCACTTCATCCTCATTATTTAAGTGAGCAATAAACCAATTCTGCGTATTTTTTAAAATGTTCGAACTAATTGAACTTACTTCTTGTGTTGCATATACCATCCCCAAATTCAGCTTAGCCCCCTCTTTAGCAATTCTATTATAAATCTGACTCAAATCTTTATCATCTTTCTTTGGAAAAAGATTGTGTGCTTCCTCGAAATAAAATTGTATGAAATTATTAGGTTTAGCATCAATGAAATTAATCATTGATAAATTAAAAATTGCTCTACAGATTTTTTCAGAATATAAATTCTGAATTTCAGGATCTCCTTGAGATAAATCGACAATTACTATTTTTCCATCTTTTACAAGTTTGCAAATATTATCTTCAAACAATTCTGTCGCAGAATTAGTATGATATTTTAAAAGTGGTCTTAGCTTGATATAGCTATTTATGTAATTTTTCTCTCCTGGATTTCTATATTGAGTTAGAAATCTAATAATTGCTTTCAAATCATTATCAGCCCATTGCTTCCCCTTTTTACTTTCATAATCTTTTAAATAATCCCATGTATCGTAATTTTTCCAAATTTGAGTGAACCATATTATTGCGTCATCATAAGAAATCCCTTTTTTAGGGTCAATGCCACCTTCCTTTACCTGTTCATTAATTTCTTTACATCCTTCAAAGTAAAGTTTATTACTTCCTGCTAAAGTAAATCCAGCTAACTTCAAACAGCATTTATAAGCTGCAATCTTTCTGTCGTATCTAATTTTTTCTCCTCCCTGTAATTCCCCTTCTTTTTCAAGACTAACTCCTAAGAAATCTTCCACATAATCAGATTGTTTCCCAAACTGCTTAAAATATCCACGCATTAGTTCCTGCCCAGATGAGACATCTTTATAAAAATTAATTTTTAACACTTCAAAACCAATCTTTTCAAGTACACTATATCTAGTAACATCATTTTCATATTTTTCAAAAATTGCAGTTCCATCCTGTAGATTTTTATTTGCATATTCACCATTAATGTCAAAAATAATTTGACCTACTTTTGCTTTAGGAATTTCATTTTCATTATATGGGTTAATATCTTCTTGAAAGCTACCTGTTGAAGTAGCTGTCACTTTACTTGAAAGTTCTTGGGTTGCCTCAATTAACTTTTTAACAGTGTTTGATTTACCGGTTCTGGTCATACCAAATAATGCAGTTCTTTTTCCTAATATATCTTTCGTATGCATATATACTTTTTCATCTGTACTTGCACCTTCTAAATAATTCTTTCTGCTTGAACTGTAGCGAACTGTTCCTATTTGAAAATTAGAATTGGGCTTTAATGGACCATCATTATCTCTAAGATTTACAATATATCGAAGGTATTTACCTGATGGTTTATAGACTTTATATAAATGTGGAGAGTAAAAATTTTCAAGATCTGCTCCAAATTCTATTTTTCCATCATTGGTTTTATAAAATGTTCCAAGTATAGAACATTCCATACCAGAACAACTGAATTCAAATCTCGTGAATTGATCAATTTGTCTGTTTTTCCCTGCTGTCTTAAGTTCTTCTTTAAAATACTCTATTCTTGAACTGATTACATTGTTGTCACTTGGAATAGAACAAGGTCTTAATGCTCTCAACAATAGTGCTTCATGTACAATTTCTTCTCCAAAGTCATTTTCATAAAATGCCAGCAGAAAACAACCTTGAGCAATACCCCCAACATTGTATTTCCAATCATCACATGTCAATAGACTTGTTTTGTTGTAATCTATTTTGAAAGGATTACCTACAAAATCCTTGGAGTTTTTTGCAACCTTAAAAATATCGGTCTTCCCAATTTGTTCAAACTCATCTCTTAAGTTTTCCATGTTTATAGTAGTTTTTATTTTAATGGTGATTTTAAATCAGGATCACTAAACCTAATTATGGCTTGTTCAATATAATCTTCTTTAATTTCAAATGATATCCACTTACGGTTTAATTTTTCTGCACAATAACCTGTAGTGTTACTTCCAGAAAATGGATCAAGAACCAAATCTTCTTCATCTGTCAAAAATTGAATAAAGAAATTTACCAGTCCACCAGACATACGAGCGGGGTGTGGTGTAATTCCTTTCTCTCTACAAGTTTTTAGAAAATAGCCATTAGAATTGGTATTTGAAAAACTCAATACACTGTGAGGTAATCTAACTTCTCTATTTTCATCCAAAGCTTCCATTTCAAAGAAGTTATGGGAAATACTTCCCCCATTATCTTTTAGAAATCCTTTTTCACTTATTTGATGTTCTGATGGACGTTTACCTGCATTATAGGATTGTTTTTTTAGCAATTGTTCCATACTCTTACTGTAGGGACGTAATACTTTGCTATTATCTGCTTTTGGGAAATCATTTTTGGCAATCCACCAAACGTGTGTATAACTGTCAACTGTTCGTAATCTATTAACAGTTACCCATTGAGCTGGCGAAGGCAATTTCGACGGGTTATAGCAAATGAATTCCTGAATTAACCTAAGATCAGCTTCAGGATGCTTAACCATTCCTAAAAGACATTCTAGATGTAATAATGATTGAACAGGTCTCTCTGGTTCCCAAGCATTTCCAATTTCTATGACCAATGAACCATTATCAGCTAAAAGATCAGAAAATATTGGTGCTAATTTTATAAACCAATCTTTATATTCTTCCCCTTTTTCGTTTCCATATTGCTTTTTATTATTCAGAGGAAATGGGGGTGAAGTAACTATAAGATTCACTTTACCTTTCAATTTGGCTAATTTTTTATCATTTTTCAATAACTCAAGCGAATTACCTACTACAAGTTTACCAAGCTTGGATTTATATTTTTTATTTTTCTCTATTTCATCTAACATAAAAACCTATTTACAGTATATATTCTTAACTCTCTAAGGTATACTACTTCCTTAAAAAATTATTGATAATTAATTAAAATATTTAAACCTTCAAAATTAAGTATTATAACTTCCACATAATCTATATATTGATAATTGTGCTTAACTATCAAAAATACCTAAATCTTAAAAAAATTAAATACGGTTTTCCGTAAAATACAAATTATAGAAAAAGTTAGGAAAAATCACCTAAAAAAATATCCGTATAAATACGGATAATGTAAAATTTATGGATATTGAAAATTCATTTTAATTATTATAATCAAAACATTCTTATCACAATCAAGCTTATTAATCAGTTGATTAAACAAGAAATTTTAATCATCTATTGATAATAATTAACTTCCGATAACACGAAACAAAGAAATTATTGCAATCTACCAAAGCATACATGATGAGAAAATGAACATTTCAATACACAAAATTATATCTTTTGAATCAGAACAATGCAGTGAAATAAAATTTTAACATCATTAATAATTATTTGATTATCAAATTATTAATTATTTTAAATACGTCATGTTTTGTCGCATTTATAGGCTTTATTGCAAGGTTTATTTTTCTGCGATTTTCTTTTATTCTTTCAAAGAAAATGATCCTAATTAATTATAAGTTTATCCGAATAATTGAGTTTTTTATCAGACAAAATCCACATCTCGTCGATATTATTATTATTCTAAATAGCAACTTTATACTTTTGAGGAACATTAAAGCAAAGAATCACAAAATAAGAATTGGTTTGATTATAATTTTTCAACAATATTCTTTAAAAAGTGAATATAGAATGATAAAAACTAATGCTTATAAAAGATAAGTAAAAAAATAAAAACTAATGAAAACCTCAAAGCAAAAAATATTTAATAAGAAAAGCGTCTTGTATGTACTCATTGCTTCGGCGTTGGCATCATGTACGAATAAAAGTGACAGCTACGGTATTTTGAACAGTGATAGAAGCATTAATTATAAAACAGCTTTCGATTTTGTAAAGAAAAATGCGATTTTAAATTTCCATGTAAGTAATTCGGGAAACCAAGAGCAGGATTCGAAATTTATTAATGATAATGACATTACTGAAAATGTAGAGTTATCTTATGACAAGTCTAAAGAGCTCATTAATTCAAATGCAATATCAGATTATAGCTTTGTTAATTTTGTTCTTCCTTATAAAGTTAATTTCACCAATGATTTCAACTGGCGAAAAAACGTTTTGAAAAGCTATGAACTTCCTAAAACGTATGTTTTAAACTCTGAAAAATCTGTTATTGAAGCATCAAGCTATTTAAACAATAGAATAAAAAGTTTAAATATTCCTTATTCGGCTCCCTTTCCTCAGGAAGATTACTGGTCTTTCAGTCATTTATTAAAAGAAAAGAAAGGTTCTGATATTGCGTTGGTAAATCTTGCAAGTTTTATCAATAGAGCCAACGGAATTCCTGTAACCATAGATTATGCTCCGGTTTGGGGAAATGCCGATGGAGGAAAAGCATGGAATGCGTTGGTATTTGATCAAAAAAAATCGTTTGCATTTGCCGGCGGTACAGATAATATAGGAAATTTTGATCCTAAAAAAATTATTAACAGTATAAAAGACACTCTAAATAATTCTTATACCATTACAAAGGTATACCGAAGAGGTTTTGTTCCTGATACCGCTTCCGTTTATCTGAAATATTATAAGACATTGAGCAAAATGGGCTTTACTTCTACTTACTCAGATATCGATGTAACAGATCAGTATGCGAAAACTATAAAATACAATGTAAACGGGTTTTATAATGATAAAACAGAGATTGCCTTACTTTCTGTATTCAGTTTTAATAAATGGCTTCCGATTGCTGCCATAAGCCCTAAGCACAAACAGATGGTGTTTGATAAAATAGGAGTCGGCGCCTTATATCTTGTTCATTCACCAGATAATTATTCTAAAAAAGCATTATTTTATGTAGATAAAAGCGGAAAGCTGCTATTCTTTGATAAGTCTAAAACTTCTACAATCACGATTTCTCAAACAGAGTCTATCGCTACCCGACTAAAAAATATGGCTGCGGAAAATAGAAATGCAAATAATATAGCATCTCTTGCTCAAAATACAATTAATTCTAAACTGGAAAACGGAAAAGTGTATACATTGTACAAATTGAGCGACAGTAACTGGGAAAAACAAGAAACTAAGTCTGTGGCCAACAACAAATTATCATTTTCCGGGCAATATCAAGATGGAATTTATATGACTGCTCCTGAAAAAGAAGAAAAAATAAATTCAAAAAGACCTTTCATTGTTGCAGGCGGAAAGGTAGTCTTCATCTAAAACACCAAAAACTTCTCAATATATACTTCGTATTTCTCTTATTTAAATGAAGAGAAACAGGGAAAACTTTACCCAAAAATCCCTGAAAAAAATCCAAATCTCAAAATATTAATCATGAAAAATTACAGAAAATTACTTTTTGCGGCATTCGGGATTATTCCTTTAGCCCTTTCTTCCTGGACATCGGAAGATCCAATTAAGCAATATCAGGTTATCGACAACCAGAGCAAAGTTTCATCTGTTGGCACAATCGGAACGTCTGATTATCAAAGTGAAATCATTGTGCAAAGTAAAAAAGATGTTTTAGTCTTGGTAGACAGATATGACTATGTAGACAAGGTTGTAATCACTACAAAAATATTAGAACCTACAACCTCATCTGTGGAAGATATTATAAAAACGTATCAATAAAATTTTTAAATAAATAATAATCATGAAAAACAATAAGAAATTACTTCTTGCAGGAGTTGCTGTTGTTCCACTAGCGATTTCATCGTGGACGTCTGAAAACACCACTTCAAAAATTCAAAACATTGACGATCATTCTAAACTATCTTCTGTTGAATTAATCGGAACAACCGATGTAATGATAGATGTTTCTGAAAAAGATAAAAGAAGTGTCGTTGCCTTTATAGATAAAACCGACGCCCCAAGTAAAGTAGCTGTTTCGTCAAAAACATCAAAACCTTACGATCCGGATTTATCCATGTCCTTTGAAACGATCGTAGAAACCTATAAATAAATTTCCAAACAACTAATAAATATGAAAAACTACAAAAGGTTACTCATTGCAGGATTGGCAATAGTACCGCTAGCCCTTTCTTCGTGGGCATCGGGAGAACCTCCGGATAAAGACTATAAGAAAACCACCGATTATAGTACCGAAATCACAAAAGATAATATCGGAACAAGCTCTGTACAAGACGAATTATTTTATCCTCAAAGACAACAGATCTCTGTACAGCTTAGAAGTTCCGATAAAGTAACAAAAGCTCTCGAGCCTGTTCTTACGATGAACGAAATTTTAGAAAATTATAAATAAATATTTTATTATGCGAAACTACAAAAAGCTATTATTAGCGGGGCTTGCAATAGTTCCTTTGGCATTATCTTCCTGGACTTCGGAAGACCCTACAAAAAACATCAGAAACCTTCAGGATTATCCTACCTCTCAATTAAAAGAGATGGATCAGCAAGTTGGGGCAGGCTTCTTACAAAGCATTTTTACTGTAAAATCAAAGAAAACAGTAATTAATGTATCCAATATGGAAACTGTGGAAGTTGCCGAATCTAAGGTAACTACAACTATTGAAAACCCGGGATTTTCTTTAGACAAATTAGTAAAAGATTATCAATAAAATTTTAATATAAAATTACTATGAAAAACTACAAAAAGTTATTATTCGCCGGATTGGCAATCGTTCCAATGGCGCTTTCTTCTTGGACTTCTAATGATCAAAATGTAAACTTCCAAAACGGAGACGGAAGCAAGCTGGCCAACGAAGAACTTGTGGGAACCGTAGCAGCTACAAGCTCGGTAACTGTAAAAACTCAGAAAAAAGTAATCAGCGTATCTACTATACAGGAAGTAAGTGTTGCTGAAAAAACAGTAGCAACAGGTTCAGGATCTCTTGAACCGGTACTTTCTCTAGATAAAATCGTAAACGATTATAAATAATTATTAAAAACAATATTATATCATGAACAACTACAGAAAATTATTATTCGCAGGATTGGCAATCGTTCCAATGGCGCTTTCTTCTTGGACTTCTAATGGTCAAAATGCTAACTATGAAAACGGAGACGGAGCTAAATACTCTTCTATCGAGATCATTGGGGATACTGCAGCAAGCAGCGTAGTAACTACAAAAACAAAGAAAAACATCTTTTCTAAAGAAACAGTGGAAACAGTAGACAAAGTAGAGAGCAAGGTAGCAATCTCAGCTTTCGACAAAACTCTTTCTTTTGACAAAATCGTAAACGATTACAAATAATTATAAAACAATATTATATCATGAACAACTACAGAAAATTATTATTTGCAGGATTAGCAATCGTTCCAATGGCACTTTCTTCTTGGACTTCTAATGATCAAAATGTAAACTTCCAAAACGGAGACGGAAGCAAGGTGGCAACCGTAGAACTTATTGGTGATACTGCGGCAAGCAGTGTAGTAACTTCTAAAACTAAAAAAACAGTTTTTGAAAAATCAAGCATTCAGGAAACGAATGTCGTAGAAACAAAAGTGGCTACAAGTTTAGATCCAATATTAACGTTTGACCGCGTTTTAGAATCTTACAAATAATTTATTAATCCATAGCACATTCAGTTGAATGTATTCAACTGAATGTGCTTCTAAAAAACTTTTAAACCTTATGAAAAAATCTATTCTAATCTTACCAGCAGCTTTATTACTAACAGTTTCTCTATTATCATTCAACAAATCTGATAACGGAATTGAAACGGTAAAATACGACACTATTGGAAAAGTAGCATCTATGGATGATGAGCTTGGAGCTTTTATTAAAAGTACAGTTATTACAAACAAAAGCTTTAAGAAAGAATGCTCTGTAGACGTTTGCGTAAAAAGAGATGCGGTAAGCGTTTTTGAAACAAAAATTGTATCTGCTATGGATCCAAGTATGGATTTAGGTAGAATTGTTGCAACTTATAAATAATTATATTATGAAAAGCCTTTATTCTTACTCATTATCAATCATCTGTGCAGTTATTTTTCTTTGTTCATTCAATATCGAAAGAGGTAGGCATATCTACCGAAACGGATGGGCAATCCCTGCACAACAGAATCTGAAAATTAAAAATTCTTCCAAAGAAAATTTAGATGTTGTTTTATATAACCCTTCTACAACAGAAGATTTACAATACATCAACAGCAGTAACGAGTTGAAAACTTTACCTAAAAATGACTCTGTAACTACAAAAATAAATTTCAAAAATGAATTTTACGTTGTAAACAATTCTAACAACGAGAGCCTTTTCAAACTAAAGATATTGAATAATAGTGGCAGAATAAAGGCTTTCATACAAAAAAAGCTTCCAAAAAATTAGATCATGAAAAAACTAATAGTGTATTATGACGGTTGGTGCCCACGTTGTACCAAGTTCATGAAAACAGTAAAAAAGATAGATTGGTTGCAGCTTACAGATTTTCGCTCACTCAGAGAAAGAGATCCATCTATGAAAGGAATTGACTATGCACTGGCAGAAAAACAAATGGCCACTTATGACAATGCCTGGGTTTACGGATACGAATCCATTTTCAAAATCCTGATCAGATTGCCCCTGCTCTGGCTTTTCGTACCGGTTCTTTGGCTAATGCACATCACAAAAATCGGTCAGGCAATTTACATACAGCTGGCTGTTAACAGGAAAATAATCCCTCTTCACTGTGACAATGATGTTTGTAATATTTAATTATTAATTTTTTTATACTAATTACAATGAAATACCCAAAACTTTTTTTCATCTTCAGTATGGTGCACATTGCCCTGATACTGATCGTGTGTACCGCAAGTACCATCGATTCTTACGAGAAATCTACATCGTATGTGAAAAACGATTTCACAGATGCATTAAAAAACACAAAAGATCAAATTAAAGAATTCAACAGTGTAGCAGGAATTCAACAATATCAGGCATTCGCAGGTATTAACGCAGGATACGGATTCTTCGCTCCAAACGTTGCAAGCTCTTATATATTGAAAGTATCAGTATACGATAAAAATAAAAACCTGGTGAAGGAATCTTACTTCCCACCATTCAAATCTAAAGAAGGTCTAAACAGATATCATACACTATTAGGATATTTCCAAGATAGACTGACGATTCTAGAAAATAAAATGCAAAAGAAAAAATCTACAGAATTCAATGAATCTGATAAATACGGAGAATTCTTAGACATCTTCATAAAAAGTATAGGAAGATATTATTACAAAGATTACAATTCTGATAAATATAATATTTCATGTACCCTTTATCTACATCATCACCCGATGCTAAATGAAATAAAAACAGCCGACAAAACTAAACCAGTATTAATTAAACTCCTTGACATCGATGCAAAACCTCTTAAGAAAAACTAGTACCCTTCCTTACGAATTTTATAGATTCTTTAATGAATTTAAACTGGAAGACCGATTGTTCTTTGCATTTTTCAGAATCTCCATGGGATTATTCTTTTTGGTGCACTTTGTATCTACCCTTACAGATTTTGATCTTCTTTTCACCAATAAAGGGTTGATTCCTTTAGATGTGATAGAGTTTCTGGGCGCAGATAGAATGGTATCCTTCAATTTCATTATGAAATACCTTGGAACCATGAATATTTCAGAAGCATCTGTAATCATGGGCTATATTGTCGCTTATATCTTAGCATGTATTTCCTTAACAGTGGGATTCATGAGCAGGCTTTCCGCGTTGATTATCTTAATTCTTCATCTTATTATCTTTCAGTCTTCAAGTACTTTTATGTACGGAATTGATTTCTTCAAATCTATCGCCATGTTTTATTGCGTGATGTTTCCCTTAGGAAGTTTTTATTCTGTAGATTCAAAAATATTTAAACTAAAAGAGATCAATCCTACCCCATTCAGAAACCTTTTGAGAATTCACCTGTGTATCGTTTATTTCACTTCAGGTTTAGATAAAGCATTCGGAATCAACTGGTGGAACGGAGAATCTATCTGGAAAGCATTACACTTACCGGGATTCCAGTCTTATATTCTTGATAACACCAGCTATGATGTATTTGTAAGCTTTCCGATCATTCCAATTTTCATAGGAGTTTCTACCATTGCAGTAGAATTATTTTATCCTTACTTCATGTGGAAAAAAAGTACAAGAAAGTACTTTATCTGGATGGTAGTAGCATTACACGCAGGTATCATCATCGCAATGAATCTTTATTTCTTCGGAGCCTTAATGATCTTATTAAACCTAAGTGCCTACTTAAATCTTGAAGAATCTAAAAAACCAGTAGCACTAACAGCATAAAATACCATGAATTATTTCCAGAATAAAACCAGCAGAGCATTCATATTACTGTCTTCATCGATAGTAATATTAACCTCAGCTCAACAAAAAGATACGGTAAAAAATGAAAAGAAAATTGAAGAGGTGAAAATCACACGTTCGGCTGTAAAGTTTAAAAATGGAAAAATAATCATATCAGCAGAAAATACCCCGGTAAATGATTCTAAAAATACCTGGGAGTTTATAAAAAACTCGGGATACGCAGATGCTTCAGAAGATGGCATCATAAAAATCAAGCAAAAATATACCACCGTATACATCAACGACAGAAAACTTCGTCTTTCGGGTTTAGAGCTTAAAAATTATTTAGAATCTATCCCAAGTAAATTGATTAAAAACATTGAAGTTATCGGTACTCCGGATTCTTCCTACTCTGCAGAAGAACAATCGATTATCAGAATAAATTTAATCAACAGCAGCATTGAAGGATTAAAACTAGGAATAGGCTCCAGCCTTGGTTTTACCAAGAAGATGAATATGTCTCAAAATTTAAATGTAAACTATAAATCTAAAAAGTTTGAGTTTAATACGCTTGTAAGCAGCGTGCACAGCAATCTTCTTACAGATGTAAATTCACAGAGAGAATACAAAAACAATATTTGGGATATTACTCAGGAGCAAGATATTAAAAGATCTACCAATATTTATTCTTTCTTGGTAAACTATTTCGCCAATAAAAAAAATAAATTCAGTTTATATGCTGAATATAATCCATCTAATACAGCAAGTAAGCTAAATGCAGATAACGGCTTGCCAACAGCTGATAGAGTATCTAGAAAAGATTCTATATTTAAATACAATTCCAACTTTAAAGATAATGGGAGAAGTACCAACTTTCAGGCAAATTATAAGTTTGAGAATGATTCGGCAACCCAAAAGCTTAATATTCAGTTTGAATATTTGAATGCTAACAGAAAAACAAATAACAGTTTTAAGAATTATTATTTTCAGAATCCTGAATATTTGGATGGCAATCAAATAGACGATACATCATCAAGAAATATCAATATGTATATCGGAAATGCCAACTACACTTATCAAACGAAAAAGTTGGGAATCTGGTCAGCAGGAGGAAGGTTTTCTTATAGCGATATTAATAATCCTATCAATATTTCTGTAAACAATATGCCTTCTCAGGAAAGTTCTCAAAACTACAGCGAAGAGCAATATGCTTTGTTTTTAGAAGGCCAGAAAGAATTTGGAAAAACGTATGTAAGATTGGGAATGCGATATGAAAACAATGTCACCAATTTTTTTGATAACAATCTGAAATCGAATTCATTCAAAATTGATGGTTTTTATCCTAATGTTTTAGTTCAGCACAATTTTTCAGACAATTTTCAGATGGAGACGAGTTATAAAAAAACGTTGATAAGACCAGATTATTTTCTTCTGAATCAATTAAGACGAAAAAACAGTGACGACAGCATGTTGTATACATCAGGAAACATCAATATAAGGCCTCAAATAGAGCATGAAGTTGATCTTTCTTTTTATTACAAAAATCAAATGCTATCCGTAGGCATGAATTATTCTCCCAATTACATCAGTACGCTGATTATAAAAAGAGGAGACTATCTTGTTCAGGAATACAATAATTTCAAAATGATGACTTTATATGCGAGCTTAGCATTGAATAAAGTTTTCAAAGAGAAGTATGTGATCAAAAACTATATGAATGTGAACTATTTGCCAATTATGGAGTTTGAAGGGTTTGATAAAGGAAAAACCAATCTTGCCTTCAACAACAGAACAGTTGCCGGGATCATGTTTAAAAACGGATATGCAGCAGAAGCTTCTTATTCTTTTTCTACAAAATTTTATGATGGCTTTTTTAAACACGGGGCAACAAATAATCTTAGCTTAACCATTCAGAAAAAAATACCTCATCTTAATTTAACAACCTATGTTATTTTCAGTGATATATTAAAAGGGCAAAAAAATTATGACGAAGCCATGTATGATGTTACCTATAAAAATATGTCTTACAACGATTCCCGCAGTATCAGATTAGGATTGTACTGGACTTTTGGAAACCAAAAACTAAAAGAAATAAGAAAAGAAGGATCTCTAACCGATGATTTGAAATCCAGAAACAGAAAATAACTTAAAATTAATCATTAAAACTCATCAGAAGTTTCGTATTCAAACGATTATATGATATTTTTGCTGAAATTCTAATTTTATACCAAAACAGAATTTCTAAAAACCATGCAAAAATATGAGACCTACAACAAATATGTCATAAGAAAGCCTTTATTTTCTTATGACATATTGTTTAATAACAACGAGACAAAAAACATAGAAGAAGTTGTAAACGAAATGGTTAACAATGATGATTTCGTCACCTCTATCTATTGGAGTTCACCTGATCTTTATGAAACAATCTCAGCTTATAAACAAAAATTACTCAGCCAAGATAAAATCAACAGATTATTCCATACTTTAAAAAAATATGTCATCAGGATCAGCACCAGACCTACGCCTTACGGAACCATGGCAGGTGTTGTGTTAAAAGATCTACAATCAGAAGAAAAACCTGTTCTGAAAGCTCGTAAAGCTAGAATAGATATGGATTTTTTATCTGAATTAAAATCTCACATAGAAAATAACGAATTCATTAGACCTCATTTAAAGTATAAAGCTAATAATACATTAATTAAACTTCATGGCCAGTATAGATATCAAGAACCCACGCAAAAGGAAGGAGAAGAAAAATATCAGCTGACATCTCTAGAATCTAACGAATTTCTCGATCAGCTTTATGAGTTATCAGAATACGAAGAATATAATGAAATTAAAAATATATTTCCATCTAATTTTGAAAATGAAGAAATTTCAAGTTTTTTAGAGGAATTAATTGA
Source organism: Chryseobacterium sp. C39-AII1 (assembly GCF_039672645.1). Lineage (NCBI taxonomy): Bacteria > Pseudomonadati > Bacteroidota > Flavobacteriia > Flavobacteriales > Weeksellaceae > Chryseobacterium > Chryseobacterium sp. C39-AII1. The sequence goes on from NZ_JBDFPQ010000002.1 coordinate 305,202, forward strand.
TATTAAATTTTTAGTTAGCGAACTTCAATCAACCCTTACCTCAGACACGGCGCAAAATATTAAAAACACTCTCCAAAAGCTATTCAATAAAGGTATTTCTGAAACTAAAATTTACTTGGATATTTTAAATAAGATAGAAAACTGTACTTGTATTTTAGAAAATACGCCTATTAATTATTTGCCGGAAGCCGAAATTAATGACATTAAAAATTTAGCAAAGGCTTTAGAAATTGAGAAAACACATATCTTTCATGTAGATTTGCAGCATAATCTGGAAAGCAATTTTGAACTGACCAATCAAAAGCTAAAAAATATCGCTCATGCCGTATCTATTCTACATCAATTTGGATCTTATAACTCGGCATATGGAGAGCTCGAAACGTTTAAACAAATCTTCAACAGTAAATATGAATCAAAAGAGGTTCCTCTTCTAGAAGTTTTAGATACAGAATTCGGAATAGGTTTTCCTGCCAATTCTCAAATCGGAAACATTCAAGGAAATAGTCTTATCGAAGGATTAGGAAAAACGAAAGACACCTCAGCAAAAAATCGAGAATCATCAAAGCTTGATCTTTTGTTAGATTTAATTGAGGAAAATAATTTCTCTAGAATTTCTCTAGAAGATCATGATTGGGGAACTTTAGAAACCGCCCCTATAAAATCACGTAATTTTCACATTGCCGGATTTCCTTATAAAGAAGGCTTCTTTTTACAAAATATTGGAACTTCAGGAGCGAATAATATTTTAGGAAGATTCGGTTTATTTGATGAAAAAATAAAAGAATTTTGTGATGAGATTCTACAACAGGAGCAAGAAAATAAAGACATTATTTTTGCCGAAGTAGTATTTGCTCCCGAAAAAAGAATCGCTAATATCGCAAGAAGACCCAAGCTTTCGGAATATGAAATCCCTATTTTTGCAGAAAACAATGATGAGACAAAAACCATTCTGCTTCAAGACATTATGGTTTCTGTTTATAGAGACAAAATTATCTTACGTTCTAAAAAACTTAATAAAAGAATAATTCCCAGGCTTTCAAACGCTCATAATTTTTATACTAGCGAAAATGCTATTTACCGCTTTCTTTCAACTTTACAATCTTCTGAGCATTATAATATTCATTTAAATTTTAATTATTCTACGCTCAAGAAAAGATTTATCCCAAGAATTGTTTTTAAAGATATTATTCTGCATCGCGCCAGCTGGATATTGCATGAAAATGATATAAAAAAAATAAAAACATCTGAAAACCCTTTACAAGCGTTGAAATTTTTTCTTCAAAAATGGAACGTTGAAAAATATATTGCTTTGATACAAAGTGATAACGAACTTTTTTTAGATACTTCGAATGATTCATATCTTCTTTTGCTACTCGAAGAATTAAAAAATAATAAACTCATTCAGTTATCCGAATGGCTTGGCGCAGTAAATGGTGAAACAAACTTTATTGAACAGATTTTATTGCCTTTAAAAAATGTAAACTTTTCATCAGAAACATCGGTACAAATTCAAAATAAAACTCTTATACAAAGAAGTTTTGCACCGGGAAGTGAATGGCTATATTTAAAAATATATTGCAATTCTAATATTTCAGATCATATATTATCTGATCTTATTTTCCCCGTTTTGAATGAATTGGTTGGAAGTAATCTCATGAAATCATCTTTTTTCATTCGTTATACAGATCCTCATTATCATATTAGATTAAGAATCGAGCTCTCCGATACAAAATATTATTCTGAAGTTCTTCAAAAATTATATACCGTATTAAATCCTTATTTTCAGGAACAAATGATCTGGAATCTGCAACTAGATTCTTATCAACGAGAGCTTGAAAGATATTTACCGGAACATATTGAAGCTACAGAAAGGGCCTTTTACTATGACAGCATCCTCATATTTCAATTGCTAAACCACGAAAGTTTCAGAGAAACTGAAGAAATGAGACTTTTTGCCGCTGTTAAAAATATTGATAAATGGCTTTCGGTTTTCAGATTTTCGTCAAAAGAGAAATTAGAGTTTTGTCAAGAAATAGAAGACTCTTTTTCAAAGGAATTCGGGTCAGAATTAAAACGACATATTGCTTTAAAATACAGAATTTTAAACGAAGAGCTTAATAATTTTCTTAAAGAATATATATTTGAAGAAAAATTTAATACAAGAGATAAAAATATAAGTCAATTAATACTTTGCAAGGAAAACTTGTCTAGCTATATTCATATGAGTATCAACAGGTGGTTTTCTTCAGAACAAAGAGCTTTAGAATTTATGTCTTATTCTTTTGCTGTAAAATATTATAAAAGAATCTTAAGCCAAGCAAAATAATACAATGGATACACACGGTAAAATTTCTCCCTTTTTAGAAAGAGTATCAAAATTAGATTTTGATGTTTTTTATACTCCGATCACTAGATTACTTTGCCATGTATTTATGTGGTTATTTTTCTTTTCGTTATTGTTTTTAAATTATTGGTTAGAACTGAATTTATCTTTTCAGTCTAGCTTTTTGCTTTGCGGAAGAAGTACAATAAACAACATTATTGTTTTTTACATATTTTTCTACATTATTGTTCCTATTGTTTTTAGAAGCAAGAAATGGGGAATATTTTTCATTATTCTCAGTATTCCGATTTCTATTTTTATTTGGTTATCTGCTAATTATGTTCAGTTTAATATTTTACATTATTTAGGAGTTGAGATTAATGACGGTCCTTTAAAAGATATTGTAAGCAAAAATGCACAACAACATTATTTACAAGCTGTATCTTTCCAAAATATTTTCGGAAATGCGATGATCGTTATTTACGCTTTTTCGCCGCCTTTTTTCGTTAAAATACTTTTTGATATTACCCGCCTTTTTAATCGAACTATTTTCTTTCAAAAACAAACTTCAAACTTAGAATTACAAAATCTTAATATCGAAAAAGATTTTTTAAAGGCTCAGCTTAATCCTCACTTTTTATTTAATACACTGAATAACCTTTACGGTTTGGTTATAAAAAAAGACCCCTCAGCTCCGGAAGTCATCATCAATATTTCAGACATGATGGCTTATACATTGTACGAATCTAATACTGAAAAAGTTCCGTTGCAAAAAGAGTTAGATTTTATTGCTAATTTCTTTGCATTAGAAAAGATGAGATATTCTCCAGATTATGATATTTTGTTAGAAACTTCGATTGATCAAAATATAGAAAATACTACAATTGCGCCATTATTAAGTTTTACATTCATAGAAAACGCATTTAAGTATGGATTAAAATCTACAAAAGACAATTTTTTAAAAATAAAAATCAAAATTTCAAATAATATTTTCTACCTTTCGATTGCTAATAACAAAGAGAAACAATCTTTGAAAAAAACTGTCTTAGGAGGAATTGGTGTAAAAAATGTAGAAAAAAGACTCAACCTTATTTATCCCAATCATCACGAATTAATTATTGAAGACCGAGAGACCAGTTTTTTTGTTTCCCTATCTATAAAACTAGACTGAGATGAATGAGAAATTAAGATGTATCGTTATTGATGATGAACCTATTGGTAAAGAATTAATTGTAGATTTTGTAAATACTATTCCTTTTTTAGATTTAAAAGCTTCTTTTGAAGATCCGGTAATGGCACTTACCTATTTACAATCAAATGATGTTGATATTATTTTCAGCGATATTCAGATGCCGAAAATTAATGGGATAGATCTTATTCGATCACTCACCAAACAACCTTCCATTATATTTATTACTGCACACAGAGACTTTGCTCTCGAAGGTTATGAAGACGGCGTTGTAGATTATCTACTGAAGCCTGTAGCCTACAACAGATTTTTAAAGGCGGTTAATAGAGCAAAAGAAAGATTTAGTGAATCTAATACTAAAGCATCTGCCATCACAAACCCTCCAAACAATATAATCGACAGGATTTTTATCAAAGTAAATGGTAAACTTGTAAAAGTTACATTAGAGGATATTCTTTATGTGGAGGCATTGGGAGATTATCTAAAAATTGTTACCAATACAGAATCTCACACTACTCTGGCCACATTAAAATCAATGGAAGATATCTTATCTGCTCCAGATTTTTTAAGAGTTCAGCGGTCTTTTATTGTAAAAATAACAGCGATAAAATCTGTTTCAGGAAACGTTGTAGAACTTACAAACGGAAAATCTATTACAATTGCCGCGGCAAAAAAGGATGAACTATTCAACCTTTTGGGAATCTAAGTCACATTTTCGATCAACTATTTTACTAATTTCTTCTACAAACTGCTGATATAAGATATTTGAATGTATTGCACCAATAGATTGTAAGAAATTCTCATCAAACCAATTGATAATAATTTCTTTGGAGAAAAGAGAATGTATAATAATGACAATTTTGCCATTATTAATACATTCTGCTATATAAAATTTGTCTAAATCTATAGAATCAATATCCCAAATGATGATTTGTATATCTTCATACGCGTCATTAGCTTCTTCGCATACAATGAAAAACGGCGTTTTTGTGATAAATTCTTTGAATTTATTATAAATAAGAAGATTGTCAGATATGATTTTACAATTTATCCACATTATAATGTCTTTTAAAAAAATGATGAACTTATAGAAGATATAGACGTTGGATTAGTTGAAAGAAAAGTATCGTCTCCTCCTTTTGATTTTGAGAAACTCTTAATTACTTTTTTTTTAACGACTAACTTGGATTCTTGTGTGTTTACTTGTTTTTTCATGATTGGTTAAATTTTCTGTAACAAATATGCTATAAAACAAAAAATAAATAAACTTTCATCGATAGAAAATTGCATAAAACCGTTGAAATATATGGTTTTCCCGATGAAAGACTTAGCCCATTCCACTTAAAATACTTCAATTGATAATTATCTTGTCTATTAATTATACATACAGCAGCCAAAACATTAATATAGAAGTTTTGTAAAGCAACAATTAAAATTCACTAAATATTGAAAAATATTTTATAATTTTATAAAATTCAAACAAAATCAAAAATAATTATGAAAAAACAAATTTTATCTTTATTACTATGTGGATTTTGCATTATCTCTTGTTCAACGGAAAATATGGCAGTGAACAGTATAGAAAATATGAAATCTGACGAAATGGTAAATTTCGACAAAGCCTTAAAGAGTCTTCTGGAACCCGAAAATCAATCGACACCAGAAGAAAAAGCAAAAAGCAAAAGCCCTGCAGCTCTTAATGACAGAAGTAAAGAAATTCTTTACATTGCTTCTAAAAAACTGATCCTTTCTAATGGAATTACAGAGCAGGAACTTAAATCCAAGACTTCCGAAAGCAAAGAAAAAACAATTTCCCTAGCTACAAAAATCTACTTCGAAAAGTATAATGACATTCAAAAAAGAATAAAATCTGAAAATTAATTATACTCCAAAATTTTCAATTTATACCAGAAAAAATTCAACCTCATTAAATTTATTTATATGAAAAAACTATTATACCTTATCGCCATATGTTTAGGTTTTACAAGCTTTGCACAAGGCTATTTACATATCTACAATTACTCAAGCTACGACCTTACGGGAAGGTTATATGCCAACGGAACAAACCCATCCTCTTGTCTTCCGGAAGTCTTTACTTCCTACAACGTTCCCGCTGGAGCTATGGTAGATATAAAATCTTTTAATACAAGTAATCTTGCAACTCCTCCAATTAACGGATGGGCGGTAAGAACAGCCCCTACTAGCGGCAGTGCAGTTAATGTTGCCGTTCCTTCAGGATTATTGATAACTATGGGAAATCTTACACGCTGGCATTTCTACTGGTTTCAAACAAGATATGCAGGAACTTCTACTCAAACGCCAGATCCCGATTTTCCTATGGGCGAGAATTTATGCGGCTGGAGCACCAATAGCACAGATGTATATGGTGTAGTGACACAGGCAAAATGGTACTACGATCCTGTAACCAACGAAACAACCCTTATCGTTAAAGATATTTAATTTTATTCGCATTCTTCTAAAGAATCTGCCTCTACATTGAGGCAGATTTTTTTATTAAAATACGTCAACTTTTGGCGTACTCCATCAATAGCTTTGTATATAAGAAATCATAAAATAATAGTATGGACAAAGTGACTTTACAAAGAATTGAAAAACTTCACCCTTACGTAAGAGAAGAGGTAAAACAGATTATCAAAGAATGTGACAAAGCGCTCACTGGAAGGGCAAAAATCAGAATTACACAAGGGTGGAGAAGCTTTGAAGAACAGGAAAAACTTTACGCGATCGGAAGAATTACTTCTGGTAAAAAAGTAACCAATGCCAAAGCTGGGCAAAGCATTCATAACTACGGATTTGCAGTAGATATGTGCTTGATTATTGATGGCAAAACAGCAAGCTGGGACACAGCAAAAGATTGGGATAACGACGGAATTGCCGATTGGTACGAATGCGTGAAAATTTTCGCAAAACATGGCTGGGATTGGGGCGGAAATTGGAAAACGTTTAAAGACCTTCCACACTTCGAGAAAAAGGAAATTAAAACAAAAAAAGGAGCGGTAAAAGCAACGTGGAGAAACTTAGCCAAAATGGCTAAAAACAACGATGGTTACGTGATTTTTTAATTCTCATTTATTTGAAAATATTTTTTAATACGACACGTTCTGTCGCCACCTCACACTATCTTTGTTTTATAAGAAAAGTACCAGAAATATCGACATAAAAAGCTAAAACCAATAGTCACTTCCGAGGAAAACTATTGGTTTTACTTGTCTAAAATTGTAACAAATTTCTTAAAAAATTAAATATAAAACATGAAAAAAACAACCATTCTTTCTTTGGACGGCGGCGGAATCAGAGGTATTATTACTTGCATCATTCTGCGCTACATAGAAGAGCAATTACAGATTCACGATAAGCCGAGCGCCAAGCTGGGAGATTATTTTGATCTGGTTGCGGGAAGCAGCACCGGCGGGCTGATTGCTTCCATTATTCTATGTCCCGATGAACACCGGAAAGCAAAATATTCGATCCAGAAAGGGCTTGAATTGTATGCTGAAAAAGGTGGTGATATCTTTCAGGTTTCTTTTTGGGAAAGACTCGTAAATCCTTTTGGATTATTAAATGAAAAGATCTCTCAGGAAGCTCTTGAAAAAAATTTGAATGATTTTTTCGGAAATTTAGAATTAAAAGAACTAATAAAACCATGTTTAATAACAAGTTATGACATCGAAAACAGAAGAGCAAAATTATTCAATTCTTGGAAAGCCAACCTCAGTACAGATAATTTTTATGTAAAAGACGTTTGTAGAGCAACTTCGGCGGCTCCCACGTATTTCAGTCCGGTTCAGATAAAATCGATGTACGGGCAGATTTTTAGTTTGATTGATGGCGGAATGTTTGCCAATAATCCTGCGCTTTGTGCGTATGCAGAAGCAAGAAAAATTCCTTTTGCTGAAGTCTTGAAAAATCATCAGAAAACTAATCATCCTGTGGTAAATGATATGATTTTTGTTTCTATTGGAACAGGAATTGAATCAAAATCATATTTTTTCAAAAAATTGGAAAAAGCCGGAAAAATTGGCTGGATTAATCCGATTATTGATATTTTGATGTCGGCAAATGCAGAAACCGTTGACTATCAACTTTGTCAAATGTTTCAAACATTAGGTCTAAGAAATCAGAAAAATTATTATCGACTAAATCCTTCGTTGAAGAACGCATCTCCAGCGATGGATAACGTAAAAAGATCGAATATAGAAAATTTAATCCAAGCCGGATTAAGCTATATCGACGACAACAGAGATATTCTGAACCAAATTGTTCAGAAATTAATTAAAAATAAAATCTAAGATTCAGGATTTTTACTATTCAACTAAACTTTTAAAATCAATTTAAAAAATTTAAAAACACGTCGAGTTTTGTCGCTTTCAGTAAATATCTTTGAATCAGAAAATTAAAAACAATAACCGTGAAAACTCACAATGATGAAAATGTTAATACAACAATAAATTTCTTTATTTCAATGCTTTTATAAATCGTAAAAAGCATTCGTTAATACAATTTATTTTCCTTAATCGATCTTGATTCAGTATCTCAATAAGGTCTTACAAAGATGCTGAACAAGAGAGATTATGCCCAATTAAGATTAGTTTGCTAGCACTAACTATATTTTTTTCAACTTAATAATTAACATTTTAAAAACCATTCACAAATTATGGCAAATTTAGTACAAGAATTAAACAGTTTAGATTTTAGCGTTTATATTGGTGGCCCGTTACAGGCTGCAGTAAAAGCTCAAAATGATGCCTCGATGGCGCAGGTAGAATTTATCAAAGAAGTGGGTTTCAACGGAAACAATCTGAGATATGTAGATTTCTCGTTCAAAAAAACTATTCCGGATGCAGTAACAGGAGTTCCGGCAGAGTCTCAGGTTACTCTACAGGTTCCGTTTTTAACGATGCTTACGCTCCCTGCAATAAGAATCGATGAAATGACCATTGATTTCAATGCAAGATTGAATTCTATCGAAACACAAAGTAAAGACGCTACATTCTCTGGTTCAGCATCATTAAGTGCAAAGTTCTGGAAAGTAAAACTGAACGCAAGTGCTTCTTATAAGAAAACTACTTCAAGCACATCAACAACCGAAAAAACATACACCTTGGGCGTACATGTAAGAGCGGTAAATGATGAATTGCCGGCGGGTCTTACCAGAGTTCTTGATATGTTGGAAGATTCTATCGCTGCAATCAACGGATTGCCTGTAGCTGCGAATTAATAACATTTTCGGATGGTTGCTCCCGCAGCCATCCTTTTCCTCTGATTTTTAACTTAAAAACAAATTTACCATGCCAACATTAAATGAATATCTCGGCGGAATTGTATCAGAAATTACCGCAGCCAGAAAAATGGCCGATATGCAAACTGTAGAAATTGCAAAAGAATATGCAAAAGATGATCTTTTAAAACATTTTTCTATACCGAGAATGAAGGTGGGAACGGTGGATCTTACGGTTCCTTTTGCCAAAGCGGCGCCCTCTCCCATCCTATCTTTTACAGAATTTGCTTATGCTGAAATTATCAAAGTTGCCCAAACAGATTATAATCCTTCCGACGCGAAAAGCGATAAAAGTCTTAAAGATTTTTTAGTAGATCTTCAGGTTTATTATAAAAATGGTTTGGAAAAGGCTAGAATCGACAAAGTAACCGTATTTACAGAAGCCCACATGGCTTATTTTGATGTTATTCCGGGCTATACGGCAGAATTTTGCGAAACCCTTCCTAATTTTTCATGGAAGCTGATAAAGCCTGAAACATTGAAAGAAAAAATGTATCAGCGTATTTTTAAAGAAGCTAAGAAAACCATCGAAAATAAACCCGATAACGACTACGAAGTAATTGTAGAAGCCAGTAAACTGATGGAGCTTGATCCTAAATGTTTAATTGTAGCTAAAATGAGCGTAACCGAATCTGGAATGGAATGGTCTAAATATGAAGACATCGACGGCAATATCATCGAAACTTTAATTCCTGAATAAATATGAAAAAATCACAATTTGTTCTCATTACACAGCTTAAAGAAAAATTGATGCTATTTCCCACCATAGTTTCTAAACTGGAAAAAAAAGACCCGTTTTTTGTAGAAACTATTGTAGAATGGCTGAAGTCTTCGGAAGATATATTTTCCACATATAATATTAGCGCTGTATCTGAATTGGCGGGATTTAGAAGCAAAATCATCGCTACCAGAACGAACGATACACGAAGAACCAATATCCGAAAAAACCAAACCAAAGTCGCCGCCAATATCTTGTATGATATTCAAAGTACTGTTTTGACTGTTTTAATGCCTTTTGAAAAGAAAATGGATGAATGCAGAGAGCTTGTAAAGCAGTTACTCGCCCTTCTTATTCAAAAAGGAACAGAAACTTATCACCCGGAAATTTCATTTGAAGCCTTTGTAAAAACAATCTGGTACACAATGCTTTCAGATCATGAACTAAAAATGGGAGCAATTAAACTCAAATCAATTCTTTCTGAAACAGATATTGTGATGCTTATTGGTGACGAAATTGAAATTGAGGAATTTTCTTAGTTCAAATTTCAATAAAATTAAAAAAATAACTCAGCGACATGAGTTATTTTTTTGTTTTTAGCCATTTAAACAATTAATAAGCTTTTTGGCTTATAATTAACCAATATAAGTTTAAAAGCTTATAAAAAAGAGACTGATATTTTTTTGAAAAATTTTTAATAAAGATTTTATACACGTCAAGTTTTGTCGCTATCGCCGAGTATCTTTGAAGTATAAATAAAGCACAAAATTAATCATCAAAAAAACTTTAAAAAGCCATTTGAATTCACTATCTAAAAATGTTGAACAGCCAAACCTATGTTCAAATTTTCACCAAGATCATCAAAACCAAAACATGGAAACACCAAATCACAATCCTGATAAAAATTTTGATGAAGACCTCTACACCATTGAGTGGAGCGACATTGAAAACGCAGAGATAGATTATGAAAACTACCTCAGCGACATCGAAAACTTTTTTAAAGAAGATTTTGAAAAAGATACGATTGAAGATGATATTTATTAATTAATTTCTCAAAAAGCGTCAAGTTCTGTCGCTGTCCGTTCTTACTTTTGGAGTATAAAATAAAAGCACAAAAACAATCATTTTAAACTTTAACCTCAACCTTTGAATTCACCATTCACAACATGTTGGACAGCCAGAACTGTGCTTAAAAACTAACCTTTAAAAACATACAAATGAAAAAGAAAATGTAACACAAAAAGTGGAAAAAAAAATTCACCAAATCACAAAAAACAAATGATCACAGTCTTTAATGAGACTTTAAATTAACACAAAACCAAACAAAAAATTACAAAATGGCAGAAAATGAAAATGGAGCTGCAAAACCAGCAGAAAACACACCAAGTCAAACTCTTTTTAGATTTGTAAGTCTTAGAAGTCCGCAATTGTCTGACGATAAAAACCAGGATAAGAAATTTGTATTAATGCCTCAAGAGGTAAAAGAAACGGGATATTTTTACTCTCCTGTCACCAACGGAACAGGCTCAAAAAAGAAACTTTTACTTACTGAAGCCACTAATTATGCGACATCATCAGACTGTATTGCAAAAGAAAAACCGTCTAACAATTTAGATACATTTAAAAGAACTTATAAGGTTATTTATGACTTTGCAGTTTGGCTGGCGAGAAATAAGAGCACATGTACTTTTGAAGAGTTTTCCCTTAAGAGAGACTCTATATTTGCTGCTACTTATTTTTTACCTGAGAAAAATACATTATGGGATAATTTTATTTTTCAGGTAGTTACTCAAAAAGACTTCTATATTAAAGAAGTGATGATGCAGATGATTTTGGCTTTGCATACCATTCAAAACCCGAATCAAAATGAAGATCAGGTAAAAACTTTACTAGCCGCTAGAATTGTACTTCCAAAAGAAATGATGATGGATGAAGATTCGTCTTCCACCTCACAAACTGTTTCAAGATTGGCTCCGCCAGAGATTAAAGAATCTTTCCCAACGGAAGAAATGCAGAAGCAGCAGAAGGTTGCTTCGGCTAAAACACAGCTTAGTAAATTTGAAGCATTAAAAAAGAACTTATTAACCACCGAGAAGCAATATAATAAAGCTTATCAATCTTCTTATGATACCGCCAAAGAAATTTATGAAAGAGAAATTGCTCCAACTATTACAAGATATAAAGAAGAAGTAGCTGCAGAAAAAGATAAATATTGTGGAGTAAGACCTCCGGGAACAATTTATGACCCCAAAGATCCTTGTATGCAGCCTAGGGAAATTCCTTACCCTGATTTACCTAAATTTGAATTTAGCTATAAAGATCAGGTAAGTGGAGACTCTATGGTGAGTTCTTTAAAATCTGAAAATTTAGATACTCTTCTTTCTCTTTTAGGTTATGAATTTAATGAAAAATCTGTTGCAGCAAAATCCAGCGGAGAGGATATCCGTACTATTGATTCATTATTAGAAGGCAGAAACACTTTTGCAGAAATTCATGATTTAATTAATGAATCCACTGAAAGAAACAATAATATCATTGTAGAAAATACTTCTGGAAATGAAGAAACATACGTGAGTATCGGTGGAGTTATTATGCCAATGGCAAGAACGGTGAGCGAAGCATTTACGTTTCAGTTATGCCCACGAGTGGCTTATAGATTACCGGTTTTTGATTTAGCATTAAATGTTCCAGATTCTTCGTGGGATGTTTCTTATGCAGACTATGTAATTACTTCAAGTAGCGGAAGCTTGGGAATGAATTATTATACAAAATCCCGAAGCGGAAATACCATTTTCTTAAAAGATCTTTTCAAAGATGGAATCGACTACAGCCTTGCTGAATATGCTACCATAAATTTTAAAATTTCTTTTACCAATGGTAACGTAGTCACATTTTCTGCCAGTACCTTAAATTACAAAACTTGTACTTCCGGAGCTTTTGAATTTGAGGTTGAAGAAGGAGAACCACCAGTAGCGATTAGTGATGAAGATACATTTATCCCTTCAGGTTTTGGCTTTAAACAAATTGGTATTGCTGATTATTTAAAAGTTGAGCAAACAACACATGCTTACGTAGAAGGAGAAGTTGCCCATATCGAAAACGTAATGGCACGAGAATATCGTGAAAAGTCTACAAGGAGATTAAGAAGAAGCGAAAATACAACTACTTCATCTTCAGATACGGAAAGAGAACAACTTTCTGATACTACAACGGCGAACCGTTTTGAAATGCAAAGCGAAATCTCAAAAATGCAACAGGAAGCTTCTGACAAGAGTACTCAATTTGGAATTAGTGCAGGATACAGCGGCGGCGGGTTTAATATTAATACAAGCCTCGGATTAAGTAATGCCCATCACAATTCGAAAGAGGAAAGCTCACGACAAGCAACCACCCAAGCTCAAGATATTACTTCTAGAGCTATGGATAGAATTGTAGCCAAGGTACACGAAGAAAGAATTGAAAAAATTATTGAAGAGTTTGAAGAAACAAATTCTCATGGTCTAGACAACAGGAAAGGTGACAAGCATGTAGTAGGCGTTTACAGATGGGTAGATAAATTGATGAAAAATCAAATCTATAACTATGGTAAACGTATGATGTTTGAATTTATGATTCCGGAACCTGCGAAACTTCATTTACTGGGAATGACTAACCAAAAAGTTGCTAATCAAACGAATCTAGTCAAGCCCGTTGATCCAAGAACTTCAAATACCTTACAAATGAAGGACTATTCTTCTTTATTTGATGAAAGCATTTTGAAATATTGGTCAAGTAAGTATAATGTAGAGTTGGATGAAAAACCAAGCGAAGTATTTTATATAAGTAAATCATTTAGCGAAAGAGACCCTGCATTTGGAGGAACCGATGATGGTAAAGTTCAAATTGTATCTGGATCTGGAGAATTAGAAATCCCCCAAGGTTATGAGGTGCAAGAAGTTGACTATAAATTCAACACTTACCCTCACGGTTTTAATGGAAGACATCAAGGTTTTATGACCATTGCAGGTAAAAGTACTTCTTGGATTGATGCAACTAACAATACTCAAGTAGGAGGAACATTAGACAATTTTAAAATTAAAGAAAAACTTGCTTATTCTTTTACAACCGGTGAAAGTCCTATTATTAATGGAAGTATAAGTGCTAAATGTTTCTTAACAGCAGAAACTAGAATTGCTTGGCAACAAAAAACCTTTAAAGCAATCATTGATGCTTACGAAGAAGCTCTAATCGAATACAATAATGCCATTTCAGAAGAGGAAAACAAAGCTGTAGTCATTAAAGATTCAAATCCTAATTTCTACAGACAAATTGAAAATACTGTTTTACGTAAAAATTGTATTTCATATATGGCAGACAGAGCCGCTGGCTCTACTCACGGATATGGCTTAGACGGATTAACAAGCGGAAGTAATTTTGAAGACTATGAAACCGTTCTTACTTCTAAATTAGATAAATACTCTGCCTTTGTTAAATTTATGGAACAGGCATTTGAATGGGAAAATATTTCTTACTTCCTGTATCCTTATTATTGGGGCAAAAAAACGAACTGGACTAGTCTTTATCAATCGGAAAACACAGATCCACTATTCAGAAACTTCCTGCAAAGTGGTATGGCAAGAGTGGTAGCAACTGTTCGCCCAGGCTTTGAAGATGCAGTACAATTCTATCTGGCCACCGGAAAAATCTGGAATGGCGGCGAAGTTCCTGTAATTGGAGACGAGCTTTACCTATCTATCGTTGATGAAATGAAAGAACCAAAAGGTTTAAAACAAGGAAAAGCCTGGTTAACAAGACTTCCGACTACCTTGAATATTCTTCAGGCAGAAAGCATTGGATTAAAAGTAGCTCACGCATTGCCTTTTACTACAGAAAATCCAGATGATTTTGAAGTTCCGTCTGAAGTGATTACGGAGGATAAATTTAATTTTGAGAAGAATGATCATCTTTTGGGAAATCAAACAAACTCCTCTACTGATACTATTATTTCAGGTGATTGGGTTTAACTACATATTTTTATTAACTTAAATACAAAATACAAATGTCCAATATTGGAAAAATTATAAGAGTAAATACATTGCCTCCTGAAGGAGAAAGAGAAAACAATGTTATTTATCAAGTAGCTGCACTAGGTGCAGCTACTTATACAGACTATGCTATTGATGCTAATGGCGATTTGAAAATACATACAAGTCCCCTTCCTTCCAACATTGCCACTGTTGATGCCTACCCATTGATTGGTAATGTTTACGATAAAGAACAAAGTGACGATTTATTTATTAACAAGGAGCTTTTTTTAACAAGTGAAGGTAAAATTAGAGCTGATAAATTAGATTCTTTGGGAATTACAGATCTTATTGTAGCAGAAGGCATTCATACAATCTATCATTTTGCGGCACAATATCAAAATTATGATGAGTTTCAGGATCGCGATTTCATTGCTATTCCAAATACAAGCGGAATTTATAGACTTTACCTTTACAAAGGAGGTTCAAAAGATTCTGTTGAAAACTATATTCCAACTGCATTGACTAATCTAACAATTGCCCAAGTTGATGGTTTATCTGTTGAGCTGGAGAAGAAAATTGATAAACCTACTGAAGATGGTGATTATTTCATTAAACGTTCAGGAGGGTTCACCAAACCAGAAATTTTGATAAGAGATACTCTACAGAATGTAATTGATCGTGGGAATACCTCTACAAAACCAATTATTTTTCAACCGCAAGCAGACGAAAGAGCCGGAGAACTGTATTTTAATCCAGTTACTTATTCCTATTCTTTCGGAAATATTAATCCAACACATACTGGTGTTTATAATTTAGGAATAGGGTTCAATACTTTAGCAGAATTAACCACGGGAACAAATAATACTGTTTTAGGCTCTAATTCTGGTGCAAAAATTACCACAGGAAAGTGGAATACACTAATTGGACAAGGAACTGCGAGAGTTCTTTCTACAGGTCAGTACAATACAAATATTGGAACGAATGCAGGAAGATTGTCTACAACAGGTAATGGAAACACAAATATAGGAAGCGAAGCAGGAAATTCAGCTACTTCTGCTTTTAAAAATACAAATGTTGGAACCTTAGCAGGATACGCAAATACAACAGGCAATTTCAATACTGTTCTGGGATATGGTGCAGGATCAAGTACGAATTTAGGAGATCTAAATGTTATCATTGGAGCTTATGCTGGGTATGGTTTGTCTGGAAGAAATAATGTTGTAATTGGTAATGGCGCAGGATTAAATGAAAGCAACTCTTTTAATAATAAACTGATTATCCATGGAAATCAAACATTAACTGGGTATACAAATGATTCAAATGGTGCATGGGGAAGCCCACAATTAGGACAGCTTAACAGAGCTTTAATTACCGCTGATTTCTTAGATCGATGGATACGTTTTAATGCAAGTAGCTTCATTGTTGGTACCCCAGCAAGTAGCACTAATGATATAAATATAAATCCCGATACAGGAATTGGAGCATCCAAGCTTTATCCGGCAAAAAGCGATTTCGATTACATTCAGCGAGGACATCTGTCTGATAAATATTATAGCAAGAACCAAATTGACTCAATGCTTAGCTCTGTATTTAGACCATTAGGATCTAAAGCAAATTTTGCTTCTCTCCCTTCTTCTGGTAATAGAGAAGGTGATGTTTGGAATCTTTTAGATAATGGTAAAAATTACGTCTATGTAAATAATCTGAACAATACCGGCTCACCAGGGTGGGATGATCTAAGTGGGACAATTGATTTAAGCAGCTACGCTACAAAAGAGTATGTGAGCAATAACTTTTTGAATTTAGGTGGTAATAATATTTTTCCGATTGGAGGAATGTTAAATTTTGACAATCTTCAAGGAATTAGAAATAGTAATGGATTTAGTCAAATTGACAGCTCACTTACCTTTCAGTCAGGTGGAATATCCATTGATTGTTATGATTCTTCAACATTAAATAATAATACTTCTTTATCTATTGAACCTGAAAAAATTACCATAAATTCATCTAACTCAAGTTCACCAGGTATTACTGGTCATACTGATTTTAGTGGCAATACTCAAGATCTCGATTTTACTCAAGCATCTTATGTTAAAAAAAGAATTAGAGAGGCTATTCCTTATAAGATCTATAGAGCAATATTACAATCATCAAGCTTCAATACACTTACGCCAATAGTTTTGGAAAATACATTAGGCTCCGATATTAACTGGGCAAAAAACAATACTGGTGAATTTCTCTGCAGCGCGCCAGGAAAATTTACAGCTAATAAAACCATTATCAATATAAAAGTGAATCAAGTATTTCCCGGATCTCATGTGGTGAATTGTGTTGCCAATAGAATTAATACAGACCAAGCAATGATTAACTTTTTCAATTGTGATGAAAATAGCTCCCCAAGAGATCTATCTGGAGATATTGGTTTAATTGAAATATTTGTTTATAACTAAACATACTATTGTGTATTATACAATAGTACAATTGTTACGTTGTTGATAACACATGGGCAATCTTAAA
This sequence comes from Chryseobacterium sp. C39-AII1, assembly GCF_039672645.1. NCBI lineage: Bacteria > Pseudomonadati > Bacteroidota > Flavobacteriia > Flavobacteriales > Weeksellaceae > Chryseobacterium > Chryseobacterium sp. C39-AII1. Next base: position 322,254 of record NZ_JBDFPQ010000002.1, read on the forward strand.
AAGATTTTGCTCTGGTATATAATGATTTACATTACATATATTTCAACTAACAGCTATATAAATAATGCACAATATTTAAAAATAATTTTTCCGGTGAATGAACTTGAAAAATAAAATCTAAGCAGAGCTTACCACTCTGATTTTTTAACCTTAAAAATCACAAAATGAGTTTAGAAATATTAAATAATCCTCTTATTGGAAATACATTCAATAAGATTTTAGAAGGAAATACTACAAGTTCAAAATTGTCGGGTAATAACAGCTCTTTTGATAGTTCTTCAAAAAAATCTACTCTTGAAAATAATACTACAGCAATATCAAATATTTCAGATTGGGAAACAGATGAATATATAAATTTAGAATTATTAATTATAAAAATAAAATCGTCCAATAGCGGTCTACATGACTACCAATTTTCCTATAATCAAAAAGATTTAAAAACCAATTTTTCTCAAAAATCTATTAAATATGATAAAGATGGCTTCATTCGTTTAAAGGTATATAGAAATCCTAAAATTGGTAATGTAAGTATAAAGTGGAATGATGTAAGAGTCACACAAGAAATAGATCTTAGTCAAAAGAAAATATTTTATAGATTACATTTTTATTATGCAAATACAACTGAGACAGCATTTGTTTTAGAAACAATTTATTATCAGGAATTTAGAAACTTAAATATTCTTTTAAACTACGGAGATATAGACAAATATGAAGCTGATTATAATTATTTTTTAAGCAATTTTGCTCATCTTTTACAAAATGAAAGCACGCCTCATCGTCTAAAATTTTTATATGAAAATATTCCGGATACCATAATTGTAAATCTCTCAAATTTTCTTGATAGCAATACAATTTTTGGACATATACAAAATTTAACAGACTTTGATGATGATAGTGGAATCTTTAGTGGATGGCGAGATGGAAGTTCAGCTTTAGTAAATGCATTGAAATGTTTAGATCATATTTATCTAATAAACCAATTTAAAAAAGATCCAAACCTTTGTAATCGTATTTACTTTAATCTAGATGGTGCAAGTGAAATGGATGGGAAAATGGAATCCAATAAAATCATTTTTGCCACAATTCTTATGCAATATTGCAATTTTTCTCATAATCGTCCAGATGAAAAGTCTGCAACGTTCAGAATAGGTAAGAATTATAATGTTAACACAAAGCTTACAGAATTGGGAGGTGATTTTCTCACTTTTGGAAAATCTGATGAAAATACTTTTTTTCTACAGCAACAACAAGAATATATTTTAGAAGAAGAAAATTATGAGACTGATGATTTGGGAATCTCCACTGGAGCAAAACAAAAAACAACGAAAAAAATAACGAAAAATCTTGATGAAGGAAATCAGTATTTTCCTTTAGACATGGTTTTCTTTATTGATGAGAACAATCCAACTATTGATAAAGAAACAGGACAAGAGCATGAAGCGCAACCTTTTGCAGTTCCTGCTATTTATATAAAAGCTCTTGCAGATGCGGAAAATTTGCAAAATCTCAGTAATACTATCCGCATAGTGGCAGATATGGTAGGAGTAATTTTAGGAGTAGGTACTTTATTATTTACAGGAAATCCATATATTGCATTAGCAGCAGCGGCTGATCTTTTTTTATCAGGAATGGACCTTACGATACAAACATTTCGTAGTGAAATTGCTAAGCTACCGGGAGGGGAACAGTTTTTAAAGGACTGGGATCTTATCTATGACAAAGGAGGATTAATTTTAGCAGCTCCGCAAATAATTGTAAGTTTTTATAAAGGTCTTTTATCTTTATTTACAAAAGCTTCTACAAAGGTGAAACAAGGATTACAAGCTCTTGCAATTAGTACTTTTATAGAATTTCATCCGGGAGCTTTTCAAAGAAAAGATCTACGTTTGTTTCAACCAACTGAATGGGTAATACCCAGCGCAGGGTTCTTTAAATCAACTAAGGAATGTGATGCCTTAATCCAAAATGGGGCATTTTTTATAGAAATGAAAGTAGCTACTATTACTGAAAATATTAATAAAGGTAAAAGTGTAAATCCATATATAATAGATGCTGTAAATCCAAACAAAACCTTTGCATTGATTTATAACGGGGAATTAGTGATTCAAGGAAAACAGTCTGATAAATTATATCGGAAAGCTTTAATGGAGTTAAAAAAAGCTAGTTTCGATATTGCAAAAGTAAAGGACGTTTTAGATCAATTGCTTAATAGTAAGATTTTTGATACAGCTAAAATTATTGCTAAAAATGACTTATTAGACTGTTCAGAAATAGCAGAAGAAATTCTGAGTGATTTTAAATATGGTAAAATATTAGAGCTTACACCCAAACAAGGAAGATGGATGAAAGGGTTCGAAAATGGAATTATAGACGAATGGGTTTATCATCAAATATTTGTTAATAACGATTTTGTTTTTGATCCATGGTTTTCGAACGCTCCGGTATCATTAAAAAAATATTTAGAAGAAATGGATAAAATAAACCCTAATGGATTAAATATTAAAGATGTCACACCATAAAATTATAGAAAATGAATACACTACTTTTTGAAACTTTAGAAAAAATAAAACCAATAGAATCTGCATTTGTTACAACCCACAATATAGATGAAAAATATGCTAAAATATTTAATCTAATTTTTAGATTTAAAAATACAGCAAAAGATGACATTGTGTATAAAAAATTAGTTGGAGTTGTAAATAGTTTCACTAAAAACATTAACTGGGTAATGGCAACTTCCGAAAATAGTAAAAATTATATTATCATTCCAGAATATTTCTATAAAAACAATATTTTCAAGAAATCTGAAAATGACATAAATAATATTGATAAAGAAATCATTGATAAAGCAATAGAAGATTTACCATTTTTAATTGAGCAAATTAAAATGAAATTTGCGCTTGATTAAATATCAATAAATATGAGGGTTACCATAGAAAAATTATCTATAAGTATTAAAGAGAAAGGCTGGGACTCTTACAAGTCTTTAAAAAAAGAATTATTAACATACAATACAAAAGATTTAATCGTAGAAATTCTGAACGCTAATAATTTCAGGAACTCAGATACCAGAAGCTTGCTTTTAATTATTCCTGAATTGTGGAAAGATTTCTCTTTGGAAGACTGGAAATACATAATAAGAAAAGTAAATCGTCCCTCTATTTATAGACTATATATTGATAATAGTTCTCAGTTTGAGGATATTCGTTTTCTTTATAATTGGATTGGAATTGATAGTGTTAGCCTTTACAAAAATGATTCATTAATAAGTAAAGAAAACAAACAAGCATTAGATAAAGTGTTTCCTGCATATTTAATTGACCCCATGAGAGACGGGGGTCTTTACAAAGAAGATTTTCAGGATGGGACCTTTGGAAACATTGATTATTTTAGAAAAATGAAACATAGATTAATAAGTCAAGGGGCAAAGCCGAACCCAATGGGAAATTTATAAATCTTCTCACAAAAAAATAAAACACGACACCTTTTGTCGCATTAAGCGCATATATTTGTGGTATAAAATTAGATCATGAAAAAAGATTTTTACCTTACAAGATATGCCTTAATAATAAAAAGATTAGAAAGTTCTCCGGCTACCTATTCGCAGCTGGAGGACTATCTACTCAACTCTTTCGAATTTCAGGACGCGGATATTAAAAGCTATTCTATTCGTACCTTGCAGAGGGATATTCGTGAGATTTCTGACCTTTTTAACCTTTCCATTCACAACAAAAAAAAAGGAGACAACCGTTATTATATCGAAAGTCGCCCCATCATGGAAGTGGATGAATACAACCAAAAACTACTGGAATCTTTCCAAGTAAGTAACGCGCTGAACAATCATCCTGACTTTGCCAATTATATCTTTTTTGAAAGCCGAAAACCTACAGGTGTTGAAAATTTTTATGATCTTTTCTTTGCCATCCGCAACAAAAGGGTTGCTACTTTCGAACATTATAATTATAAAAACAAGCTGATGACTTCACGAAAAGTTCATCCATTGGCGTTGAAAGAATCAAAAGACAGATGGTATCTTATCGCGATTGACACAAAAGATAAAGTATTGAAATCTTTCGGTTTAGACAGAATTAATTATCTGGATGTAAGCGACAAAAAATTCAAGGAAAAGTATAATTATAATTTCAAGGAACATTTTAAAAATGCTTTCGGCGTGATGAATCTGGCAGAACAAAAACCACAGAAAATTGTTCTGAAATGCAGTAAACATCAAGGCGAATACATCAAAAGTTTTCCGCTTCATCAGTCTCAGAAAGAAACAAAAGAAACTCAGACAGAGACTTTTTTCGAGTTTTTTCTGCATCCAACTTACGACTTTATGCAGGAAATTTTATCGTACGGAAAAGAAGTTCAGGTTCTGGAACCTAAAGTTTTAGTTGACGATATTCGCACGCATCTACAGGAATCACTGAACAATTATCTTGAGCAATAAAACCGTGTTTTTATAGATTTTTTTGATTATATTTACATAAATATATCAATTTGAGATCTCTATTTCTTTATTTGTTTTGCCTTATTTCTTCTTTTTGTTTTTCACAACAGACAGAAGAATTCAAGCATGTGAGAGGTTTTTACAATCAGCACCGAAACATGCTCACCAACGAGTTTAAAAAGAAATTTGATGCTGAAGCCAATACTTTCAGCAAAACATTGATTCGACAGGATTTTGTGCTTTTCATGAAGAAAATGGATAGTATTGAAAATGTAGCCTTGATTGGTGCTTTGCTAAAAGTGAGAAACTTAGAAGACCTCAAAAAAATCGGTCAGAAAAACGATAAAAAAGACACTGCTAATCATTTGGTTAAAACCCCTGCAAATATTGAGAAAAATGCAGATTATCCGGGAGGAATTAATGCTTTAAGAAAAGAAGTTTCCGATCTTTTTTATTCGCCGGGAGTATATTCTGAAAACAAAACCATTAAGACCAATGTTGCGTTTATTGTTGAAAAAGACGGCAGCATCACCAACGTTCATGCGCAGGGAGAAAATTTCACTTTCAACAGACAGGCAGAAATTGCGATGTATTCTGTCTCGGAGAAATTCAGTCCGGCAGTCGTCAATGGCGAATCGGTGAGATACCGTTTTAGTCTTCCTTTAACTATGAATATCGACAGATAAATGTTTACCGACGAATATTTTATGAAAATGGCTTTGCAGGAAGCCGAAATTGCCTTGGAAAAAGATGAGGTTCCCATCGGATGTGTGATTGTTTCCAACGACCGAGTGATTGCAAGATCGCACAATCTTACCGAAGCTTTAAATGATGTAACCGCTCATGCCGAAATGCAGGCGATTACTTCTGCTGCGAACTTTCTGGGCGGAAAATATCTTATCAACTGTACAATGTATGTAACGATGGAACCCTGTGTCATGTGTTCGGGAGCACTTTCCTGGTCGCAAATTACAAAGGTTGTGATTGGCGCGAGAGACGAACAGCGAGGATTTATCAATAAAAATTTATCACTTCATCCCAAAACAGAGATTGTTACAGGAATTATGGAAAGGGAATGCTCTTCTATTGTGAGAGAGTTTTTTAGATCGAAAAGATAATATTTTAATTTCGGATAAAGTATGATGAAAAATATCTCCCGAAATTTCATCAGACTCAGCTTCTCGATACAAAATTCTTTCAGAATTTCACTCGAAGTGACGGCGTTTATCAATGGAATACTTTTCCCTTTAAGATAAGTTAATCCTTATTTTTAAAAATAGAATACATTGGGATATCGTAATATTTCCCGTCTTTCTTCAGATGTTGTTTTAAAATTGCCTCCTGTTGCATTCCTATTTTCTGCATGATCTTTCCTGACGCCGGATTGTGAGGAAAATGAATCGCAAAGATCTTGTTAAAGTTCAATTCGTTAAATCCAAAATCTACAATGGCTTTGGCAGCTTCGGTTACATACCCTTTATTCCAGAAAGATTTTGCCATCCAGTAGCCCATTTCTGCTTTATCATGACCTTCATCGTGCAGACCAATCGCTCCGATAATTTTTCCGGATGTATCGCGGATCGCGAAGGTATATCCCTTCTTAGAAGCGAATGCCTCTCTCACCAGTTTCAGCCAGAAATCACCATCTTCTTTTCGGTAGGGATAAGGGATTGTAGATGTATAATCAGAATATTCTTTATCCTGCATATATTCTACAACCAAAGGAAGATCTTCTTCTTTTAATTCAGAAAGAATCAACCTTTCAGTTTTTATTGTGGGGAAATTTTTCATTGCTTTTTTTTTGAAATTCAAGCTAAGATTCAGGTAAATATGTTTTTACATTACTAAACCTCAGCCTAAACCTCAATCTTATTTATAAATCTTTTCCTAAAAAATACAATCCTTTTAAGGTATGAAGTCTGTCCATCACATGAATTTTATCCGTGAGCGGTTTGTAAACATGAGAAACTCCTCCCGTGGCAATTACGAAACAGTCATCATTTACCTCATCATTTATTCTATCGATAAAACCTTCTACCATTCCTAAAAATCCGTAAACCATACCACTTTGCATACAACTTACAGTATCCAGACCGAGAACTGTTTTAGGTTTTTTTAATTCAATTTCCGGAAGTTGTGCTGTATGGCTGATTAATGAATTTAAAGCGGTAATAATTCCCGGAGCAATAATCACTCCCAAAGATTCTCCCGTTTCCGAAATACAACTTGCCGTAAGCGCCGTTCCGAAATCTAAAACGATTTTCTTTTTCCCCGGATACAGCATGTGTGCAGCGACAAGATTAGCGAAAATATCAGTTCCTCGCGACTTCGATTTTGCCTGAACCACAGACGGTGTTGTACTGTCGACAATCACAGGAGCCACTTCATGAATCTTTCTGATAGCAGCACTGATAACCTTGGTAAGCTGAGGTACCACAGAGCCGATAATAACTTTATCGATCTCTTGGGGTTCAATTTTATAAGTTTGATACAGCATCAGCATCTGTACATACAGTTCGTCTGCCGTGCGGTAAGGTTTTGTATTGATGACCCACGAAATATCACAATTATCATCATCAAAAAGACCAAATCTGATATTACTGTTTCCTACGTTGATTACGATTGAATTCATTGACATATTTTTCAGAAGAATTTCATTACATAATATTGAAACTCTTGCTTTTATTTTGAGGGAATAAATTTAATGATTTTCATAAAAACTATCCCTTAATCTCTTATAAAATGCTCTTCTGTTTAAAAATATCATGGATTAGATGAAGTGAAAATTTATTCGTGCAATAAAAACCGGATTAAGACCAAATTATTTTTACGGAGGTTACAAACAAGGTTGTTTTAAACAAAATACTTGTTACATTTATTTAAAACAACCTTGTTTGTAATAAAATACAAAATGCGGGGAGTTAAAACAGGGGTGTTTGTAACAAAATACAAACTACTTTTGTTTCCCACATATTGTTTGAAATCAAATGATGATAATTATTTAATTAAGTAATGTTAATTCTTATTTAATAAATAATTTTTGAACATATAAAGTGTAGAATCTGCAAATAATATTTTTTTTAATCTGTCTTTTGCCGTAATTAAGTCAAAGAGAATTTAAAGAAACAAAAAAATCCCACAGCTCGCTGCAGGATTCTATATATTTCAAAAGATCAATTACTTCACTTCTACAAAATTATCTTCCATATTCACATCTGCCAATCGTTGGCTGAAATCAATGCCTAAAACAGATAATTGAGATTTTGTATAAGGAACCGTTACCGTATATTCCTTCTGAGTCCAAGGCCAATACGGCATCGTTTTAAACTCGCCATACATATCTTTTTCTTTCCAAGTATGCGTCATGTTTAAAGGAATCTGATACGTTACAATTTTCTTATCGGTAGTCATAATACTGAAATCAATCGGCATCGGAACCTGACCTTTATTAATTAAAGTAATCGTCGTAGATTTTGCATCATATTTCACATCTTTAATACCATAATCGATGGTTTTTGTGGTGTTGATCCAATAATTTTGGAACCACTTCAAATCCATCCCTGAAACTTTCTGAGCGATATGTAAAAAGTCTCTGTCAGACGGATGTTTCATTGCCCACTGATCGTAATATTGCTTTAAAGTTTCAGCTAAATTATGCTCACCCATAATGTAACCCAACTGCACCAAATACAATTCTCCTTTCACATAAGAAGCATACGTATAAGACGTTCCGTTGTCGTGGTGATCGCCTAACCAAACAGCCGGTTCTTCAATTCCTTTTTTGATGAAACTTCTGTAAGCATTCAATCTTTCCATAAAAGGATTCGGAAGCTCTTCTGGAAACAACTGGTACATCACATATCCTTCCGCATAACTTGTAAAGCCTTCATCCATCCACGGGCGCATCGATTCATTGGTGGCCAACATTTGTTGATACCAAGAGTGAGAACCTTCATGAGCCATCAATCCCATTAAATCTTTAATATTTTTAGATTCACCAAGGATCATGGTACACATTCCATACTCCATTCCGCCGTCTCCACCTTGGATAAACGCGTACGTTGGATAGACATATTTACCAAAATGAGAATTCATGATTTGGAAATATTTCGTCACATACGGTTGAGCTTCCTCCCAAACTTTTGTTTTATCATTGGGTTGATATACAAAGAAAACTTTCGGACCTTGTGGAACATCAAAACTTTTTACGATGTAATCTCTGTCGGCGCTCCAAGCGAAATCAAGAATGTTTTTCGCATTCCATTTCCATGTTGCTTTTTTATTTTTTTCGGCTTTGATCTTTGCATTCGCGTCATATCCTTTAACTTCTGTAGGATTTTCAAGAATTCCTCCAGCTCCCACAACATAATCTTTATTGATTTTAATCGTTACATCAAAATCTGAAAACGGTGCATGAAACTCTCTTCCCATATAATCGAAAGTCGCCCAACCATCATAATCATATTCCGCGATTTTCGGATACCATTGCGTCATCGTCATATCAACGCCTTCTCTGTTATTTCTTCCGCTTCTACGAATTTGCTGAGGAATCACTGCATCCCAATCCATCGTGAAAGTAGTGGTTGAATTTGGCTTGATAGGTTCCGCTAAATATACCTTCATAATGGTTTCCTGAACTTCAAATTTCAGGTCTTTGCCGTTTTGTTTGATCCAGTGAATATTTTGTGCTCCTTCCTGATCTTTCGGAATAGAAGATAATCTTGAAATTCCATCTTTTTGCAATCTCGAATCCCCATTTTTTCCCTGACTAGCAACTCTTTGATCCATCATCGAGTTTGGTTTAAATGCATTCCAATACAAATGGAAATAAACAACGTTAAGCTCGTCCGGAGAATTATTAGTATATTCTAAAGTCTGATTTCCTTGATAAGTAAATTTTTCAGCGTTCACATCAATATCCATCTTGTACTTCGCACTCTGCTGATAATAAGGGCCCTGCTGAGCCTGAAACTGAGAAATTATAAACGCAAACAGGATTGCAACCGATTTTTTCATTTAAAATTTTTTATTTTTCTAAAGGTAGTTAATTTAAACAAGAACCTCAAATGTGGAGTTATTGTTGAGGTTTGAATCTTTTTTAGATGAAATTTATCTTTGATTGTTAAATTTTTATCTCACTGATTTTGCAGATTTCGTTGATTTTTTTAACTCAAACATCTGTTAGATTTGCTTGATCTGCGAGAGATGAAATATAACAACAATATTTAGCACAAATAAAATTAGTGTAATCTTTTCAAAACATTTGAGCCATTAGTGTTTAAACAAAAAAATCCCTCAAAGCTTTAAAAACTTTGAAGGATTGTATTTTCTAATAAGAATTAAAAATTATTTCTTAGCAGCAACTTCTTTTTTTCCGCTTTGTAAGATCTTTTCTAAGATTCTTAGCGTGATCAGATAGGTTGGCTTTACACCTGTTAATCCCAAACCACCTGAAGAAAGTGTACTTCCCGTTTCCAAAGGATTATCCGAAGCATAATAAGCATACATCACAAAAAGATCCGGTGAGATATGATGTCTGATTTTAGACGCCACCTGAATTGCTTTTTGGTAGTGTGCCCCTTCCATTTCAAGTCCGATCGCTTTCCAAGAAGTATTCATGAAATAAGAAAGAATATCTCTGTTTTGAAGCGAAGTTCCCAAAACAGTAATCATCGGACCTTCAAAAGCTTTCAATTCATCATCATGGAAATCTTCTTTTTTCAAAGCGTTTTCAAAAGGATAATTATCGGCCGTTCCTTCAAAAATGTGTGAAGTCGGGATCATAATATCACCTTTTCCACCTTCCAGAATTCCTGCTTTACCCATGATGGAAACAGATTTTACTTTCATCATATAAACTTCTCCTTTATGCTCGTAAGGTCTTAATAATTCATCCATTACCTCATAAGCCTGTTCGCCAAAAGCGTAATCAAAAACCATAATTACATCGTCTCCACCAAATTTAATATCGTGAAAAGGCGTGTTTTTAAGGTTTGTTTTGTTTAAATCAATGATCTGAACATCAATATTACTTCCGCTTTTATCATTAATATAAATTAAACCTTCTTCCAAAGCGAATTTTGAAACTTTGTCGCGAAGTTCTTTTTTATCAGAAATTTCTCCGTAAAGCTTATAATCAACCTCTTTGTTATCTTTTTTCTTTAATGCATCGTTGGCGTACAGCATATTTTTCACCGAGTGCATGTTGGCAGAAATAATGTGCAACGGACGCATGTGAAGATTGTTTTCAAATAAAACTTCTTTCACTTTGTCTGCCCATTTTTCACCAAAATAATGGTGCCCTACTCTTTCCTTTAAAATAGCACTGAAATGAATCTCTCTTTCTCTCGTCTGTTTTGCATCTTCCAGACTTACTTTTCCTAAGTTGTAGATGATTTTAAATAAACGGTCAGGATTTGTATCATCACCGAAAGTATTATAAGCGGTTAATGTTTCATCAAAAGTTCTTCCGATTAAAGAAGACAAATGAATTAAAGCAACTTCTTTTTCTTTTCTGCTGAATTTCTTTTCGCCTTTTACTACTTCTTCAATAATTTTAAAAGCACGTGTCGGTTTCCAATTTTCATCTTGGATGAAAGCCAGATTTCTGATTTTATCGGCTTCTATAAATAAAAATGTAAGGTGAGTAAGAATATCATAAATTTCAGAACGTCCCAAAAGAACTTCAATATTCATTTGGTGTTCGTCGATTCTGTAACAGTTTCTTCTTCTCTTTTTGGGAACGATCGGCTCAAAGCTTCCTTTATCAAAACCTTCGTCTGAAGTTAAATGAATGAAAGCACATTCTTCAATACCTTCTGGAAGTCTGTCTAAAACATACATCAAACCATCCAATTCCAACTTGCTTGGAATGCTCATGGTACCGTAAATTTCCGGATTGATCGTCTTCAACAAACTTCTAATGCTTTCTCCTGAAACTCCGCTCGGCTTGAAAAAACCTCTATAAAACAAATGTCTCATAGATATGTATAGTCTTTCAATTGCTTCGGTAGTTTCTCTTGCTCTAGAATTTGTCATATATTAAAATTTTTATAAAAAGTCTGCTAAGTTACGAAAAATATATTTAATATTTTAAATCGTTAAAAATCAATTACATAATTCTTGACCATTAAATAATGATAGGTTTCTAAAAGTACTATATATTAAGGTATCGAGAAAGAAATTTAGAATAATTTTTCTTCACATTAGAAACAATAATTTCGTTTACCCCTATCAAAAATCAAATCATTGTTTAAAATTTAGTTAAAATTCAAAATACCCCTTAAATTTTGGGGGTAAAAATATTTTCAATTCATTTTTTTTGTAAATTTGCCCCGTAAAAATTAACCTATATGTCAACTTTAAGATTCAAAGCGTTAGAAACTTTACCATTTAAGGACTTTAGAAGAGATAACTCTGTGGAAGTTCCTGTAAAATTATCAGAATTATTCTGCCAAAATGTTTTCTCAGAAGAAACAATGAGAGAATATTTAACGAAAGAAGCATTCCAGTCTATTATGGATGCGGTAAAAAAAGGAACTAAAATCCAAAGACACATTGCAGATCAGGTAGCAGTAGCTATGAAAGACTGGGCAATGAGCAAAGGAGTAACTCACTACACACACTGGTTTCAACCTTTGACAGGGACAACTGCGGAAAAGCACGATTCTTTCTTCACGCCAATCGAAGGAGGAAGAGCGATTGAAAGATTCAGCGGAAACTTATTGATTCAGCAAGAACCAGATGCTTCTTCTTTCCCGAACGGAGGAATCAGAAACACTTTCGAAGCAAGAGGTTATACAGCTTGGGACCCTACTTCTCCGGCTTTCATTATGGGAACTACACTTTGTATTCCTTCAATTTTCATCTCTTATACAGGAGAAACTTTAGATTATAAAGCACCTCTTTTAAGAGCTTTGAACGCTGTAGACGAAGCTGCAACCAACGTAATGCAGTATTTCGACAAAAATGTAACAAAAGTAACTCCTACTTTAGGTTGGGAGCAAGAATATTTCCTGGTTGATTCAGCATTGTATCAATCTCGTCCGGACCTTGTATTAACAGGGAAAACTTTGTTAGGGCATTCTCCGGCAAAAGGACAGCAGTTAGATGACCACTATTTCGGTTCAATTCCTACAAGAGTAATGAACTTCATGAAAGAGTTGGAAATCGAATGTATGAAATTGGGTATTCCAGTTACTACGAGACACAACGAAGTGGCTCCAAACCAATTTGAGCTTGCTCCAATGTTTGAAGAAGTAAACGTTGCCGTAGACCACAACTCTTTGTTGATGGACGTTATGGCAAGAATTGCTCACAGACACCATTTCCACATTTTATTCCACGAAAAACCATTCGCAGGGGTAAACGGAAGCGGAAAACACAACAACTGGTCTTTAGCAACTGATACAGGTGAAAACCTTTTAAGCCCGGGAAAAAATCCTAAGAAAAACTTACAGTTCTTAACATTCTTCGTTAACACAATTAAAGCGGTTTACGAATATGCCGATCTTTTAAGAGCAAGCATCGCTTCTGCAAGCAACGACCACAGATTAGGTGCAAACGAAGCTCCACCAGCAATTATTTCTGTATTTATCGGAAGTCAATTGTTTAGAGTTTTGGAAGAGCTTGAAAAAGTAACAGAAGGAAAACTTTCACCAGACGAAAAAACAGATCTTAAATTAAATGTTGTTGGAAAAATTCCTGAAATTTTGTTGGATAATACTGACAGAAACAGAACTTCTCCATTTGCATTTACAGGAAATAAATTCGAGATCAGAGCGGTAGGTTCCGCAGCCAACTGTGCTGAATCTATGACGGTAATGAACACGATTGCTGCAAAACAATTAAGCGATTTCAAAAAAGAAGTGGATGCTTTAATTGAAACAGGTCTTAAGAAAGATGAAGCGATCTTCAATATTTTAAGAGAATACATCAAACAGTGTAAAAACATTATGTTTGAAGGGGACGGATACTCTGATGACTGGGCAAAAGAAGCTGAAAAAAGAGGTTTGAACAACTGGAAAACAACTCCTGAAGCACTTAAGCAGGAAATGAACCAAAAATTCCTTGATTTATATGAAGAAATCGGAGTTTTTAACCACAGAGAAGTTGAAGCCAGAAACGAGATTAAATTAGAAAAATATTCAACAGTTATCGATATTGAAGCAAGAGTTTTAAGTGATATCGCAAGAAACCACATCATTCCTTCTGCTTTAAACTATCAGAACAGATTAATTGAGAACGTAAAAGGTCTTAAAGAGATCTTCGGAGATAAAGAATTCAAATCATTGGCGAAAGAGCAAATGAGCTTAATTACAAGCATTTCTGAAAACGTTGCTACGATTAAACTGGGCGTTGAAGATTTAATTAAAGCAAGAGAAGCAGCAAAGGCTGTATCAGAAAGTCAGAAGCAGGCAGAAGAATATTGCAACAAAGTAAAACCTTTATTTGATGTGATCAGAGAAGCGTCTGATGCACTAGAAATGATGGTGGATGATGAACTTTGGCCAATGACGAAATATAGAGAAATGTTATTTACAAAGTAACATCTGTAAAGTTCCATATTAGTTAAGCTCCCCGGTATTTCCGGGGAGTTTTTTTATCTATTTTTAACAGTAGTGAAAATTAGAGTTTTATATCTTAAACCTCGATTTGTAGAAGAATATCTACAGGTTTTGTTAAAGAATCTTAATAAAAAAAACCGTACACTCACCTAAAATAGGCGGTTACGGTTTATTTTTCTTTAACATACTTAAATAATATGTTAAAATGTGTTAAAAACCAAACCTGACAATAATCATATCAAGGCTCTTTTGGCTGGAATACATACTTTTGTAATGCTTTTGAAAATAAATATTCCTTTTTAACACGGATAATCAAATATATATGAAGAAAAGAGTTTTGTTTTATTTAGTTGCTTTAGTTACTACAGTGTCTATGCAATCGTGTGCTACTAATTATGTAGTTTCAAAACCAGCAACTTACACAAAAGAATACAAAACAGATGCCAAACTTGCTTCTCTTGATACAAAGAAAGCTGAGCTTGATAAGCAAAGATTAATTGATTCTTTCCTTGCTGAAAAAGCAGCATCTATCGCCAACGCTAAAAACGCAGTTAAAAATTCTGAGATTGCAAAGGCAATCAAACATAATAAAACAATCGACAACATCCTTACGGAAGCAGCAACTTACCTTGGAACACCTTACAGATACGGAGGAATGACAAGAAACGGTATAGATTGTTCAGCTTTCGTTCTTTCTGTTTTCGGTGCAGCAGCAGGGCTTAGCTTACCAAGAGTAGCAGCTTCTCAGGCTCAGGAAGGTGAAAAGATTGAAAAATCTGAACTTCAGAAAGGAGATTTGATCTTCTTTTCTCACGGTAGAAGAATTTCTCACGTAGGAATTGTAGAAAGCGTAGAAGAAGATGGAGAAGTGAAGTTTATTCACGCAGCCACGTCGAAAGGAGTAATGGTTTCTTCACTGAATGATTCTTATTGGGGTCCAAAATACAGATTCGGAAAAAGAGTGATTAATGAAAACGGAGAATCTTTAAACAATCTGGCTGCAACAACTCCAGCATCAAACGGAACAAGTTTTTAATTTTAAATAATTGATTTAAATAATGAAACCATCAAAATTTTTGATGGTTTTTTTATTGTACATAATTTTTAACGCTACAGATCAATAAGATTTAGAATATTTTGGATTAAGCCCAAAACTTGGGGACTACCAAAAAGTTTATATCCGTTAAGTTTGTCATCCTGTAGGATCTAAGCATCATATTAGAAAAACAAGACTGAAACGATTGTTTATTTTTTTAACGCTATCGATCGCTAAAGCTTTGCATCTCATTTTAAATATTTTCGGTCGCAATGGCGTTCTACTCAGTAAATGATAGCAATACTTAGCTCGCTTAACTATAAAATTCAAAGTCATCGATTTTGAACACCAAGCTCACTAAGTTTTTTTGAATACTATTTGCTTTTAGTTTCACAAAGCCGTTTCAATTATAAAAGTTGAAAATAAATTGTATTTGAATTTTCGCCAACAACTAACAACCAAAATCACCCGTTCGTATCAATTTCAATATCGAATTTATATAACAGACCATAGATTTGAGAAAGTGAAAATTTGGCCTTTTTAAGCCTGTTTTGAGAAGGATCTATAGAATAGTTGACCGATGTTCTTAAATCTGCTTTTTCGAGGTTTGTTCTATCGAAAACAGCTCCGGAAAAATCACAGTTATTAAATACGGAATTTGATACATCACATTCAGCGAAATCAACTTCTATTAATTTTGAATCTTTAAATAAAGTTTTCTTGATTGAGGTTTGATAAAATATAGAATTGTTTAGCGAACATCCATCAAATCTGAAAGACATTCCAAACTCATTACAGTTATTGAACTGAAGTCCGAACATTTTGGATCCCTTAAAACTCACATCGCGAAAACCTGTAGAAACAAGTTTTACCATGCTTAGATTACAGCCGATAAATTCGCAGTCGTTAAAATTAAAACCGGAAAGGTCTTCATATTCAAAATTACAATTCAGAAAATTACAGTTTTCGTACTCCCCTTTTTCTAACGGATTTTGAGTAAAGTCTACATTTTCGAAAGTTTGATCCAGAACGTATGCTTCCTTCATAAGATTTTATGATTTAATTACAATTTTTCTCGCTGATTTTGCAGATTGCGCTGATTTTTGTCTAAAAACTTTAAAACAGAATGATTGTAAACATCCATCATCCCGTTTCCAACTTCAAGCCTTTTAAACCAAACTATTTTTATCCGAATAATTCAGTTTAAAGAAAATAAAAGTCATCATCGAGAAGGCAAGCAAAGAACTTCCACCATAACTAAAATACGGCAACGGAATACCAACGGTCGGGAAAAGCCCCATTACCATTCCTAAATTGATGGAAAAGTGCATGAGAAGGATCGAAGCAAAGCAATACCCAAAAACACGATTAAAAGCGGATTTCTGTTTTTCTGCGAGGTAATAAATTCTGCCAATGAAGACCATATAGCAAAGAATCAGAACAGCGCTTCCTACAAAACCCCATTCTTCACCCACGGTACAGAAAATATAATCGGTTTCCTGCTCAGGAACGAATTTCCCTTGTGTAACGGAACCTTCACGATATCCTTTACCTAGAAGTCCACCAGAACCGATCGCAGTTTTAGAATATAGTAAGTTATAACCAGAGGTGTCTCTAAAAGCCTTTTCCCCTTTATAAAGAACCTCAATTCTTTCTCTTTGGTGTTTAGGCAGTTTTTCCAAAATAAACGGTGAGCCGAAAGCCAAGCCACAAAGAATTAAAATAGAACCTGCAATACTTGAAATAGAAATAACATTCCAGGACATTTTATAATAATTCATCGCGATCCAACCGCCTGCAATCACTAAAATCGTAAGCACAACATAAATTGGAGGAACCGCCAAAGAAACAAGGAAAACGCCTGCAAAAAGGAATCCGATTCCAAATAGCAAACCATTTAATCCCTCTCGATATAAGGCGATAAAAAATGCAATGAAAACCAACATAGAACCCACATCGGGAATTGCCAATACAACCGCCGCCGGAATTCCTACAATAGCTAATGTTGTTAAAAGAGATTTGTTATTTTTCAGATTAAATTCCGGGCCTGAAACATAATTCGCCAACATTAAAGCCGTCCCGATTTTAGCAAACTCAACAGGCTGCATGGTAAAACTTCCGAATTTGTACCAGTTTTTCTGTCCGAGAATTTCTTTACCAAAAGGGAAAAGCCCAATCAGAAGCAGAACACCTCCGATATAAATAATTCCCGACATATTTTCGAAAAACTTACTTCTCCCGACAAAAATAATCAGTCCGACAAAAACAGAAATGCAAAAGAAAATCAATTGTTTTTCCCCTAATTTCTGGTCTACACTATAAATATTTGCAATCGCAAAAATGCAAAGCACGAAATAAAGACCGAGACCTAATTTATCTATTCCTTCCGTCCATTTCATTTCTTAGCAGGTTTTGTAGTGTTTTTTGTATTCTTAGTTTCCTCGTCTATTTTTTTCTGCAGTTTAGCTTTTTGTTCTTTGATGAATTTTAAGCTATCCTGTATTCTTTTCAGTTTAATAGAATCCGGTTTCGGATCTACATAAAGACCTTTACGTTTCAAATCGAAGATCCACTGCCTTTTGTATTCAGGCATGAAACTCGAAGTAATCATTTTCTTGTAAAGATTCTCACGTTTCAGATCTCCGGTAATATATTTTTCAGCAATTACTGTACACGCCGGACCTGCCCAAGTGGCTCCAAATCCCGCATGTTCCATCACGGCAACTACCACAATTTTCGGTTTTTCAGCAGGAGCAATCAATACAAAAATAGAGTTATCTTTTCCTTGCGGAACCTGTGCAGTACCCGTTTTTGCCAATTGAGTAAAGTCATTAGACTTCAATCCTCTTGCTGTTCCTCTTAACACTACAGCTTCCATACCTTTTAAAACAGGTTCAAAATATTTTGGATCTACCAGTGTTTGATGTTTAACTTTAAATCTCGGATCAGGATTTGGTTTTCCATCAATTGATTTTACGATGTGAGGGGTATAATACCAACCTCGGTTAGCAATTGCTCCAACATAATTGGCTAACTGAATAGGCGTTACCAAAACATCACCCTGCCCCATTCCGTTGTAAATAGCTCCGGTTGACATTTCGTCCCAGTCTTTAAAATCTTTTCTTTGCGATCCGCTCGCTTTCATGATGGCTTTAAACCTTTTCTCATAAAAATCACCCGAAGGAATTCTTCCTTTTGCTCCTACCGCGAAGTCGTTATTTAAAAACTCACCAACGCCAAAGCTGCTCATGATCTTTTTCCATTCATCTACCCCTTTGGAAGGATTTCCGGGATATTTTTTAATGATCGCGATAAATGCATAAGTGAAGAAACAATTACTGGAAACCTGAATCGAAGGAATCAGAGGATCTGCCCCCCCGTGACCTTTAATTCTTTTTCCTTTATAGAAAAATCCGCCGCCGCAAGGAAAAATAGTTTTATCGGTCATTACTCCCATTTGCATCGCCGCCAAAGCCGTCAGCAATTTGAAGGTAGATCCCGGAGGATAACCCGCCTGCAAAGAACGGTCGAAAGTAGGCTTATTCTCGTAAATGGTATCTTTTGATAAAGCGTATAGATTTTTTGATTTGTTAGGACCTGTGAAAAGATTAGGATCGATATCCGGACCGGTTGCTGCAACCAGAACTTCACCGTTATTAGGATCTAAAGCGACAATAGCGCCATGCTTATTCACCAACATTTCTTCAGCGGTTCTCTGAAGATCGTAATCAATGGTTAACGTAATATCTTTTCCGGTAATAACATCTTTATCTAATGTTCCGTTTTTATAAGGACCAACATTTCTAAGCTTGATATCTTTCTGAATATACTTTACTCCTTTTACCCCACGAAGGTCTTTTTCGTAAGCCTTTTCAATTCCCGTTTTACCGATGAGGTCACCCGGAAGATAATAGGTTGAATCTTTTTTAATTTCTCTTTCATTCACTTCACTCGTATATCCCAAAAGGTTACCAGAAGTTGAAACTTCATATTCCCTTTGCGGACGCTGAACGATGCTAAATGCCGGATATTTAAATATAATCTCTTGAACTCTGGCAATATCTTCTCTGCTTAAATCTTTTAGAAAAGTCATCGGAGTCAGTTTAGAATAATATTTTTCTTTTTTAATAAGATCGATTTTCTTAATAAAATCAGGTTTTGAGATTTTCATTAAACTACAGAAAGCCAATGTATCAAAATCAGGTTTCATCAAGGCCTGAGTGAAAGAAATTTCGTAAGCAGGCTGATTTCCAACCATAATTTTACCATTTCTGTCGAAAATAACTCCACGTTGCGGAATTACATATTCGGTTTTAATGGATGTATTGGCCGCGTTTAAGGCATATCGGTCTGTAAATAATTGTAAATACGCAAGCCTCGCCACAAAAATAAGGGCGATGACAACGAGAACGGAGAAAACTTTTAAATAACGTGTGTTCAAACTCTTCTTTTCAAACTTTTTGTTTGATCTTAAATATTAATGCGTAAATAATGATAAATATAAAGGAAATTATACTAGTCACCAACACATTAAGTAATATTTCAAAAAATCGGCTAAACTTGAAGAATTCGATGTACTGCACCAACAGCTGATGCAGGAAGATACTCGAAAAGAGGAACAGCAAAAACTGCGACCACTGTAAAGACTGAAATGAAAAGAAATCTGTAGAAGTATCTGTAGATGTTCTGAAGATCAATGTTCTGAAATAAGCAATAAGAGTTGTCGCAAATGCATTGATTCCCCATGAATAAAGGAATGAATCCACCGCTAAACCAATCAAAAAGCTTAATGCCAAAAATTGAAATTTGTTCCTGAAAAAAGGATAAAACATTACAAACACAGGATACAGCACCGGAGTATATTTTCCAAAAAGGGTAATCTTGTACAATACAAAAACTTGTAATGCCACCAAGAAAATCATGATCAATATGTCGGTAAATAATGTTCTACTAATCATTTTCCTTTTTTATTACAGCCTGCATTGTATCTTGAATCTTTTGAACCTCAGCTTTTTTAAGATTTTTAACAACGAAAACCTTGTTCAAAGCGCCCATTTTTTCACTCAATTCCACTGAAATATCCCAGAAACCTGTTTTATTATCAACGGAATATCCAGCAATTGTTCCAATCATTACACCTTTCGGGAAAATAGCAGATTTGCCGTCTGTTTCTACGGTATCTCCTACTTTCAAAGCCACATATTTAGGAATATCAGCCAAGTGCATTACTCTGGAATTATCTCCATTCCAGGTTAACGTTCCAAAATATCCGGAGTTTTTAAGCGCCGCATTAATTCTGATTTTATTTACACTTAAAACCGACTGAACCAAGGCGTAGCTATCGGTAGAATTAATAACGATACCCGCAATTCCTCGTGGTGCCATAACACCCATCTGAGGAAATACACCATCTCTCCTACCTCTGTTTATTGTAAAATAATTGTTTCTTCTATTGATACTGTTGAAAACAATCTCTCCATCTACAAATGTAAAAATTTGCCCTCCTCCTAATGTATCATGAACTTTTCTGAATTGAGGATCTGCAGCACCTTGCTTTCCGTAAAGCTTCACCATAAGATCTTTGTTTTGAGCAACAAGATCTTCGTTTATCTGCTTTAGCTTAAGGTACGAAACCCCCTCATCAATATATCCCGAAACCCATGAATTCACCGCAGCCGATTGGCCCGCAATCCATGATTTCTGCATAGAGTTTTTAGAGAATATCAGAACAAGAGCAATAATTTGCAGGAATATAAAGAAGACAAATAACGCATTCTTTGAAAATAATCTCAGCAAAAATCCCATTCAGATGTGTATTCGTAAAAGTTAGTATTATTTAATTAAGAAATTGAATTTATCCATATTCTTAAGTGCGATACCTGTTCCGCGAACTACAGCTCTCAACGGATCTTCTGCAACAAATACAGGAAGACCAGTTTTTTTGTGTAATCTATCCGCAAGACCTCTCAATAAAGCACCACCACCAGCAAGATAAATACCTGTTTTGTAAATATCGGCTGCCAATTCCGGAGGCGTAAGAGAAAGAGTTTCCATTACCGCATCTTCAATTCTGATGATCGATTTGTCTAATGCTCTTGCAATCTCTTTGTACCCGACCATGATTTCTTTTGGCTTCCCAGTGATAAGGTCTCTACCTTGTACCGGAATATCTTCGATATCTACATCAAGATCTTCAACAGCAGAACCTACTTCGATTTTAATTCTCTCAGCCGTTCTTTCTCCAATGTATAAGTTGTGATGAGTTCTCAAGTAATAAGCGATGTCATTTGTAAACACGTCACCTGCAATTTTCACAGATTTGTCACACACGATACCTCCCAAAGCTACCACAGCAATTTCTGTAGTACCACCACCTATGTCGATAATCATGTTCCCTTCAGGTTTCTGAACGTCGATACCAACTCCTATTGCCGCAGCCATTGGTTCGTAGATCAAACGCACTTCTTTAGCGTTTACTTTCTGAGCAGAATCTCTTACCGCTCTCTTTTCAACCTCAGTGATACCAGAAGGAATACAGATAACAATTCTCAACGCAGGTTGAATAAATTTACCTTTAATTCCAGGAATTTTTTTGATAAATTCTTTAATCATGTGCTCAGAAGCGTGGAAATCTGCAATTACCCCATCTTTCAACGGGCGAATCGTTTTAATATCCTCGTGAGTTTTACCCTGCATATGCTTCGCCTGCTCCCCGACGGCAATCGGCCTACCCGTAGAACGCTCAATTGCAACAATTGACGGCTGATCTATAACAATTTTATTATTATGGATAATTAGGGTGTTGGCAGTACCAAGGTCTATCGCAATTTCTTGCGTAAACATATCGAATAAACTCATATTTTCCTTCTGATTTTTTAAAGATTTACAAAGATATAAATTTAAGGCTACTAAAGAAATTCCACAAGCATATAATTTGGTTAAAATTTTATTAAAATTTCTAATATTCTATTAACTTTTACTTTAGATATTTACGAACTTTGATTTAAACTAAATTTAACATTCGCCCTGTAGAGAATTAAATCTGCTAAAAAGCAGGTAAATTTAATGATAAGATAACGCCTTTATCCTTAAATTTTTTAACAAAAACTAATAAAAATTGCGATGCTTAAATATCAAAAATGAAATTGCGCTTTCCGCTATTTAGAACCATCCCAAAATAGTTTTTTACGATAATTATCATATACAGTATCAGAAAATAATTTATTAAAAAAGATGTAAATTTGCCCCGCTTATGTTACAGTATTCCAACATACATCAAACGTCGAATTTTGCCGTACTTTCTATTAGCTACGAAAAAGCTGATGTAGAAACGAGAGGTAAATTTGCTTTCTTTGATGAAAACATCAAAAACTTTGTTACCCGAATTCATAATGAAGATTTAGGGGATGCATTCGTGGTTTCCACATGTAACAGAACCGAAATCTACACCACTTCTCCCAATTATCTTTTAGTTGCCGAAGAATATTGCAAAACCATTGGCGTAAATCTGATGGATTTTCTTCAGTTTGCCAATATTTTAACAAAAGAAGAAGCGCTCACCCATCTATTCAGAGTGGCGGCAGGTCTGGAAAGCCAGATTATTGGAGATTTCGAAATTATCGGACAGATAAAAAAAGCATACGCACGTTTCAAAAAAGAAAGAAAAAATTCTAATCCTTATTTGGAGCGATCTATCAATTCTGCGATTCAGATTTCAAAAAGAATAAAAAACGAAACGGGAATCTCCAACGGAGCAGCTTCTGTTTCTTACGCAGCTGTTCATTATATTTTAAATAGCCAGAAAAGAATTGCCGAGAAAAACATTCTTTTATTAGGCGTTGGGGAAATCGGACAAAATACGGTTGAAAATTTGGTAAAACATGTTTATCAGCCAAAAATTAAAATTGCCAACAGAACTCAGGAGACGGCGGCCAAGATTTCTGAAAAGTACAATATTCCGAATATTAATTATGCAGATTTTGATCAGGAATTAAAAAGCACCGATATTCTTATTGTAGCTACCGGAGCTAAACACCCGATTGTTAACAAATCTCACTTCCCGAACGGAAAAGAAACTTTGGTAATTGATCTTTCAATTCCGAATAACGTTGAAAAAAATGTGACGGAAAATGAAAATGTAACCTTGATTGATGTTGATGAACTTTCAAAACAAATTCAGGAAACCATTCAGCAAAGAGAAAAAGAAATTCCGAAAGCAGAGAAGATCATCAAGGAAATGACGAAAGACTTTCTGGAATGGGAGAAAAAAAGAAAGCTGGCACCAAATATTCATCATTTCAAAGCGGTTTTAAAGAATATGGAACGCAACGAAATGCACAATTTTTACAGAAAAAATAAATACATAAACATCACGGACATGGAACTTTCCGACAAAATGATTCAGAAAATCACCAACCGTTTTGCAAAATATATAATAGATAATCCGTTAAAAGCCGAAGAAATTAGTAAATTAATGCACGAAATATTAGTTGAACAACCAAACAACGAATTCAATGAAAAGCATTAGAATCGGAACCAGAAATTCCGCACTTGCCCTTTGGCAGGCGAGAGAAGTTGCGAGGCATCTTCAAAATAATAATTATTTAACGGAAATTGTTCCTATTGTATCTTCGGGTGATAAAAATCTTACTCAGCCGCTTTACTCTTTAGGAATCACGGGAGTTTTCACCAGAGATCTTGATATCGCATTACTGAATGACGAGATCGACATTGCTGTGCATTCTCTAAAAGACGTACCTACCGTACTTCCCGAAAAAATAGAACTGATTGCTTATCTGGAAAGAGATTTCCCTCAGGATGTTCTCATCAGAAAAGAATCTGCAAAAAATAAAGAATTCCACGAGCTTAAACTGGCAACAAGCAGCTTGAGAAGAAGGGCGTTTTGGCTAAAGAATTTTCCGAATGCTGAATTTTCTGATATCCGTGGAAATATACAGACGCGTCTTCAGAAGCTTGAAGATGGCGATTTTGATGCAACCATCTTATCTTTGGCGGGTATCAAAAGAATGAAAATGGACATTGATCATGAAATGCTTCCGTTTTTAATTCCGGCGCCTTCACAAGGAGTAATCGCAGTTGCAGGACATTCAGACAAACCTGAAATTAACGAAATCCTTAGCTCAATCAACCATAAGCCAACCCAAATTTGCGTAGAAATGGAAAGAAATTTCCTGAATACGCTGGAAGGCGGTTGTACAGCACCAATTGGGGCTTTTGCTGAGATCTTTGAAGATCAGATTCGCTTCAAGGCGGCACTTTGCTCATTAGACGGTAAAAACTGCATCGCGACTGATGAAAGTTTCGTTTATAATGAAGAAGAAAATTTCGGGAAAAAGTTTGCAAAAATTGTTCTTGAAAATGGCGGGAAAGAATTAATGGCTGAGATTAAAAGCCAGATTTAAAATCATTGACCTTAAATTTCGTGCATAATGAGAAAGTATTTCACTATTCTTATCATTATATATTGTGCTTTTACTGCTAAAGCGCAAAATCAGTTTGCTCAGAAATTATCTGCCGCAGCGTTAAGCTTAACAAAAGACAAGGTTTCATACGATCCTGCTTATTTCGTCATTAATTATCCGAACGGAGATGTTCCGAAAGATAAAGGCGTTTGCACCGATGTTGTGATTCGGGCATATCGAAAATTAGGAATTGATCTTCAGAAGGAAGTGCATGAAGATATGGCGAAAAATTTTTCAGCCTATCCGAAAACCTGGGGACTGAAAAAGCCGGATACGAACATCGATCATCGCCGAGTTCCGAATTTGAGAATTTTCTTTGCTAAATTTGGAAAATCAAAGTCAATAGAAACCAACCCTGAACTTTATGTTCCGGGAGACATTGTAACCTGGCTTTTACCCGGAAATTTAACCCACATCGGAATTGTGGTGAATAAAAAATCGGCAGACGGGAAAAGATATTTAATTGTACATAATATCGGCGCCGGACAGGTGATTGAAGATTGCCTTTTTAAATTCACTATTACCGGGCATTATCAATATCCTAAATAAGTTAATAAGTTTATGAAGAATATTATTTGCTTTTTATTTTTATCGATCGTAGGTTTTACATACGCTCAAAAAGGTGATCCCGAAATTATTAAAAAGCCAATAAATTATTCTTCCGAAAGGGTAAATTTAAGCATCGATTATCTTAAATCTCATTATAATATTACCCAAAATACAGCAACCATTTCGCCAAAAATGATCGTTCTTCATTATACAGCGGGCGGAACGGTGGAAACCAATTTTAAATATTTTAATAAAACCCATCTAGAAAGCGCCAGAAATACTTTGAAAAAACAAAGTACGCTGAATGTTTCCTCACAATATATTATCGACAGAGACGGAACGATTTATCAGCTGATGGAACCCAACATGTTTGCGAGACATACCATTGGTTTAAATTATTGCGCTATCGGGATTGAAAACATCGGAAGTAAAAAACAACCACTCACCGAACAGCAAATTACCGCCAATGCGCAATTGGTAAGATATTTAACCAAGAAATATAATATAGAATATCTCATCGGGCATTCGGAATACGGAGCTTTCAGAAATTCCAAGCTTTGGAAAGAGACAGATCCTAATTATTTCACCATAAAAGAAGATCCGGGAAAAGATTTTATGAATAAAGTAAGACTTTTAGTCTCCGATTTACATTTAAAAGACAAACCATAATGAAGATTTTATTTACCAAAAATATAGACCCAGCTGTTATCTCTAAATCTTTGGGAGAAGAAGTTTCGGTTGATTGTGTTGAGGTAATTAAAACCACTCCTATGCAAGTGGATTCATTTGATCTTAAGAACCATTCTCTAATCTTTACCAGTGTAAACGGCATTATTTCTTTTTTTAAAAACGGATTTCATCCCAATGAAGATTTTACGGCAAAAAATTACAATAAAATCTATTGCGTTGGCGAAAAAACAAAACGTGAACTCAGAAAACACGGTTTCGGAACTTTTAAAGTATTAAAAAACGCGGAAACACTTTCTAGATTTATCATCGGAAACTGCCAGCACGAAAGCTTTATTCATTTTTGCGGAAACTTAGCGATTAACGTGCTGGATAATGACCTTCCACTGCAAAACATTCAATATAAAAAAGTTACCGTTTACAATACCGAAGAAACCAATCCTATAATAACTGAAAAATATCATGCTGCTGTATTTTTTAGTCCGAGCGGAGTTCGTAGTTTTGCAAAACAAAATTCTCTACAGGATATGATGCTTTTTTCGATTGGCGAAACCACTTCCCAAGAGTTGAGAAAGCATACTTCAAAACCTGTTTTTACTTCAGAAGGAAACAATTTGACTTCCGTTCTGGATCTGATAAAAGGGAAATTGTAAACAAAAATTGATATATTTTAATTGTCATTCTTGGCAATATTAGTCTAATAAGTTATGATTAAAAACGACCTGTATTTAAAAGCACTTCGCGGAGAAACCGTAGAAAGACCACCCGTTTGGATGATGAGACAAGCCGGAAGATATTTGCCGGAATTCATTGCGCTGCGCGATAAATATGATTTCTTCACAAGATGTCAGACTCCGGAATTGGCTTCCGAAATCACGGTACAACCCATCAGAAGATACCCTTTGGATGCTGCGATTTTGTTCTCTGATATTTTGGTAGTTCCGCAAGCGATGGGGATTGATTTCAAGATGAAGGAAAACGTGGGTCCTTGGTTGGATAATCCGATCAGAACAATGGAAGATGTGCAAAATGTTGCAGTTCCGAATGTGAATGATACTTTAGGCTACGTTTTTGATGCGATTGAACTGACTTTACAGAAATTAGACAACGAAATTCCACTGATCGGTTTTGCAGGTTCACCTTGGACGATTCTTTGCTATTGCGTAGAAGGAAAAGGAAGTAAAGCTTTTGATATTGCTAAATCTTTTTGTTTCCAACAACCGGAAGCGGCACATTTGTTATTACAGAAAATTACAGATACTACAATTGCTTATTTGAAGAGAAAAGTTGAAAAAGGTGTTTCTGCCGTTCAGGTTTTCGATTCTTGGGGCGGAATGCTTTCTCCGGCTGATTATCAGGAATTCTCTTGGAAATATATCAACCAGATTGTTGAAGCTTTAAGCCCGTTGACACACGTTGTAGTTTTCGGAAAAGGATGTTGGTTTGCTTTGGAAGATATGGTACAATCTCCGGTTTCAGCTTTAGGTGTTGACTGGACGATTAAGCCGGAATTTGCAAGAACACTGACGAATCATACGATGACGCTTCAGGGAAATTTTGATCCTGCAAGATTGCATTCGACTCCTGAAACCATTAAAAAAATGGTGACGGAAATGATTAACCGTTTTGGAAAAGACCGATATATTGCAAATTTAGGACATGGAATTTTACCAAATATTCCTTTGGAAAATGCAGAAGCATTTATCCGAGCGGTGGTGGATTGGAAACCAACTACGCAGTTTTAATTCTCGCAGATTTTGCAGATGACGCAGATTTTTTTTTCTTACATAAAATACAACCACCCTTTCAGTAATTGAAAGGGTGGTTTCTATATGTAAATTAATTAATAATTAGTTGATTTCAGTAATGAAATCTTCTTTCGGTTTTCTCACTTTCGTAAGGTTTACCAGCCAGTCATTCGAAGCGTCTCTGTAACCAATTGGCAACAACAGAACACTTTTCAGACCTTTTTCTTTTAAGTTTAAAATAGCATCCACTTCTTCAGGGACGAATCCTTCCATTGGCGTTGTATCTACCTCTTCGAAAGCTGCTGCGATAATTGCTGCTCCAAAACCAATATAAGCTTGTTTTGCTGCGTGTGTGAAGTTTTCTTCAGCCGATCTTTGAGGATACATTCCCAATAACATTTGTCTGTAATTTTCCCAGCCTTCGTTTTTGAAACCTCTGATATCATTGGTTAAATCAAACATTTTATTGATTCTTTCTTCCGTATAATTATCCCAGGCGGCAAAAACCAAAAGATGCGAGCAATCCGTTATTTGTGGCTGATTCCAAGCGTGAGGTCTGATCTGCTCTTTAATCTCCTGATTCGTCACCACGATGATCTCGAAAGGTTGAAGACCGCTTGAAGTAGGCGCTAATCTAGCCGCTTCCAATATTTTATCCACTTTTTCCTGTGGTACTTTTTGACCGTTCATTGCTTTAGTGGCAAATCTCCAGTTTAGCTTTTCAATTAAATCCATATTTGATATTTAGACTGAACAAAATTAAATCAAGTCTTACAACTACAGAGAATAAATTTTCAAATTTTATTAATTGTTAATATCTATTATTTAAAATCAATCTAAACAACATATTAAAACAAAAAGCTCCTAAATATCAGGAGGTCAATTTATATAATCATTGTTTTATGATAACATTTTCTGAGCTTTTTTCACACCTTCCACCAGCAAATCAATTTCATTGAAAGTATTATAAACCGCAAAACTTGCTCTTACCGTTCCTGCAATATTAAAGAAATCCATAATTGGCTGTGTACAGTGATGTCCAGTTCTTACAGCGATACCTAGTTTATCTAAAATCATTCCGACGTCAGAAGCAATTCCGATGCCTTCAAGATTGAAAGAAACAACACCTGTTCTATTGGCTTTTTCACCGTAGATTTTAATTCCTTCAATTTCTAAAAGTTGTCTTTGGGCATATTCCAATAAAGCATTTTCATGATTTTGAATATTTTCCTGCCCTACTTTCTGAATGAAATCAATTGCAACTCCTAAAGCAATATTTCCACCTACATTTGGTGTTCCTGCTTCGAATTTGAAAGGAAGTCCTGCATACGTTGTTCCATCAAAAGAACACGTTGCAATCATCTCTCCTCCTCCATGGAAAGGCGGTAAATCTTCAAGAACCTCCTCTTTTCCGTATAATACACCAGTTCCCATCGGAGCGTACATTTTATGCCCTGAAAACACGAAGAAATCGCAATCCATTTTTTGAACATCAATCGTAAAGTGAGGGGCAGATTGTGCACCATCGATAACGATATATGCGCTTGTATTTTTTCTTGTTTTTGCAATGATTTCTTCGATCGGGTTTACAATTCCCAATGCATTTGAAACCTGATTAACAGAAACAATTTTAGTTTTTTCACTTAAAAATTCATCAAATTTATCTAATTGAAGAATTCCGTTTTTGTCGATTGGAATTACTCTTAGTTTCGCTCCGGTTCTTTCACAAAGCATTTGCCACGGAACGATATTCGAGTGATGTTCAAGATAAGAAATGATAATTTCATCGTCTTTTTTTAATTTTTGCGTTAAAATATAAGCGATGAGGTTTAATCCTTCTGTTGTTCCTTTCGTAAAAATGACTTCGAAATCATGTTTAGCATTAATGAATTTCTGAATCTTTCTTCTTGAAAGTTCCATTTCTTCGGTTGCCAATTGACTCAAAGTATGAATTCCTCTATGTACGTTGGCGTTAAGCTCTGTATAATATTGATTCCAAACTTCTAAAACGGAGTTCGGTTTTTGAGATGTTGCTGCATTGTCTAGGTAAACCAACGGCTTACCGTTCACCTTCTGATCTAATATAGAAAACTGACTTCTGATTTCCTGAATGTCAAACATTTATTACAATTTTAAATTAAAACGCTCTTATTTAGAACACTTCAAATTTACGGCTTTTTTTCGGATTGTAGTTGAGAGTTGCTTGTTGTAAGTTGATAGAAAGATTCGATGTGAAATATACTTTATATATTTAACGCTAAAGGTTGCTAGAAATGGATAATTTTATTGTGAATATTTACGTTCGCAAGGGCGTTTTACTTAGCGAATGATAGCTATGAATTTTTTTTAACTGAAATTGTTATTTTGAACACTAAGAGCACAAAGATTTTGATTACTTTATGTTTTTTGGTTCACAAAGGCGTTTCACTTATAAAAGGGTTCGTATTATTTTGAAGTGAAATATTTAATTTTTAATCATAAAAAAAACCTGCCAAAAAATTGACAGGTTTCATATTTTCAAATAAGTAATTCTTATTCTGCTGCAGTTTCTTCTGCTGCCGGAGCTTCTCCTTCAGCTGCAACTTCATCTTCATCCTCATCATCCTGAGCTGCTGCCCCACCTTTCATTGCATTTCTAGACATCTTAACAGCTACAACAACTGCATTGTCTGGGTGCATGAAAGAATATCCTTCAGTTTTGATACCTCCGATGTAAAGTTTGTTACCAATTCTTAATGGAGTAACATCTACAACTACCTCATCTGGCAAGTTTGCAGGAATAGCTTTTACTTTCAATTTTCTGAAAGACTGACGTAAAACACCACCAGCTACAACACCTTTAGAACGACCAGTGATTCTTACAGGAACTTCCATAACAACTGGCTTATCGTCAGCTAATTGATAGAAATCAACGTGAAGAATTTTGTCTGTAATTGGGTGGAACTGAATATCTTGAAGAACAGCAGGAATTACCTGTCCGTCGATTTCAATAGATACCGTGTGTGCTTCTGGAGTATATACCAAACCTTTGAAAGCTCTCTCTTCAGCAGAGAAGTTCAATGGTTCTGCACCTCCGTAAACAACACAAGGAACTAATTCAGCATCACGTAAAGCTTTTGTAGACTTTTTGCCCACGCTTTCTCTTTTTGTACCTTGAATTGTAATAGATTTCATTTATAAAAAATTTAAAAAATTGTTTCAATTTAAATTTGCAAACTTCTAAATATCAATTAAATAACAAATTTACTGCTAATTGATTGATGCTCATGAACCATCTTCATAACGTCCGCAAATAATGGGGCGCAAGATAGCACTTTTATTTTAGATGACAAATTATTTTTCACAGGAATTGAGTCAGTTACAATAACTTCCAATAATTTTGAGTTCTCAATATTATCGTAAGCCTTCCCTGAAAGCACTCCGTGAGTAGCCATTGCTCTTACCGATTTTGCCCCTTTTTCCATTAAGATATCTGCAGCTTTGCACAATGTACCCGCCGTATCAATCATATCATCAATAAGGATCACGTTCTTTCCAACTACATCACCAATAAGGAACATTTCTTCTACAACGTTTGCCTTTTTTCTTTCTTTGTAAGCAATTACTACATCTGCACCAAGGTGTCCCGCATAGTTTTTCGCTCTTTTTGCACCTCCCATATCCGGAGAAGCGATGGTAAGATTTTCAAGATTTAAATCTCTGATGTAGTCTACGAAAATTGTAGATGCATACAAATGATCTACCGGAATTTCGAAGAACCCTTGGATTTGGTCTGCGTGAAGATCCATCGTCATTACTCTTGTTGCACCTGCAGCAGTCAGAAGATTTGCCACCAATTTCGCTCCGATTGGGGCTCTTGGTTTGTCTTTTCTGTCTTGTCTTGCAAGTCCGAAGTAAGGAAGTACTACTGTGATGCTCTTAGCAGAAGCCCTTTTCGCAGCATCAATCATTAAAAGAAGTTCTAACAAATTGTCTGCTGGAGGGAATGTAGATCCGATTAGGAATACTCTTCCACCTCTTACAGATTCGTCTAAAACGGGTTCAAATTCACCGTCGCTGAACGTCTGAAAGTTGATTTTTCCTAATTCTTTCCCATAGTGATGGGCAATTTTTTCTGCCAAGTCCTTACTCGTTCTTGTGCAAAATAGATAACTTAACTGATCGGCCATTTTTACTTTTTAAAAGATTTTGCAAATTTAAAAAAAAACCACAAGAATCTATCCTGTGGTTTCTAAGTTTTTATTTTATCAATTATTACGGGAATTTTATACCTGAATAATTGTTCGCATTTACCTGTGGTAATGTAGATTTATAAGTCGCGTTGATTGATTTTATAAATTCATTGGCAATAATAGCATACCCTCTACCGGTAAGGTGAACTCCATCTAAAGAGAATGCACCACCAGTTACGAAACTAGCCGTATATTTCACACCATCCCAATAAACTCCAGATTTAGAACCAAGCTCGTTCATTTTCTTATTAGCATCCACAAAAGCATATCCTTTTGAAGCCGCTGCAGCCTTAATAGTCACATTATAAGCATCAATAGCTGTATTGATATCTGCAATTTCAGAAGGAATCAAAATGTATTTATCGGCAAACGGATAAGCAACTCCTTTTGCAGAAAGCGCAGCTAAAGCAGTAGGTTCAGCTTTTCCAATTTCTGCTTTTGTTGTTAAAGGAACCAAATCTCCAGCTTTTGCCTGTCTTGCCTGCCCGTAAGTATTCCCAAGATAAGTAGCCAAAGCCACCAACTGAGCATTTCCTGAAGCAGCCGCAGCAGCCGTAATCTGAACTTTAAGATCTGGCAACGTTTCATCTTTAATCAACAGAGGATTTGCCGCTGTTTTAGAAAGAGGTTTAATTCTGTCTCCAGCTCCAAATGCTGTTAAAATTTGATTTAAAGGCCCGTATAAACTTGCATTTAAATTATCAATATTCGCTTCTCCGGCCGCAACATTTCCGTTACCTAAAACTGCAGCAGTTAAAGGATTTGTAGGAATTGTAGTTAATGAAGGAATAGACGTCACACTAGGAATATTAGCAACAACTCCTTTCGCATTAGTAGTCGCAATTTCAGCAATCAAAGCATTATAATATTGAGCAAACATCGCCGGAGGAGTTAATGTTTCAACAGAAGGATCTGCTCCTGCTAAAGCATATAATAAAGCATCGTTATTCCCAATCCATAAAGAAAAGAATGTAGGACTTTGCTTCTTAAAATCAGCAATAACCGAAGTTGTTGGAGTGGAAGCAAATCTTACAAAATAAGGATTCGCAGTTTTCGCAATTACCCCCGTTACATTTCCGTATCCCGGAGCTAACAAATGCGCCACTTTCGCTCCCGGAACTCCCATATTATTGAAAGGCCCTGTAAGAACCGTATTCGTTAACGTAGTTGCAACATTATTATTAGCATTTTTTAAATCGGGCGAACCGTTAATAAAACTGTCAATATAAAGTTTAGTATTTGCAATCTGAAGATTGGTGCTTCCACCAACATTTAAAAGCAAACCTCCGTTATTATCCGGCATCATAGGCTGCTTGAAATCTCCACCGCCTACTAGTTTCATCTGCTGGGCAATCATGGAAGGGTAAGATTCATTCTGCCCGTCTGCATAGAGCGCTCCGTCTCTGTAACCTGACGTCAAAGAGTTTCCTAATGCTACATAGGTTTTAAAATCTGCTTCACCCTTACTTACAACAACATCTTTTACGTCTGTATCAAAATCATGCTCGCAACTCGTTGTGAATAGTAACGCAGAAACAGCGATTGTAGAAATTATAATTTTTTTCATAGTCTTTCAATTAAAAAGGGTTATAAGATAAACCTAAACCTACATAAAATGCAGTCGCTGTGGATTGTCCGTAAAATCCTAAGTTCGCATTTTTTACATCTCTTGCCTGAGGCATTGCATATCCTCCTGCTAAATCTACTCCGAATTGTTTCAATTTAAATCCAACACCACCAGTAATTACATAAGTATTATAAGAAGGTGTTTCAGGAATGAAATTCTCTTCGGTGTACGGAGCTTCATCATAATAAGCACCTAAACGACCATAGATCATATCTGTGAATGCATACTGCGTTCCTAATCTGAATGTTTTAGAATTCTTAAAGTTTTTAGGAGAAATAGACTTCGTAGGATCTGATGGTGAATTTCCAACAGGAGCCTGACCAAAATCTAACGTCAACTGACTGTATCTTTCCCAACCGTGGTAATTAAAATCTGCCGAAACCAACCATTTTGGTGTAATTTTATAGGTTAAACCTACCGTATATTCTTCTACCAAAGGCAAAGTTGCGGTAAAACTATCTTTCCCTGATGCATCTAAACCTAATAATGGATAAATTGTAGATGTCGGGAAGCTGAAGGTAGCCTTTCCGTCTTTAGCCTTCATATCAACTGGTGAACGGTAAGCAATACTTACATCCAATTTAGGATCTGGTCTGAAGTAGAAACCGAATCCATAACCGTGTCCGCTGGCTTTGCTGTCAAGATT
Organism: Chryseobacterium sp. C39-AII1; assembly: GCF_039672645.1. Lineage (NCBI taxonomy): Bacteria > Pseudomonadati > Bacteroidota > Flavobacteriia > Flavobacteriales > Weeksellaceae > Chryseobacterium > Chryseobacterium sp. C39-AII1. The sequence continues at coordinate 356,277 of NZ_JBDFPQ010000002.1, forward strand.
TAGCTGTCCTCCGAATTGAGTAATAGCCTTATCCCATTTCACATCTCCTCTTGCATAGATATAGCTTGCCCCAAACGCAAACCATTCATTGAATCTATAAGAGATCATTGGCTGGAAGAAGAAACTTTTAAGCTCTAGCTTCTGCACCATTTCTTTTCCTTCCCAATCTGATGGATATTGTATTGTACTACCAAAAGGTGTAGAAAAACTAAAACCAACAGATAATTTGTCTACTGGTCTGTAGGCAATTGCAGCGTAAAGCGGAGTTCCGATAGGATTATCCGTTTCTGTACTTTGTAGCGTATTCGTATTTTGGAAAGTCACTTTGTTACCTGCCGCAAAACCTCCTACCGCTATACTAAACTTGGAAGGAATGAAAGACATACCCGCCGGGTTGAAGAATGCTACACTCGCATCCTCAGCATGCGCACTCGTGTGTGCCATTGCCAATTGCTTTACCCCTTGCAAAGATACCCTGAAGCCTCCCGCGTAAGATAAAACACCCGCCAATAATGCAGTTGATACTAAGATTTTTTTCATAGACTATTATTATATAACCCAAATATAAAATTATTTTAGTTACACCTGTTAATAAATCTTAAATTTTTAAACATTATAGCCAAAGAAAATTATGTTTAAAATAATATCTATGCTTGAATTACACCTAAAACAATCATTATTAAATATTTAATAAAAATTAAGTTAATACCCTTATCAATTGTTTAATATTAAACAATTGAGTTTCTTAATATTTGATTATTTTAGACCTCATAAAGATAAAAATCATAAATTTGCAAGATTAAATATATAATATATGAGTTGTGGATGTAAAACATCCGGCGATTCTGCACATTCTTGCGGTCCCAAGAAAACCGCGAATGGCTGTGAAAATGTAAATACCTGTGGTAATAGTTATAAATTAAGTGTTTTTGACTGGCTTTCTAACATCAACAATCCCGCATCGAACAGGTGTGATTTTGTGGAAGTTAGATTTAAAAATGACAGAAAATCGTTTTATAAAAATGTAAATAATATCCCATTACATATAGGTAGTGTAATAACAGTAGAATCTAGCCCCGGACATGATGTAGGTGTGGTAAGTCTCACCGGCGAATTGGTAAAGATTCAGATGAAAAAGAAGAAATTTTCTGAAGAATCTGCCCTTAAAATATACAGACAGGCCAACCAAAAAGATCTTGAGGTATGGCAGGAAGCAAGAAAAAAAGAAGACAACGTAAAGATCGACGCAAGAAAGATAGCTCACAGGCTGGGTCTTGAAATGAAGATCACAGATGTTGAATATCAAGGTGATGCCTCTAAAGTTACGTTTTATTATACCGCTGATAATCGTGTAGATTTCAGAATGTTGATTAAAGAATATGCGGGTGCCTTCCGTACGAAGATCGATATGAAACAGATCGGTTTCAGACAGGAAGCAGCGAAAGTAGGCGGAATCGGATCTTGCGGAAGAGAACTTTGCTGTTCTACATGGTTAACAGATTTCAGATCGGTAAATACCAATGTGGCAAGATATCAGCAATTGAGCATCAATCCTCAAAAATTGGCTGGGCAATGTGGTAAATTGAAATGTTGTCTAAACTACGAATTAGACAGCTATTTGGATGCTTTAAGCAACTTCCCGTCTTCATCCACTATGTTGGATACTGAGAAAGGAAGAGCTTTTTGTATTAAAATCGACGTTTTCAAAAAGAAAATGTGGTTTGCCTATGTAGATAGCTCTATGGCTTGGTATGACTTTGATATTGATTTGGTTAAAAAACTGATTGCTAAAAATAAAAGAGGCGAGAAAACGCTTCCTCTTGAAGATTTAAAGCAACCGGATATTCCTTTGGCAACCATCGATTTGATTCAGGAAAACAGTGTTGACCGATTCGAAAAGAAAAACAGAGGAAATAACAAAAATAGAAATCAAAACAGACCGAACAATAATCAGAATAATCAAGGTCAGCAGCAAGGTCAAAATAGAAATACAAGACCAAATAACCGACCTGAAAGACAAGAGCGTTCAGAAAGAACCGATCGTCCTGAGAGAGCTGAAAGACCAGAAAGATCTGACAGACCGGCGAAACAACCTCGTCCGGAAAGACAGGAGAAACAGGACAGACCGGACGCGAATGCTCAATCCAACAATCAGCCAAGACAGCAAAAGCCTCAACAGCCGAAAGCTCAAGTGGAAAAGGTAGAAACAGCGTCTTCTGATTCTGAGAAAAAACCAAATCCAAACAAGAAAAAATTCAAAAAGAAGTTTCCTCCAAAAAAAGATAATAATGCGTAAAATTTTAGGATTATTTACCCTTATCCTTTTCTTTAGCTGTAATTCTTCCTCAGAAGGAGAAGTAACGATGAATTCCGTTGATAATAAATGGGATAAGAAGAGTGAACAAAAATTTAATCTTGAAATTTCAGATCCGCAGAATCCTAAAAATATTATATTTGTTGTAAGAAATAACAATGAATATCCTTACAGCAATATAAGATTCATTGTCAATTTCACGAATCTTCAAACGAAGAAAAAAGAGACCGATACAATGAACTATGTTTTGGCTAAACCCAACGGAGAATGGCTTGGTACAGGATTTGGTGACACGAAGGAAACTCTTTTTCAGTATAAACTGAATTATAAATTTCCGGCAAAAGGAAAGTACGAGATTGGCTTGGTACAGGCCATGAGAAACGATAACCTTCCCGGAATTGAAGATATTGGAGTAAAAATAGAAACGGCTAAACCGTAACCCTACATGGAAGTAAACAAACAAAATGCCGGAAGCAAAGGAAAAAAATTTCCGCTTCCTCCTAAAAAAAAGAAAGACAGCTCCTGGAAAAAGTGGGTAAGGCTTGTATGGCTTGGGCTCATTGTTGTAGTTTTAGGAATTTCAGGACTTTTCTTTGCGGTTTCCCAAGGTTTTCTTGGAGAAATGCCCGATGTAAAGGAACTTGAAAATCCGGACATCTACGTTGCCTCGGAGATCTACTCTTCAGATGGTAAGCTTTTAGGTAAATTTGAGAAAGAAAAAACTCAGCCGATTACTTATAAAGAGCTTCCACCGTTTTTGGTTTATGCATTACAGGCAAAGGAAGATGAGCGTTTTAAGGAACATTCAGGAGTAGATTTACAATCTGTTGCCAGAGCCGTTGTTTATGGAGGTAAACGAGGTGGTGGTTCTACTATCACTCAGCAGTTGGCGAAATTGCTTTTCACTGGAGGAGCTTCTCAAAACAAATTCCAAAGAGCTTTCCAAAAGCTTAAAGAATGGGTTGTGGCTGTAAGCCTTGAGAAAAGATATACCAAAGAAGAAATCGTAACTTTGTATTTCAACAAGTTTGACTTTTTATACAATGCAAACGGGGTTGAAATGGCTTCAAAAATATACTTTAATAAAAAGACATCTGAACTTACTTTACCTGAAGCAGCCATGTTTGTGGCCATGCTTGAAAACCCGGTAAAGAACAACCCGATGAGAAACCCGGAAAGGGCAAAAACCAGAAGGGATGTTGTATTAGATCAAATGTTGAAAACAGGATATATCGATCAGGCTACTTTTGATAAAGCATCGGCTACGCCTATCGCATTAGATTATCACCCGATCAAAAATATCAGTGATGATTATTCTGCTTATTATAAGTTTTATCTAAGAAAAGAGATTGATAATTATCTTAAAGATTACGAAAAACAAACCGGTAAAAAATTAAACCTTTACAAAGACGGTTTAAAAATATATGTGACGCTTGATTCTAAAATGCAGAAGTATGCAGAAGAAGCAATCCGTGAACATTTAACAGATCTTCAAAAAAGATTTGATGCCGAACAAAGAGGCAGAAAAAACAGACCTTTCTATTACCTAACCAATAAACAGGTAAACGATGTAATGACTCAGGCGATGAAAAGAACCGGGCGTTACAAGCAGTTGAAAGCGGCAGGAGTTTCTGAAGATTCAATCTTATTGGAATTCCATAAGCCAATCAAAACATCTCGTTTCACTTGGGGTGGAGAAGAAGAGGTTGAAATGTCTCCTTGGGACTCTATCAGATATCACAAACAAATTGCTCAGGCAGGTTTGATGTCTATGGTTCCGGGAACTGGTGAAATTAAAGCTTGGGTTGGAGGTATCGACTGGCAACATTTTCAATACGATCACATCAAACAAGGAAAAAGACAGGTTGGTTCCACATTCAAACCTTTCGTATATGCTACAGCTATTATGAAACTAGGAATGACACCTTGTTCAGCAGTTTCCAACGCAACTTACGATCATAAAGGATGGCACGTTCCGGGAAGAGGGGGAATGTTAACTTTAAAAGATGGTTTAGCACACTCTCAAAACCCGATCGCAGCAAGGCTTATCGAAATGACAGGTGTTGATGCAGTAATTCAAACGGCAAGAGATTTAGGAGTAACGGAAGACATCCCTAGAAACAATACAATTGCATTAGGTTCGTCAGATATTACAATTTTTGAAATGCTTGGTGCTTACAGTACGTTTGCCAACTATGGTAACCACAATAAACCGGAAATGATCTGGAGAATTGAAGATGCCAATGGTAGAGTGATTAAAGAAGTAAATGTAGAACCGAAAGAAGTAATGAATCCGCTGTATGCTTACACGATGATCGAATTGATGAAGGGTGTGGCACAATACGGAACAGCTTCCGGAGAATTGGGAAGAAGAGGAATCTCAAAAGCAGTGGAAATTGCAGCAAAAACAGGTACTACACAGAACAACTCCGATGGTTGGTTTATGGGGATTACTCCAAAACTAGCAACAGGAGCTTGGGTAGGCTGGGAAGACAGAGCAACCCACTTCTTTGGAACCGGTGAAGGTCAGGGTGCGAAAATGGCATTACCAATCTGGGCGATCTATATGAAAAAAGTCTGGGCAGATAAAACACTAGGCGTTTCACCAGACGATAAATTCATCAAACCATCTGAATGGAAAGACGGCTGTTCAGGATTAAAAGGAATTGGCGGAGGTTATGGAGACGATGGAGGTCTTCAGACAATCGACGAGATCAAAAATCCGAGACCCGTAGATCCTATTCCGAAAAATAATTCAGGTAAAAAAGAAGACAACGTAAACGAGAATTTAAACACTTCTGAAGAAATAGATTTTAATAAATAAATTCTCTTTTAGAAATACATCAGACCTTTCAAACAAATTGAAAGGTCTTTTTTTATTATCACTATCTTTGAGATTATGAAAATTGAAAACATTCAACAACCCTTTATAAAAATATTTCCGGGAGATTTTTCGGGAAATACCCTGCAGAGAAACACGCCAAAAGTTTTATTTTCCACCGTTTCACCTGTTGGCTTTAATCATCCTAAACTGATTGCTTTTAACGAAAAACTTTCAGAAGAAATCGGATTGGGTCAATTTGAAGAAAAAGATCTTGATTTTTTAGTTGGAAACAATTTGCCTGAAAATATAAAAACCTATGCAACAGCCTATGCCGGACATCAGTTTGGAAACTGGGCAGGACAATTGGGCGACGGAAGAGCAATCTTAGCCGGAGAAATTACCAATAACCATGGCCAGAAAAACGAAATCCAATGGAAAGGCGCCGGAGCAACCCCTTACTCGCGACATGCTGACGGAAGAGCCGTGTTGAGGTCTTCTGTTCGCGAATACCTGATGAGTGAAGCCATGTTTCATTTAGGAATTCCGACCACGAGAGCATTAAGTTTATCATTCACGGGAGAAGATGTGGTAAGAGACATCATGTACAGCGGAGATCCAAAAGCGGAAAAAGGAGCCGTTGTTGTAAGAACCGCAGAAAGTTTTCTTCGTTTCGGACATTTTGAATTGATGTCTGCGCAAAGAGAGCTCAATACTTTGATCGATTTAGTTGATTTTACCATTGAAAATTACTTTAAAGAAATAACTTCCGAGGGAACTCAAAAATACAAAGACTTCTTTTCAGACATTTGTAAAAGAACCGCCGATCTTATGGTGGAATGGTATCGCGTAGGATTTGTACATGGCGTAATGAATACCGATAATATGTCAATTTTGGGATTATCGATCGATTACGGCCCATATTCAATGATGGATGAATATGATCTGAATTTTACTCCAAATACAACCGATCTGCCTGGCAGAAGATATGCTTTTGGAAAACAAGGCCAGATTGCACAGTGGAATCTTTGGCAGCTTGCCAATGCACTTCATCCAATTATTAAGGATGAACAGTTTTTAGAAAAAACATTAAACGATTTCGGAGATTATTTCTGGAATGCCCACGACCAGATGCTTTGTAAAAAATTTGGTTTTGATGAACTTTTAAAAGAGGATGAAGATTTCTTCACCAATTGGCAAGGCTTGATGCAGGAATTGCAGTTGGATTACACTTTATTTTTCACTCAACTGGAAAGATTTGATCATACAGCTGATTTAAAATCTCAGTTTGAAAATGTTTCTTATCTATTATTGGATGAGGAAAAACTTTCCAAGCTAGATCATTTTTTAACAGCCTATCAAAAACGTCTTGAAAAAAATTCAATCTCAAAGGAAGAGTCTCTTGAACTGATGAAAAAGACAAATCCGAAATTCATTCTGCGGAATTATTTACTTTTTGAATGTATTGAAGAAATTACTATCGGAAAAACAGAACTTTTAGAAAAGTTAACAAAAGCTTTAGAAAATCCATACGAAGAAATCTACCCTGAGTTTTCTAAAAAACGTCCTTCAAAATATGATGATGTTTCGGGATGCTCTATGCTTTCTTGTAGTTCATAGATCAAAAAATCAATTTTAACACTCTTTTTTCACCAAATCACAATATTAAATCAATATTTTTTATTAATTTTATAAAAAAATATTATGAAAAGAATTCTACTATCTTTAACATTACTATCTTCTTTCTTTGGTAGCGCACAAACATTGCTAAATGAAAATTTTGAAGGAACAACTTTTCCACCTACAGGATGGACTAGATCTTCAACAGTATCAACAAGACCATGGGACTTCACAACAGTTAACTTCAATGCAGCTGGTCAAGCAGAATATACAATTGCCGGAACCAAATCAGCATCTGTCAACTGGACAGCAGCATCTAATACTGCAGATTTAGTAAGCCCAGCATTTAGCTTAGTAGGAACAGCCAGCCCTGTTTTAAGATTTAAAGCAGTTGTGGGTTACTCTTATATGATTGCACAGGATGCCGGAGACCTATTAGCTCAGATTTCAACTGATGGAGGAACAACTTGGACTACCGTTTGGAATGAAGATGATGAAACAGGGTTTATAGATGATGGAGATGGAGATGAAGACACCGATCTTTACAACCTAAACATTGTACAAGTACAGGTAAGTCTTTCAGCATACAGTACACAGTCAAATGTAAGAGTTAGATTCCGTTATGTTGCTGCGGACGCTGATATTGTTTCTATTGATGATGTACAAGTTTTAGGTTCAGTTCTTGCTACCAACGAAATTTCAAAATCAAAATCAGAAGTTTCTGTTTATCCTAATCCAACAAGAGGAGAAGTAAATATTAAAACAGATAAAAAAGTTAAATCTTCTACAGTTGCTGATATGACAGGAAGATCTGTATTAAAATCAGATACTGCAAAAGCTGACTTATCTGCGCTTCCAAAAGGAACCTATTTATTACAGGTAGAATTTGCAGATGGAACGAAAACTTCCGAAAAAGTAATCAAGCAATAATTTCAATTATTATAATCTTACAAACTCACCAAAAATTGGTGAGTTTTTTATTTTACTTTTGTAAAAATTTTCGAAGGTGTTTATTCCGACTATAAAATCAAAATTCAACGGCTTTTTTAAGCTAATTCTTCCCGCTTCTTATTCGGAGCTCGGGGTATTCACGTTTTTTCTTATTACGTACGGAATTTTAGGCTGGTATATTGCGTTAGATTATCGAATTATTTATGACGAAAGAATTCCTTGGGACGCTTATTTCAGCTTTGATAATAAAGCGATTGTGATGACCGGCGGAAGCTTTGAAAGACACCCACTCTCCTATTATTTTTTTAATTGGATCCGAGAAATTGCTTTATATCTTTCTGACGGTAAAACAAACGCTGTTTTTAGACTCGCATTAGCCTGGATGAGCAATTTAATGGTTAGCTTAAGCATTTTACAGATTTTTAAATATTTAAAAAACATTATTAAACTCCCAAATGGCATCAGTCTCTTATTGATTATATTTTTCGGAGTTTTCTCGACGAATATTTTACTTTCATTTACTCCGGAAAACTTTACCTACACGTTTTTTTTATTAACATTGTTTAATCACTATGCTGCCTCGAAAATTAAAGCAGATAAAAAAATCCCTGCAATACCTTTAGTTTTCGCAGGCGTTACCATTGGCGGCTTGACTGTTACTAACATTGTAAAAGTTTTCATTCCTATACTATTCGAAAAAAAACTTTTTAAAAACTGGAAAAAACTTTTGAATGCAGCCGTAAGAGTGCTCATCACCTGCATTTGCTTTATTTTATTGTATCTGAATAGAATTGATTTTAAGTACAAAACAATTTTCAGCAAAACAAGTCAGCAGTACGAAAAATTTTCAAATGTAAAAAGCACTCCGACTTGGGATATGATTTCTTCTTACTTTTTTGGCGGAAATATTTTGTTTTCAGATTTCATTATCCGAAATAAGCACAACATGAAAGGTTTTCATTTTAAAGCCATACTTATGGATGTGTATTCATCATGGATTCCTTATATTTTCATTACCATTTTATTAGCATTAATAAGTTGGAGTTATTATAAAAACTTTAAGAATAAATTGGTGCAGATGTTAATGATTTCTTTTTTTGTAGACATCATTATACATTGCTTTATGAAATTCGGGCTTCACACCGCATTTATCTATGGCGGGCACTTTGTTTTTGTATATCCTTTATTGATTGGCTGGCTGTTCTACACCTATCGGTCATCCGCTAAAACCACTTCTATTTTAGTGACAATAACAGGAATATTATTTACCTATTTAGCCTTCAACAATTACTTTAGAATGACCGAATTTTTCTGGTTTTTAAATCAATATTATCAATAAAATAAAAAAGCTGAGAACATCGATTCCCAGCTTTATTTTTTTTATGTTTTGTTGAAACTATTTTGCCTCTGCGCAGAAAATTCTGTACTGAACAGCCACTGCAGATTTAAAATATTCTCGGATTCTTGATAAGTCTGAAGATGCACTTTGTTTCGTGAAATAACTTCCGGCCAAAATTTTATAATTCGGTCTCAAAGAAGCATCCGTCTCTACTTTCAGATTCGGAAATCTTTTTCTGAAATACGCCTTTACTTCATTGGCTTCATCATTACTTTTTACCGTCGTGATCTGAATTTTATATCCTAAAATTCTAGGATTTTTTCTACAAATTTCCGCATTCGTAAGTTCTCTGCTCGGAACGTAGATTTTAGTAGGTTTCGTATAGTCATTATCACTATCTGTATCTCTTGAAGGGGTACTCACGGCCACTCTGGAGCACTTATCTTCAATGCTTCCCAAGGCAGCATCTACCTTTGGATCCATCGAAATAATAAGCTCTGTTCCGCTTAAAGTATCTCTCTTTACAACCTGTTGTGCATCAATATGATAAAAACCTAATAATGATACTACTGAAAATATTTTGATTAAATTTTTCATTTAAACTTGTTTCCGCAAATTTATACAAATTAAAAAATTATACCAAACACAGTTATTTAGAATAATTACAAATTAAACAGAAATGACATATTCACCTTTCCATAAGCCGTTAAATTCCTGTTAAAAATATTATTTTTGCGGGATTGATTGAATGTTCAATATTTTACTAACATAAGATAATTTAAATGATTAGTTGGAGAAAGCATTATAGACAAACGTTGATCGCAATAGGCTTATTGCTATCAACCAGTGCTTCAATTTACGGGCAAGACGGCGATCCTAAGAATGGAGAGAAACTTTTCAAGGCAAATTGTACGGCATGTCACGCTTTAGACAAACAAGTTGTAGGACCACCTTTGAAAGGGGTTGTAGAGCGAGTGAAAACTGAAGGTGGCGTAGATACAGATTGGTTGCATAAGTGGATCAAAGACAACAAAGCTCTTAGAGCTTCTGGGGACAAATACGCCAATGAGATTTTTGAAAAGTATAACAAAACTGAGATGCAGGTGTTTCCTAACCTTACGGATAAGGACATCGATGATATCTTAGCTTTTACAACTAATCCGCCGGCTCCTGAAGAGCCTAAGAAGGATGCAACAACAGCAACTGCTACAGACGGAGCACAAGCTGCACCAGCAGACAAAACTACTACAAACGTAGTAATCATTTCACTTTTAGCAATCGCAGGTTTATTAGTTTGGATCTTGTTAAAACTAAGACAATTAGTAAAACTAGGACAATCTGAAGACTTAGCGGGATTAAACGAAACAAGAGTAAAATCTTTCAGCGAAATCTATGCTAAATACCACTATGTAGGTAAAGGATTAATCGCAATCTTAGCGCTTTTGGCAACGTACGGAATTTGGAACTGGATCATGTGGATCGGGGTTTACAAAGGATACAAGCCAGAGCAACCTATTTACTTCTCACACAAAATTCACGCTGGAGAACAGAAGATTGACTGTCAACTTTGTCACTCTAGTGCTAAATACGGTAAAGTATCTGAAATCCCATCAATGAACGTATGTATGAACTGTCACAGAACTATTTCTGAATACAACGCAGATCACTACATGGAGCCTGGAAAAGACAAGGCATTCTACGATGGAGAGATCCAGAAAATTTACGCAGCTACAGGTTGGGATCCTGCTAAACAACAGTACACAGGAAAAACACAACCGGTAGAATGGACAAGAATCCACAACATGCCAGACTTCGTGTACTTCAACCACTCTCAGCACGTTGTAGCAGGTGAGCAAGCGATCATCAGTTCTTTCAACAAAAAGAATCCAGATAACAAAATTGATGTTGTATGTAAAGCTTGTCACGGAAAAATTGACACAATGAATGTTGTTCAAATGGCTAATGACTTCACTATGGGATGGTGTATTGAGTGCCACAGAACTACTGAAGTTGATATGAACAACGGTTATAATAAAGAATACTTCAAGAATCTACATGACAAGCTTAAGAAGCAATACCCTAAAGATGGTGGTAAGATTACTGTAGACGCAATTGGAGGTCTTGAGTGTGGTAAATGTCATTATTAATAACTAAAAAATTAGAAGTATAAATGGCTTCAAACAAAATACAATTTAGAAGTATTCATGAACTTAAAGACCCAGCTTTAAACAATAAGCTGGCTCAGAAAGAGTTTCAGGAAGAAATTCCGGTAGAAGATTTCCTTGGAGATGCTGAACAGAACGGATCTAGTACTTCAAGAAGAGATTTCTTAAAATTATTAGGATTTTCTACAGCAGCGGTTACACTTGCTGCTTGTGAGGCTCCGGTAATTAAAACGATTCCTTACGTAGTAAAACCTCATGATATTATTCCTGGAGTTCCTAATTACTACGCTTCAACATATTTTGATGGATTCGACTTTGCTAGTGTTTTAGTAAAAACTAGAGAAGGTAGACCAATCAAAATTGATCCGAACCCAGCAGCTGGTGATTTAGGTAAAACTAACGCAAGAGCTCAGGCAGCAGTACTTTCTCTTTATGATAATGATAAAGTAAAGCAGCCTAAATTTGAAGGGAAAGACGAAACTTTCGATAAAGTAGATAGTTTTGTTATTAAAGGATTAGAAGAAGCTAAGGCAGGAAACAAAAGAATCGTTTTATTATCGCAATCTTTTGCTTCACCTACATTCAAAAAATTATTTGCTGATTTTAAAGCGAAATATCCTACAGCAGAATTAGTAACTTATGATGCTTATCCTCATGCAGCAGCATTGGATGCAGCTCAGGAAGTATTCGGAACAAGAGCATTACCTGTTTATGACCTGAAAGGGACAGAATTGGTAGTTTCTTTCCAGGCTGATTTCTTAGGAGATTACAACGCAGCAAGTTTAGAAACATCTTATGCTGAGGCTAGAAAACCGGGAGCAAACATGTTGAGACACATTCAAGTGGAATCTAACATGTCTTTAACGGGTGCTAACTCAGATTCAAGATACAGACTAAAACCAAGTGACGTAAACAAAGCTTTAGTAGATGTTTACAACGCAATCGTTACAGGAGCTGCTCCTACAAACAAAGCTGCTGCTGAAATCGTAAAAGAGTTACAAGCTAAAGGAAGCAAAGCGGTTGTATTCGCTGATGGTTCTAAAGGTGCTCAGGTTTTAGCTCACTTAATCAACCAAAAATTAGGTTCAGTTGCTTTCACTGGTAAAGCAAACTTCCTAAAAGAATTTGATAAAGCAAGATATCAGGAATTCTTAGGATGGGTAAATGCAGGACAAGTTGGCGTATTGATTACAAACAACGTAGACCCTATTTACTCTCACTACAAAGGAGCTGAGTTTGAAAAAGCTATTAAAAATGTTCCTTATGTAATTGCAGTTGCTGATAAGAAAAATGCAATGTATAAAGCAGCGAAAGCTGTAATTCCTGTAGCTAACTGGCTAGAATCTTGGGGAGATATGCAACCTCAGAGTGGAGTTTATGCATTAATGCAGCCTACAATCCAAAAGATCTATAAATCTAGACAGATTGAAGAGTCTTTATTGGTTTGGAAAAACGGTAAAAACAATTCTGCTAACAACTACTACGATTATTTAAAGGCAAATGCAGCTTCTCTTTTAGGAGGAACTTCATTCAACAAAGCTTTATATAATGGTATCGTAACTACTGAAGGTGGTTCTACTCTAGCTTACGCTGGTGGAAACGCTGCTCAGGCTGTTGCAGAATTAGGAAGTTTCAAAGCTTCTGATTTAGAATTGGTATTATACACTAAGACTTCTATTGGTGACGGAACACAGGCAAACAACCCTTGGTTACAAGAATTGCCGGATCCTATCACCAGAATGGCTTGGGATAATTATTTAACGATTTCTCCTAAAGATGCAGAAAGATTAGGTATTGAAAACGATCTTAACGCAAGAATGCAGTTAGACGGTTCTATCGTAAATCTTACTGTAAACGGAGTAACAATAAAAGATGTTCCTGTATTCATCCAGCCAGGTCAGGCAGACGGTTCTGTAGGTCTTGCACTTGGATATGGTAAAAAAGATTCTGGAGCTACTGCAGATACTGGTGTTAATGCTTATCCTTTATTTGACGGATCTAACCTTGTTGTTTCAGGGGCTAAGATCGAGAAAACAGGAGAAGATCACGAGTTTGCAGGTATTCAGCTTCAAAATACTTTGATGGGACGTTATGAGATCGCTAAAGAAGTTCCTTTGGCAGATTACTTAAACGTAGCATTCGATGATGAGCACAAAGGATGGAACAAGCCTTTGGAATATCACACGATCAGTGGAGCTCTTCCTGCAAGAAAAATTGACCTTTGGGATGCTTTCGATGATACGGATGGGCCTCACTTCAACTTATCAATCGACTTGAACTCTTGTACTGGTTGTGGAGCATGTATTATTGCTTGTCAGGCAGAAAACAACGTTCCTGTTGTAGGTAAAGAAGAGATCAGAATGTCAAGAGATATGTATTGGTTAAGAATTGACCGTTACTACTCTTCGACTCAAAAAGTAGAGGTTTACGAAGGATTAAAAGAAGGAATGGCAGTTCCTGAATTATACGGAACAGCATTTGGTGGTGAAGGAGCATTAAACAATCCTGCTGAAAACCCAGATGTGATCTTCCAACCGGTAATGTGTCAGCACTGTAACCATGCTCCTTGTGAAACTGTATGTCCGGTAGCGGCTACTTCACACGGTAAGCAAGGTCAAAACCACATGGCTTACAACAGATGTATCGGTACTAGATATTGTGCAAACAACTGTCCTTACAAAGTAAGACGTTTCAACTGGTTTACTTATAACCTAAACGACAAGTTCGATTTCAACATGAATAACGACCTTGGAAGAATGGTTCTAAACCCAGATGTAGTTGTAAGAACGAGAGGGGTAATGGAGAAATGCTCTATGTGTATCCAAGAAACTCAGGCTACAATCTTAGCTGCTAAGAGAGAAAACAGAAAAGTAACTGACAATGAATTCAAAAATTCTTGTGCTTGTGCTGCTGCTTGTTCTACCGGAGCAATGACGTTTGGAGACATGAATGACAAAGAATCTGAAGTAAGAGAATTATACTCTAGCAACAGAAGATATTATTTACTTGAAGAGATCGGAACAAAACCAAATGTGTTCTATCATGCTAAAGTAAGAAACAGAGTAGAAAAATAAAGTTTAAATAATAAATAGGTAAAAAATGTCAGGACATTACGAAGCTCCGATAAGGGAACCTCTAATTATTGGTCACAAAACTTATCACGATATTACGGAAGATATCGCACGACCTATCGAAGAAAGAGCAGGAAAATTATGGTGGGTATCACTATATGCAGCCTTAGTTCTATTCATCTATGGATTCGGGTGTATTGCCTATACTGTCGGAACAGGTATTGGAGCATGGGGGCTTAACAGAACTATTAACTGGGGTTGGGATATTACCAACTTCGTATGGTGGGTAGGTATCGGTCACGCCGGAACCTTAATCTCAGCGGTATTATTATTATTTAGACAGAGATGGAGAATGTCTGTAAACAGATCTGCAGAGGCGATGACGATCTTTGCGGTTGTACAGGCTGCAATCTTCCCTGTAATCCACATGGGTAGAGTTTGGGTAGGATATTGGGTATTCCCTCTTCCTAACCAGTTTGGTTCTCTTTGGGGGAACTTCAACTCTCCTCTACTTTGGGATGTATTTGCAATCTCTACGTATTTCTCAGTATCTACAGTATTCTGGTTCATGGGTCTTATCCCTGACTTTGCAATGATCAGAGATAGAGCAAAAACTCCTTGGACTAAGAAAATTTATACATTCCTTGCATTCGGTTGGGGTGGTAAAGCAAAACACTGGCAAAGATTCGAAGAACTTTCTTTGGTTCTTGCAGGTTTAGCAACTCCACTTGTATTCTCGGTACACACCACCGTATCTTTTGACTTCGCAACTTCGGTTATTAAAGGATGGCACTCTACAATCTACCCCCCTTACTTCGTTGCCGGTGCGATCTTCTCAGGATTTGCAATGGTACAGACTCTATTGTTAATCGCAAGAAAAGTTTGTCACCTAGAAGACTATATTACAATGTATCATATCGAAATTATGAACATCGTAATCATCTTAACAGGTGGTATGGTAACTGTAGCTTACGCAACTGAATATTTCATCGGATGGTATTCTGGATCTAGATTCGAAGACTTTACGTATCTTTCTCCGGGTGCTGCTGTTGGACCTTACTGGTGGGCTTTCTGGTCACTAATTATTTGTAACTTGGTAATCCCTGCATTATTCTGGTTCAAAAGAATTAGAACAAACATCATCGCAACATTTATCATTGCTTTGATCATCAACATCGGTATGTGGTTTGAGCGTTTTGATATCATCGTTATCAACCTTTCTAGAGACTACTTACCAGGATCTTGGACTATGTTTAAGCCAACGATCATTGATGTGGGTGTATACTTAGGAACAATCGGGTTCTTCTCTGTATTATTCTTATTATACGCAAGAACATTCCCTGTAATTGCACAGGCAGAATTAAAATCGATTTTGAAAATCTCAGGTGAAACTTATAAAGCAAAAGAAGGAGATGAGCACCACTAAAATTGTATACGGACTTTATGCTGATGACGACGATTTAATGAACGGCGTTAAAGCATTCAACGATAAAGGAATCGCTATAAACGAGGTTTATACTCCGTTTCCGGTTCACGGACTTGATAAAGCTTTAGGTTTAAAGAAAACTAGAATTTCTGATGCTGCTTTCATCTACGCTCTTTACGGTGTTACGATAGGTGCAACGGTAACTTGGTATGTGATGAATCACGACTGGCCTCAGAACATCGGTGGTAAACCAGCTTTCGACTGGGCACACAACATGCCGGCGTTCGTGGTACCAATGTTTGAGCTTATGGTATTCTGTGCTGCTCACATGATGTCATTAACTTTCTTAGTAAGAAACAAAATGTATCCTGGAGCTCCTGCACAAAATCCTGATCCTAGAACAACGGATGATAAGTTCCTAATGGAATTCGTAACTGAAGATGTAGAATCTGTAAAACAGTTGCTAATTGAAACTGGAGTTGAAGAAATAACTGTTAAAGATGCTTAAAATGAAAAAGAATGTATTAAGAATTACAGCAGTTTTAGGTTTAACTACAGTGTTACTTAATTCTTGCGGACCGAAAGAAAATGCACCATTGGTATATTTCCCAGATATGTATTTTCCGGTAGCTTATGATCCTTTGATGAAAGCTCAAGATGCTTATTCAGATCATGAGAACGAAATTCCTGCTTTTGTTAAAAATAGTTTTGCAACAGGTCTTTCTCCTGTAGAAGGATCAGTAGCTCAAAATAAAGACGGTATTTTTGAAGAAGGTTTACTTCCTAAAACTCCGGATGAGTACAATGCAGGTTATGATGCTTCTAAGAAGTTAACTGTTTCTCCTTTGAACCCTGCTAATGCTGAAAAAGATATTGAAAGAGGTAAAATGCTTTTCGATAAAACTTGTGCAGCATGCCACGGAACTGGAGGTGATGGACAAGGACCAATTGTACAAACCGGTGCTTTCTCTGGTGTACCAAACTATGCTGATAGAGAAATTACTGTAGGATCTGTTCATTATGTATTAACAAACGGTAGAAACGCGATGGGGTCTTATGCAGGACAACTGAACGCAGGAGATAGATGGAGAGTGGCAATGTATGTGATGAATGCCTTCAAAAAAGGAGCAGCAGCACCTGCAGCCGCAGCAGCGACAGCAACAACTGAGACTACCGAAACTAAAAAATAAGAAAAGAAATGTATAGTTTTTCACCAAAATTAAAATCAACTTCTATAATACTTCTTGTTGTAGGTTTAGTTCTATTTGCTATTGGTTTCTTTATGAACAAGGGAATTTCTAGCGAGAGAATAGAGCACATGATGGAAGCAGTACATTCTGCTGGTCATAATGCTCCTACACACTCAAGTGAAATGGTAGGACCTCAGGATCACGCTGCACATTTAGAACACGCTACTATGCAGGTTCATAATTCGCCGTTAGCATCAATACATTTTGTAGCTGTATTTTTCTTCGGAATCAGTTGTGCAGTATTGTTTTTCTACTGTATTCAGCATGCTGCTCACGCAGGATGGCCAATTATCATTACTAGAGTTATGGAAGCGATTGCTTCTTACATCCCTTACGGAGGGGTAATTTTAGTAATCATCATGTTATTAAATATCCTTCACCAAGGTCACCTTTTCCATTGGATGGATCCGGATCTTACAGATCCTAACTCTGCTCATTTTGATGTGATCTTGTTTGAAAAGAAAAGATTCTTAAATATTCCTTTCTATGCAATCAGAACTTTCATTTATGTAATTGGAGCTTCTTTCTTTGCTTGGAAACTGAAAGCACAATCTAAAAAAGTAGATGATACAAAATCTTTGGTAGAGTATCAATTCCTTTACAGATGGGCTGTTGGATATATCGCATTCTTCGGGTTTGCTTCTGCAGCTTGGGCTTGGGATTGGTTGATGTCTATTGACCCTCACTGGTATTCTACAATGTATATCTGGTATTCAATGGTTAGCTGCCTTTCAAGTGGTATAGCAGTAATCATCCTTTTAAGTGTTTACTTAAAGAAAAACGGATTCTTACCTCAGTTCAATGACAATCACTTGCATGATTTAGGAGTATTCCTTTTCGCTACAAGTATGCTTTGGACATATACATGGTTTGCTCAGTTTATGCTTTATTGGTATGCAAACGTACCTGAAGAGGTAAACTACTTCTTTGGAAGATTCCAACACTACGGTGTTACTTTCTTACCAATGTTAATCGTGAACTTCTTATTACCACTATTGGTATTAGTAAGTAGCAGCATCAAGAGAAACTATAAAGTGGTTACAACAATGGCTGTAGTAGTTATCTTAGGTCACCTTTTAGATTACTTCAACATGGTAATGCCGGGAACAGTAGGACCATTCTGGAACACTCCAGAAGTATTCATCTTAGTGCTTGGAGCTGTGTTATTCGTAGTGGGATTATTTATGTTTACAGTGCTTTCAGCATTATCTAAACTGAAATTGATTCCTACAGGTAACCCATTCTTACACGAATCTGAAATTTATGAGTATCCTTTCTAAGGACTTGTAACAAAATAATATTGAAAAAGACTGATTGTAATGATCAGTCTTTTTTGTTTTTAATGCAGATCAAAATATTTAAAACACATAAAAAAATTTACAATGAAAAAGAAACTTCTCATTTTAATCGTATTCTTATTAGGATTAAATTTTGCTTATTCCCAAGCCATCACGTTCGTTTCAGAAAAAACGAATAAACCTTTACCTAAAGTTTCTGTATTTGGCAAAGACGGAAACATTGTTGCTTTTTCAGACATTAATGGTAAAATTGATAGAAAAACTATAAAACCCGAACAGGAAAAATTCCAGTTGGTGTATGATAACTTTCCGGTGGCCACACTCTCCTATTCTGATTTTGATAAAGAAATCATTACAATCAATGATCGCGTAAAAGACATCGAAACAGTTGTCATTAAAAGTAAAAAACCAGCAAAATATGTTTTTATAAAAGGGAACTTCAACACGTATGTTACCGTGAACAACAAATTGAACTGTTATGCCGACGGAATTATTACTTATGTATTCGACAACAAATCAAAAAAATTAAAGAGAACTAAAGTGGAACAATACCGAATCTTCCGTTTAGAAAACCCTGAAATGGATCGAAAGAAAATGTCTTCCTGGGATTATGATCAGTTTTTAGAAATTCCAAAAATAAAAGATGTCGGAAATGTAGATGAATATAAAAAAAATAAAAACACTGTTTTCAAAGAATTAAAAGGAGATCGAAAAGATGAAGTGGAAGTAACCGGAGAATTTTTACAAAAACAGGAATTCGCTTTGTTCGGCTATCGATTTTTCGATTTTAGAACCATCTTAAATATTGCTTATGAACAGAACTCAAAAAAAACATTGCAAGATCTTTTAGAATACAATGAAATTGAATTTTTAAAAATGAAGCATAAAAGCGAAGCAGAGTTTAATTCCATCGCAACTTACAGTAATTTTTATCCTACAGAATTAGATTTAGGAAACGATGATTCGGTTGAAAAAGTACGATTCAATACCGATAACAGCAACTATACTTCAAAATATTGGGAAAGCAAGGACTTCCCGAATATGCAGCAGATTTTCAGTTCATTTTTTAAGGATGATCTAAAAGAACAACAAAATAAAAAATAAAAAACGGCTATTAATAAAGGTTTTATTAAATTTGTACCAAACAGAATAAAAATGAGAAAGTTATCTTTTCTTCTAGTTTTCAGCTTGTTGCTTTTCACCGCTTGTAAAAAAGACTCGGTGGATGCTACCAGTACCAAAACTTTACAGTCAAGTATCAACGATATGACGTCTAGTTTGCCAACCATTAAGCAGATCAAGTTTAATGAAGCGCTTTACATTCTAAAAACTTTTGGAGTGGAAGCCGATGGCGACGTTGCAGAATTAAAAGCACTCGGACAGCTTGTAAACGGGAAAAAAGTTCCTGAAATTATGGCAATGGCTGACGAAGTTGCACAAAAAAACGGAATTGAATGGGCAAGTACCGCTCCGCCTTCATTAGGTGAAATGAATATCTTCGGCGACGAAAAAGCCAAAGAAAGTGACCCGAATGATGTAAAAGCAAACTCGCTTTCTATTATCACAAGACCATCTGCAGACGACGGAAACGGCGCAACGGCAATTCAGATTATTCCAAGGCTTGTGGATAACGCTGGAAACCCTGTTTCGTTTACAGGTGCTGGTTTAGAAACAACATTAGAAGTTTTCAGTAATGGAGTGAAGCTTTCAACCGCTAAAAACTTAATGACGGATAACAATTTTAAAGGATTCAATTTAAAATTCTCTTCTATTCTTGCTGAAAAAGTGGTTGATAATAAAATTGACATCACTGTTTCGGTAAAAACTACAGCTAAAACTTTCAAAATGTCTAAAATCGGGTTGGATGTAAATCCTTCTGCATTGAAAGTTCCTGCTCCGCCAAAAGTAGATTCTACAGCGGTTATCCAGGATCCAAGTGCAGTAGATCCGAATAGTCCGGTAAATACAACAAATCCTTCTACATCTACAGATCCAAATGCTACAACAGCTCCTGCAACGCCAAAACAACCGGCTGCAGATCCAAAAGCTACGGTAAGCAAGTTTTTAAATAACGTAAGTTCTCAGAATTTAAAAGCGGCATTTGATGCATCCAACAATCCAAGCTGGGGAAGTTATGAATCTTTCTCTAACCCGACTTCAGGTTTTGGTTCTGTGAAAAATGTAAGTGTGAAAAACATCAACAGTAATGCAACAAATGCTAACAGCGCAAGTGTAAATGCAACATACGATGTAACAGATAAATCTGGAAAAACAACTTCTTTGAAGGTAACTTTCGGACTTAAAAATGTAAACGGAGACTGGAAAATTTCCAGCTATAAAATAAACCCTTAATGGCTTCACAAAAACTTATCAAAAAACTGCAGGAGACGATTGAAAATATCCCTGATTTTCCGATTCCGGGAATTCAGTTCAAAGACATCTCGCCTATTTTTCTTAATCCAAAATTATACGAAGAAGTAATCGAGGATCTGGTAGCTTTCAGCAAAGGAAAAGTAGATGCAGTTTGCGGAATCGAAAGCCGTGGCTATCTCTTCGGGATTGCCATTGCGGTTGCTTTGGAAGTTCCTTTTATCTTAATCAGAAAAGCAGGTAAACTTCCGCCACCGGTTATATCAGAAGAATACGATTTGGAATACGGAAGTGCCATCATCGAAACCCGTGAAGGACAGATAAAACCCGGACAAAGAATTCTTATTCATGATGATTTGTTAGCAACCGGAGGAACTACAGAAGCCGCTGCAAAATTGGTGAAAAAACAAGGTGCAACCGTTGTTCAGTTTAGTTTCTTAACCGCTTTAAAAGGATTGAATGGCGATGAAAAACTGAAGAAATTCAATGCGGAAATCTATCACATTTTAGAATATTAAACTAAAAATATAGATGCTTCGACAGGCTCAGCATGACACGTTTAACACAGTCTGTTTTATTTCATTGTAAAATGAAACAAATAGTATTAGAAATGTCATGTTGAGCGGAGTCGAAGCATGTTTTTTTAAGAAATTCATCATTCACGATTAATAATTCTCAATATTTCGTCAATAATACTCACAAAGTATTTTGTAAATCATTCAGAAACAATTAAATTTGCATTTCAATTTTTAAGAATTTATGGCAAAACTTACAAACGATCAAGAAGGTAAAGAAACAGTTGAGTTTTTTAAAGATCTTGACAGAGAGGCTTTAAACACAGAAAGATTCCTTGAAAAATATTCTAAGCAATTAGGGATAGTTTTCGGTGCTTTGGTATTGGGAGTTTTAGGCTTTTTCGCATATAAGCAATTCGTAGTGGCTCCTAAAAACGCCGAAGCGGTAAAAAGTTTCCTTGCAGCACAGAAAAATCTTACCGCTGGTAAAGATAAAGAAGCCCTTGGTGGAAATTCTGCTGCAAACCCAGGTTTTATCGGGACAGCTAACGAATATTCTTCTACTTCTATCGGTAAATTGTCTGCTTATAACGCAGGTTTATTGAAGTTTAAGGAAGGAAAATTCCAGGAGGCATTTGATCTTTTAGACAAGTTTTCATCTGACAACAAAACAATGATGGCAATGAAATACGGAGCTATGGCTGATGCTAAATCTGGTCTTAACAAAAACGATGAGGCTTTACAATTATTAGACAAAGCTTCTACCGCTTCTGATGATCCGTATACTACTTATTATTTTACAAGAAAAGCAGGTATTTTAGCTTTAGGTTTAAAGAAAAATGCAGATGCTAAGAAATATTTTGCTGCAATCAGCGAAAAATATCAGGACTACGATAACGGAATGTCTGATTCTTATATTGAAATGACTAAATATTATTAAAAAATGGCAACAGTTAATCTTTCAGATTACAAGCCACTGAATATAACGAATGCCGAAGATTTTTCTATCGGCATTGTTTTTTCTGAGTGGAATGATTTTGTAACCTACAATCTTCGCGACGCAGCTCTGGAAATCCTTGAAAAAGAAGGCGTAAAAAAGGAAAACATTAAACTTTTCCCGGTTCCCGGAGCATTTGAACTGAACTATGCAAGCATGCAACTTTGTAAAGAAAGAAAGTATGATGCAGTGATCTCAATCGGATGTGTGATTCGGGGAGAAACTCCTCACTTCGACTATGTTTGCTCTGCAGTAGCACAGGGAATCAAAGATTGCAATATCCTTACAGATACTCCGACGATCTTCTGTGTTTTAACAGACGATACAAAAGAGCAGTCAATTGCAAGAAGTGGCGGAGACCTTGGAAACAAAGGCGTGGAAGCTGCCGTAACGGCTCTAAGAATGATAGATTTTAAAAAGAATTTATCTGGAAAGAAAGGAAACATTGGTTTCGGACATTAAGAGCTGAACCCCAATAATACACAAAGAACGGTCTCAGGATTGTTCTTTTTTTGTTATTAAACATTTTTAAGCTGAAAGTAAATAAAAACTATCTTTGCAGAAATTAATATACAGTTAATAAAATGTTTACGCAAAAAATTAAACCTTTTCTATACTTAGGAATTTTCTATCTTATCATTTCGTTGTTGGTAAGAATTGTATTTTTCTTTCATCCGATCACCAATGTGAGCTTTGGATTCTTTGAAGTAATAAAAGTTTTATCTATCGGGCTTGTAAATGATATTTTCGTTTTCATTCTGGCAAGTTCTATTTTAGCACTTTACTTTTTATTTCTGTCAAACTCAAAATACAATAAACCTTACGGATACATCATTTTCGGGGTTCTTTTGCTATTTTTCCTGTATATTTTAGTGATTCCGAATAATATTTTCAAACAATACGGAGGCTCGGTTACCAAAATTGCCTTAATTTTTGTAGGATTAAAAACCCTTCTTTTTGGATTGATGCTTTTCCTTCCTTCAAAAAGAATAAAGATTCGTAACACCTTATATTTTATTACCATTTTTCTCTATGTTTTATCCATTGTTTTCAATGCAGTAAGTGAATATTTCTTCTATAATGAATTCGGATTGAGATACAATTTCATTGCGGTAGATTATCTTATTTACACCAATGAGGTTATTGGGAATATCATGGAAAGTTATCCTGTTGTTCCGTTATTCTTAGCCATTTTTGCCGTTACTTTTGGGATTACATGGTTTATCTTTAAAAAGACAAAAGAAGAGCTTTTAACGCTTCCAAATTTCAAACAGAAATTAATTTTATTAGGAACGTTTGCCGTTTTGGTTGGAGCAAGTTTATTGATGATTCCTGCGATGATGCAGATAAAATCATCCAATATTTTTGCCGAAGAAATTGAAGCCAATGGGGTTCCTAAATTCTATTGGGCATTTACTCATAATGAGCTTGATTTTTTCCAGTTCTATTCTCAAATCGCTCAAAATCAGGCAGAAAAAAACTTTTTAAGCCAGTATCCTCAGCAGACTTTGACCAGAAATATCGTTGCTGAGCAGCCCGAGCAAAAGAAAAATGTAGTTTTAATCTCTATTGAAAGTTTATCTGCAGATTTCCTTGAACATTACGGAAATACCCAGAAAATAACGCCGTTTTTGGATAGCTTAGCCGATAAATCAATGATGTTTACCAATCTTTATGCAACCGGAAACAGAACGGTTCGCGGACTGGAAGCTTTAACGCTTTGTATTCCGCCAACTGCCGGAGAAAGCATCATCAAAAGAGAGAATAATAAAAATAAATTCACTACAGGAAGCGTATTTAAATCAAAAGGTTACGATGTGAAATTCTTGTATGGGGGTTACAGTTATTTCGATAATATGCAGGATTTCTTTGCCGGAAACGGATATGGAATTGTAGACCGAAATAATTTTAAGCCCGAAGAAATTTCTTTCGCGAATGTTTGGGGTGTTGCCGATGAAGATATGGCTAAAAAAGCCATTCAAACCATGAATGCAGAAGCAAAATCTGGAAAACCATTCTTCAATCACTGGATGACGGTTTCCAACCACAGACCTTTCACGTATCCTGACGGAAGAATCGACATTCCTGGAGATGCAAAATCAAGAGAAGGTGGCGTAAAGTATACCGACTATTCCATCAAAAAGTTCTTCGAAATGGCTAAAAAACAGGACTGGTATAAAAATACAGTCTTTGTAATTGTTGCCGATCACTGTGCTTCAAGTGCCGGAGGAACAGAATTACCGATGGATAAATACAGAATTCCTGCGATGATTTTTTCTGAAGGTTTTGTAGAGCCACAGAAATTTGATAAGCTGATGTCGCAGATCGATTTAATGCCTACCCTTTTCGGATTGTTGAATTTTAGTTATCAGTCTAAATTTTTAGGTCAGGATGTTTTTAAAGAATATTTCCAGCCGAAAGCCTATATCGCCACTTATCAGGATTTAGGTTTTGTAAAAGACGATCATTTAACTATAATTTCACCCGTAAGAAAGGTTAAGCAATACACACTGAAGCAGCAGAAAAGCAAACTGGCTCCAGAATTTAATATTTACTTTGACGAAAATGCGGTAAAAACGCCACAACAAAATTTGGTAGATCAAACGATCTCAGCGTATCAATCGACTTCTTATTGGTTGAAAACGAATAAGCTTAATCGTTGATTAATAAATCATTTTTACAATAAGTTTTAAATTTTTATCAATTCACATTAAATTTTCAACCAAAAAATCAATTAGCTTTAATATTAATTTTAAATTTACTTACAAAATTTATTATTATGAAATGGACAGACGACAGAGGTGGTAATGTGGAAGACCGAAGAGGTTCTGGCGGTGGCGGAGGTGCCCTCGTTGGGGGTGGTTTGGGTACCCTTATTATTGCTGCGATTATATTTTTCTTAGGCGGAGATCCTTCTTCTATTCTTTCTTCAGGAGCTGGAAATAACGCTCCCAGAACGGAACAGAGACAACTGACTGCCAATGAGCAGAAAATTGGAGAAATGGTAGATATGATGGGAAAATGGAATATTGAAACCTGGGATAAAATCTTCCAACAAAACGGAATGACCTATAGAGCTCCTAAGATTATTCTTTTTGAAAATACCACCCAATCTGGCTGCGGTATTGCACAATCTGCCATGGGACCGTTTTACTGTCCGGCCGACCAAAGTGTATATATGGATATGAGCTTTTTTAATGAACTACAATCCAGATTTGGTGCAAAAGTTACGGAATTTACCATTGCTTATGTATTGGCGCATGAAGTTGGGCATCACGTTCAAACGCTGTTGGGAACTACGCAGGAAGTTGATAATATGAGAAGAAGCGGAAGGTTTTCTGAAGCAAAAATGAATCAGGTTTCTGTTGCGACAGAGCTTCAGGCAGATTTTTTTGCAGGAGTTTGGGCAAAACAAACCGATAGCCGAGAACATATTTTAGAGCCCGGAGACATTCAGTCGGCGATTGAAGCTGCAGAAGCTGTGGGTGATGATAATATTCAAAAAAGATCACAAGGCTATGTAAATCAGGAAAGCTTTACGCACGGATCTTCTGCCCAGCGTAAGGAATGGTTTATGAAAGGCTACAACACAGGAGACATCAAGCAAGGTGATACTTTTAATCAGCTTTTGAGATAATTTAAGTTATTTAAAAATCATATAGAAAAATCCCTGAAGAGCTGCTTCAGGGATTTTTTTAGTTTAATTCAATCGGATTGCTGTTATTTTTGGCTTCCTCTTTCACTCGGTCTTCCATTCTTTTTCTAAAATCACCACCATTACCGCCACGGTTTCCTCCGCCACCGCCGGATCTTGGAGGAGCAATTCCACCACCGCCACCGCCCATTCGGGTTTGGCTAAATCCACCTCCTTGATTACTCATAAATGAAACCGGATCTGATTTAAATTTTTCCTGCTGCTTTACAAAATCTGTTCTTTTTACTTTAATGGTATTTCCAAACTGATTCATTGAAGGAAAATCTGAAATTTTATAGTTTTTCATTAAATCAAAAGAATATTCTCCCTGAGCGTCTTCTACTTTTACGATCAGTCCCGGAAGTCCACCGAATTTATACGGACCGTCCTGATAAGGTAAATCTGTGGTAAACCAAGCCGTCCATTTTCTGCCACCGAAATCAGTTTCTGCTTTTTGTACTTTATAATCACCAATTTTCATCGTTTCAGATAAAATTTTCCAGCTGATCGGGCGATCTTCTTCATATTGATATACATCTCGACCCAATCTATCTTTAAAGAAGGTTTTCTGGTTTGCTTTATCTTTTTCAACCGTATAATTGATATTCGATCTTAGACTTTCCATTTGATCTCTGTTGAAACCTCTCGCTCCCCCACTTTGGAAATTCTGCTGCATGATAGAATCTCTTTTAATTCTGTTTTCAGAGTAAAAAAGTGATTTCTCTGCCGAAATATCTAAATATGCATTCTCCGTTTTCACGTCGTTTTTATCTGCTGCATTAGGTTTCATAGTTACCTGATACACAAATCTGTTCGTTTGTGCAAAAATGGTCTGCATGAACAGCCCCAAAACAATAATTCCTATTTTTTTCATTTTATGTATAAATCTTGTTATTTTAATTCAATGGGATTTTGGCTGATTTCATTATTGAAAGCCGCCTGAGCTCCTAAATTGGCATTTGGCATTTGGATCATTCCATCACCGTCATTTCCTGGGGGCATTCCCATTCCGCTAGGAGGCCCATTTCCTCTCATACCGCCACCTGGCATTCCGCCACCGCGTTTTCCTCCCCGATCACTTGAAGAGAAAGCTTTTCTGTTACTTTTTGCTTCCAACTCTAAAGCGGCTATATCTCCTTTAAAATCAATCCTTGTGCTTACTTTTGCATCAGAATTCACAGGCTCTTCAAAGGCGTTTTTAATCATGATTTTTTTAATTAAATCAAATTTATAATCTCCTTTATCATCTTCCAGTTTCACAATCAATCCCGGTAAACCAGAAAATTTATACGGGCCGTCAGAAATAGGAATATCTTTTGTAAACCAAGCCGTCCAGATTCTTCCTCCGAAATTTGCGGTTGCTTTTTGAGACTGATATCCGTTTTGCTTTTGAATATCATTCGTTACTTCCCATTTTATCGGTCTATCTTCCTGATAATAAATTTGTTTATTAAACACTTTCTCATGATAATACACTTTTTGATCTGATATATTTTTGGTAATATAATAATCAAAAAATGTGTGCTCCAAGTCTTTTTTAGCTCCTTGCTTTGAAAGTTCTTTCTTATCTTTTTTATTTTCTTTTTCTTCAGGTTTGAAAGAAGCAAAGAGAGAATCTTTAATTAATTTATTTTCACTAATAAATAATGATCGATTTTCTTTAACATCCAAAAATGTTTTTTCACTCTTCAAACTCACCAGATTAATCGAATCCGGATTAACCGAAGTCTCATAGACGAATCTTGTGGTTTGCCCATAAACCGCCGTCACCAAAAGCAATGCAAAAAAGAAATGTAGCTTTTTTTTCATTTATATTTTATAGATAAAAATTGTAATTCAAAGTTAAATCAAAAACAGAATCACAATATTTACAAAAAAGAATTTATAGAATTTTTAACACTCATAAACTTATCTGAACGTAAAATCGTTAAAATAGACATCATCGATTTGAGATTGCGGAAATTAGTTTGTATTTTTGCATCATTAAATCATTCTAAATAAATACAATGATAAAAGTATCAGATCAAGCAAAAGTAAAAGCAATCCAGCTGATGACAGAGGATGGCTTCAACGCTGCTGAAGATTATATAAGAGTTGGAGTAAAAAGCGGAGGATGTTCTGGTTTAGAATATGTTTTGGGATTTGACAATAAAAAGTCTGATGCAGATCAGATTTTTGAAGATAACGATATCAAAATTGTTGTAGATAAAAAATCCATCCTTTATTTAGCAGGAACAACTCTTGAATATTCAGGAGGTTTGAACGGAAAAGGGTTTGTTTTTAAAAATCCTAACGCATCCAGAACATGTGGGTGTGGAGAAAGTTTTTCTTTGTAAGAAAAAGACATTAGAAGCTAAATATCAGATGATAAACTTGGTATTTAGCTTCTGAAATCTTAAAAAAAAATAATGAGCAAATATACAGAGGACGATTTACGCGTCGACTTAGAAAATAAAAAATATGAATTCGGTTGGGAAACCAAAATCGATTACGAAGATTTCCCGACGGGTTTAAATGAAGATATCGTCCGTGCGATTTCTGCTAAAAAAGAAGAGCCGGAATGGATGACAGAATGGCGTTTGGAATCTTTCAGAATCTGGCTGAAAATGGTGGAGCCGGAATGGGCAAACATTAAATACGAAAAGCCAGATTTTCAAGCGATTAAATATTACGCTGCGCCAAAAGCAAAACCGGAACTGGAAAGTTTAGACGAGGTTGATCCTGAATTATTGAAAACCTTTGAGAAATTAGGAATCAATATAGAGGAACAGAAAAGACTTTCAGGAGTTGCGGTAGATATCGTAATAGATTCAGTTTCTGTAAAAACTACTTTTCAAGAAACCTTGATGGAAAAAGGAATTATTTTCTGTTCTATCTCTGAAGCGATTAAAAATCATCCTGATTTGGTAAGAAAATATCTTGGAAAAGTAGTTCCAAGAGGAGATAATTTTTATTCAGCATTGAATTCCGCAGTATTTTCTGACGGAAGTTTCTGTTATATTCCAAAAGGGGTAAAATGTCCAATGGAATTATCTACTTATTTCCGTATCAATCAAGCAGGAACAGGTCAGTTTGAAAGAACGCTTGTAATTGCAGATGAAGGAAGCTATGTTTCTTATTTGGAAGGTTGTACAGCACCATCAAGAGATGAAAACCAGCTTCACGCAGCAGTTGTTGAGTTGATCGCAATGGATAATGCTGAAATTAAATATTCAACCGTTCAGAACTGGTATCCTGGAAATGAAGAAGGAAAAGGTGGAGTTTTCAATTTCGTAACAAAAAGAGGACTTTGCGAAAGAAATGCAAAAATCTCGTGGACTCAGGTTGAAACAGGTTCTGCTGTAACTTGGAAATATCCGTCTTGTATCTTAAAAGGAGATAACTCAATCGGTGAGTTCTACTCTATTGCAGTGACGAACAATCACCAATATGCAGATACAGGAACAAAAATGATCCACATCGGAAAGAATACGAAATCTACGATTATTTCTAAAGGTATTTCTGCAGGAAAATCTCAGAATTCATACAGAGGTCTGGTAAAAGTAATGCCAACAGCAAAAGGAGCAAGAAACTTTTCTCAGTGCGACTCTTTGTTGATGGGTAACGAGTGTGGAGCACATACTTTCCCTTACATCGAGATCAAAGATCCGACTGCTCAATTGGAGCACGAAGCAACGACTTCAAAAATCGGAGAAGATCAGATTTTCTACTGTAATCAAAGAGGTATCGATACGGAAAGAGCAATTGCTTTGATCGTAAATGGTTTCAGTAAAGAAGTTTTAAATAAATTACCAATGGAATTTGCTATTGAAGCTCAAAAGTTATTGGAGATTTCTTTGGAAGGTTCTGTAGGATAAAATGAACAATGCATAACTCGATGAGAAAGTTTTTATTCATATTTTTTTGTGTTTTATGTTTGAGTCTTTCGGCTCAGGAGAAAAATGGTTTTCAGGTTTCCAGTCATATTTTAGATATTTCGCAGGGGCATCCCGCAGGAAATGTAGATGTTGCATTGGAAAAATTTAATGAAAATACCAAACAATGGATTCCTGTAAGTAAAAAACAAACGGACAGCAATGGCAGAATCAGCGATTTTTTACCTTATGCCAAAGGAACTGAAAACAACGGAAAATACAAATTGATTTTCTCAACAGGAGATTATTATAAAAGTAAAAAAATAGAGACCTTCTATCCGTATATTGAAATTATATTCCAGATTAAAGATAACGAGCATTATCATGTTCCGATTACTTTATCACCGTTTGGATATTCAACATACAGAGGAAGTTAGTATAAAAATTGGAAGTTTTTTTAAATGAATTACAAAAGCTTTTTCTTATTATTTGCTGTAAAGGGCAGCCTACTTTTATCACAAAAGGTAAAAGTGGGAATATGGGAAAGGTTTGATGTTAATTCACTTCGGAAAAATAGTGTTTATACAAACACAAAAGAAAGCATTAATGCTAAAGATGATGATGGAAACGGTTATGTAGACGATATTCACGGAATTGGCTTTAATGAGTTTGAAAAATTGGTTCCGGAAACATTTGTGGCCCACGAAGGAAATCAGGATGATTACGATCATGGAACGGCAATCGCCTCGGTAATTCTTCAACAAAACCCAAATGTAGAATTATACGGAGCAGGATTTGTTTACACAACGGAAAGACTTGAGAAATCGGGTTTATTAAAACTTTCCGCAGAAGAAAGAATAAAACAGTTGCCACATGAACTGGAAAGAATGGATCAGTTTATTCAACAGTCCATTGACTATTTTAGTAAAAATAAAGTACAGCTTGTGAACATCAGTTTTGGTCAGACCCTTGAAGGAATTATAGAAAAGAATCCTAATTTTGGAAAAAATTTGGAAGAGCGAACTCAAAATTCCCAAAAGTGGATCAACAGTTTCAAAAACTCTTTAGAAAAGAATTTTAAGAAACATCCCGAAATAACGTTTGTTGTAGCTTGCGGAAATGACGGAAAAAATATAGAAACATCTCAGGATGTGCCTGCCAATATTGTTCTGCCTAATGTAATTGTGGTCGGAGGTCTTGATAGAGATCTGAAACAAAGAGCAGACTTTTCCAACGAAGGAAAAAACATAGACGTCTATGCACCTTCTGAAGATATTGCCGTAACAATGGCGCTTAATAAAAAAGAAACGGTTTCCGGAGTGTCTGTAGCGGCACCTTATATTACCGGGAAACTTTCAAAACTTATTGTAAAAAATAAGGTAAATAAAGTGAATGTGAAGAAGATCCTTGAACAGGAAAATTCTGAGCATTAAAAATAATTGAAGTGAAACATAGACGCATTGAAGGTTTAGCTTTGCGATAATTTTATATAAATTAAAATGTTAGAGATAAAAAACTTGCACGCCAAAATTGAAGATGGCGCAGAAATTTTAAAAGGAATCAATCTTGAAATAAAACCGGGTGAAGTTCATGCGATCATGGGGCCGAACGGAGCCGGAAAATCTACTCTTTCTTCTGTAATCGCGGGGAAAGAAGATTATGAAGTAACAGACGGAGAAATCATTTTCAGAGGTGAAGATATCATCGAAGATGCTCCTGAAGACAGAGCGCACAAAGGTATTTTCTTATCTTTCCAGTATCCGGTAGAAATTCCGGGGGTTTCTGTAACTAACTTCATCAAAGCAGCGATGAACGAAAACAGAAAAGCAAACGGTTTGGAAGATATGCCTGCAAAAGAAATGTTGGCTTTAATCCGCGAAAAATCTGAGCAATTGGGTATTAAAAAAGATTTCCTTTCAAGATCATTGAACGAAGGGTTTTCGGGAGGTGAAAAGAAAAGAAACGAGATCTTCCAGATGATGATGCTTGATCCGAAATTGGCTATTCTTGATGAAACTGATTCTGGATTAGATATTGATGCATTGAGAATTGTTGCAGATGGTGTAAATGCTTTCAAAAATGAAGGAAATGCAGTTCTTTTGATTACTCACTATCAGAGATTGCTCAATTATATTCAACCTGACTTCGTTCACGTTTTAGCAAACGGAAAAATCATCAAAACTGGTGACAAATCTCTTGCTTTAGAGCTTGAAGAAAAAGGGTACGACTGGCTTCTTAATTAATCATAAAATTAAGATATTCAGAGATTTAGATATTATTTAAATTTCAACCTTGAAAATTTCGTTCTTCGGAATGATAGATTTCAGCCAAACAAAAAAGAAAAAATGGTGCAAACCACAGATATACCAGTAATGGCATTACAACAACAGATTATTGAAAATCACGGTGAATTTTTGGAGAGTCTTCGTCACAGATTTCTGGATGATGATAGAAAAGCTGCTCTTCAAAGGTTTGAAAACGTTGGTTTTCCTACCAAAAAAGACGAAGAATATAAATATACCAACTTAAAGGAGATTACTGAAAAAGGATATAATTTTTTCCCGAAAGAAAGTCATAACATCACCAAAGAGCAGTTGGATCAGTTGCACTTAGGCGAAGAAAATTTTGACTGGATTACTTTCGTGAACGGTAAACTTCATAAAGAATTATCAAAAGTTTCGATTGAAAATGTTGAATTTCTTTCATTTAATTATGCTTTAAATGACGAGAAGCACAGAGATGTTTTCGAAAAATATTTCAATACAATTGCTGCAGACAAATCGGCTTTCACGAATTTGAATCAGGCTTATTGCAAGTATGGTTTCTTTTTGAAAGTTCCTAAAAATGTTGTGATTGAAAAGCCAATCCACATCTTCTATATTTCTCAAAATCAGGAAGAAAACACGTTCTATAACACGAGAAATTTATTAATCGTAGAAGATGGAGCAAAAGTGGAAATCATTGAAAGTCACCACAATTTTGACAATACGTATGTGTTGACAAATTCTGTGACGGAAATTTTCACTTATCCAAACGCAAAAGCAGATTGGCATAAATTGCAGAACGATAACGATACTTCTTATTTAATTGATAATACTTTTGCGAAGCAGGAAAAAGACAGTTTAACGACTGTAAACACATTCTCTTTCGGAGGTAAATTGGTAAGAAACAACCTTGATTTTATTCAAAACGGATCGAATATCAATTCATTCATGAACGGAATCACGATCATCGGGAAAGATCAGTTGGTAGATCACCACACGGCGGTTCACCACAATCAGCCGAATTGTGAAAGTTATCAGAACTACAAAGGTATTTTCAGCGGAAAATCTCACGGGGTTTTCAACGGGAAAGTATTTGTAGATAAAATTGCTCAGAAAACGAATGCTTATCAGCAAAATAACAACGTTTTATTAAGCGAAGGCGCAACGATTGACACAAAACCTCAATTGGAGATTTTTGCTGACGATGTGAAGTGTTCTCACGGTTGTACGGTTGGGCAATTGAACGAAGATGCATTATTCTATTTAAGAGCAAGAGGTATTTCTAAAAAAGAAGCTCAGGCGTTACTTTTATATGCTTTCGCTAATGATGCGATGCAAAATATCGATATTGAGCCTTTAAAAGAGAAAATTTCAAAGCTTTTGGCGGAGAAACTTGAAGTAGATATAGAGTTCTAACAATATATAATTGATAATAAAAAAGCACTTCTTTTGAGGTGCTTTTTGTTTTTCGTGGTGTTTTCCATTTTTTGACGCTAAAGATTGCTAGGATTTTTTTGAAATGATTGAGAATATTTTTTGTTCGCAAGGGCGTTTTACTCAGCGAATGATAGCTGAAAATAGGATAATAAACTTAAGTTTTTGAACACAGAGGTCACTGAGTTTTTTTTACTGCTAAAATATTTTTGGTTTCACAAAGCCGTTTCACTTATGAAAGCGTGATAAAAATCAATCGTGTTATTAATTTAAATATTTGTGCTATTTGTGTTTAGAAAATATTTAAGTTTTGGCTAAAGCCGAGATTATTAATCATAAAAAAAGCGGACTAATGTCCGCTGCTATTGATATATTGATATTTCAATTTACTATTTAAAATTATTGAGCTTATAACTTAAATAATTACTTTTTCAACCACCACTGGCTGTCTTTTCTATCAGAACGTTTTACACCGTTATTCAAAGTATAGGCTAAACCAACGCCAAGCGTTTGTTTAAGCTGCGTTTTCTGGATCTGATTATGATCGTACAAAACATCCACCGTAATATTGGAAGAAATGAATCTGTTTACCTTTAAATTCAGAACCATTCCGTATGCCAGAACTAATCTATCAGGATGATCCAAATAATTAGAGAAAACAGAAGCCGTATTGGTCATGTTTACATTTTCCATGATCTTCAATTTATAAGAAGCCGTTCCCAAGAAACCGAACTGTAATAGAGAAGTATCTCCGTCAGCCTTTAAACCATAGCTTCCTGCTGTTTGAAGGTCTTTATCCAATACAAACGTCCATCTGGCGTTGGTAGGTCGTAAAGAGACGTTAATATTATCATTTGGTCTGTACGTAATACCGAGACCGAGATTCAAATATCCCGGAGCCATAAAATTAGATAGCTTTTTAGCAGCCGGATTGTTACCATCTTCATATCCTACCGCAAACTGGGACTGAAAACCAGCTCCTGCAGAAAGATACCAGCTTTTTGCAATTTTTCTACCGTAGTTGGTAGAAACGTTGATAACATCCTGAGTTTTTCTTACCCCAATTCCTTTCGTATCATTTTGACCATAATTTAAAAGGATAATATTTTCCCAAAGATCTTTGTCGTTTTCATAGGTGATATTATAATCAATCGCAGCAAGCCAACCCACGTTGTTTGCTCCACCCCCTACCCAATTCGAGAAGGCAGCCTGATTAATCATTACTGATTGTTTTCCTAAAACCGACCAATGTTTTATTGTATCAATTTTTACAGATCCGGTATCAATGATTACCACCTGAGCACTGGCAAAAATTCCCAACGCAAGGGAAAGAATAAATAAAAACTTCTTCATAAGACTAAAAGATTATCAATTACAAAAGTATAAATATAATTTTTGTTTGAAAGAAACAACAACTACTGTAAATATTAAATTATTAGTAAACTTTTCTTTAACCAGCTAAAAACAAGCCACTTTAGTCAATCTGAATGCCAAAATATTGATTAAAAATGTAAAACTAATGAAAATCATTACCTTTTGTCTGAAAATAAAATTTTGTAAAGGAAATTCATCGCCAAATTTTCCGAAATTTATCATTGGCTTTTGATTTGTGATCTTCTAAGCCAATATATAAACTATGTTTAAAAATATAATATCCAAAAAAGCGATCCTCAACCCGGTGCTTATGTTAGCAGCGATGTGGTTCGGGTATTTTCTGCAGACGCAGGGCTTTTTTGATAGTTGTTTCGGAGCCATCATTCCTTTAGTTCCTGAAGGCTTGCTGGGCATCGTCACTTCTCCCCTTTTACACGGAAATTTAGATCATATCATCGGAAATTCTATCCCGATTGCAGCGTTAATGTTTCTACTTTATCAGTTTTACCCTTTAGTGGCCAATAAGGTATTTATTCTCGGCTGGCTGGCAACAGGTTTATTGGTTTGGATGCTTCCGCCTATTGATATTCATACCGGAGAATATATGTACACGTGTACCATCGGAGCCAGTGGCGTGGTCTACGTTTTAGCCTTTTTCCTTTTTTTTAGTGGTGTTTTTAAATGGAATATGAAACTTCTTACCATTTCGTTACTTGTCGTTTTATATTACGGAAGTTTGGTTTGGGGAATGCTTCCTGAAGAACTTTTCTA
Source organism: Chryseobacterium sp. C39-AII1 (assembly GCF_039672645.1). Classification (NCBI taxonomy): domain Bacteria; kingdom Pseudomonadati; phylum Bacteroidota; class Flavobacteriia; order Flavobacteriales; family Weeksellaceae; genus Chryseobacterium; species Chryseobacterium sp. C39-AII1. The sequence goes on from NZ_JBDFPQ010000002.1 coordinate 391,805, forward strand.
TAATTTACAGGAACCAAGTAAAATTTCATGGCAGGCTCACCTTTCGGGTGCAGTCGTGGGAAGTATTCTTGCTTTTATGTTTAAAAATGTAGGTGATAAAAAGAAAAAATACATCTGGGAATTTCCTAATTATTATAGCGAAAGAGACGATAAACTTTGGCAGGAATACAAGGAAAATCATCCGGAAGATTTTATGGAATTACCTTACAAAAAACGAGACGATATTTGGGATCATTTGGAAGAATTGAGAAGAAAATAAAACTAAATTGCTACATTTGTTAAAAACAGAACACAAATGTATTCCGAAGAACATCTTTATTCCATCGCCTTGCGAGAATGCAATCTTATTGGTGATATTAATTTCTATAAACTTCTAAACACCTTCAAAAGTGCAAAAGAAGTCTGGGATCATGCTAAAAAAGAATACAGCAAAGTAGACGGCATCGGCAGAAAAACCGTTTCCGATATCGGAAATCCTAAACATCTGAAATTTGCAGAAAAGGAATTAGAATTTTGCGAAAAGAATAATATCCAAATCAATCTTCGACACCTTGGAAATCTTCCGAATTTGCTTAAAGAATGCGATGATGCACCCGCAATTCTCTATCAAAAAGGAAATTTTGATGATACCGTAACCGCGGTAAGCATTGTAGGTACAAGAAATATTACGCCTTACGGAAAACAATTCATAGATGATTTTTTTGAAGAAACACAACATTCAAACTTCATATCTATAAGCGGTTTGGCATTGGGAGCCGACAAAGAGGTTCACGAACAATCTCTTCATTATCAAATTCCTACAACCGGAGTTTTAGCGCATGGCTTCCATACTTTTTATCCTTCAAAAAATAAAAAACTGGCAGAAAAAATGCTCGAAAACGGAGGTGCTTTATTCACCGAATTCAATTCATCTCAAAAACCGGATCGTGAAAATTTCATTCAACGAAATAGAATTGTGGCAGGCATTTCTCCGGCAACCATTGTTGTAGAAACTGCATTTGGAGGGGGTTCCATCAGCACAGCAACGTTTGCAAACAATTATAACAGAGAAGTTTTTGCCCTTCCCGGAAAAATAACGGATAAATATAGTCAAGGCTGCAATCAATTGATCTATCAAAATAAAGCGACTGCCATTTCAACGATCAAAGATTTAGTCGATTCTTTGGGATTTAATAAACCTAAAGATAAAATAGAAGAATTATTTCCTCGAAGCGAAATAACCATTCAATTCACTGAAAATCAAAAGTTAATATATACCACTATTGCATCTAATCCTCAGATCAGTTTAGACGATTTGGCGGAGAAAATTTCAATGCCTTCTCACAAAATTTTACCGATAATTTTGGAGTTGGAACTTTTGGGGAAAGTAAAATCATTTTCCGGGAGACAATTTGCGGCAATTTGACAATTAACGATTTCTTAATATTGCATTATTTGAGAGATAACTTTTAATTTTTAATAAAATTTGTATAAAAATTATCAATTTAACAATATTTCGAAACATTATTATTAAATTTTTAATAAAGTTTAAATAAGGTATTGTGAATTTTGAAAAAAAAATTAAATTTGTTGACAATAATATTCAACCCTAATATATGGAACAATATAATATTGACCAGAAAATACAAGAGTTTATTGCAAAAATTGAGGCAAAAAACCCGAACGAACCGGAATTTTTACAGGCCGTAAAAGAAGTTGCCGTTACCGTAATTCCGTTCGTCATGACAAGAAAGGAATATACCGGCATGAAGCTTCTTGAGAGAATGGCTGAAGCTGAAAGAATTATTATTTTCAGAGTTCCATGGGTTGACGATAAAGGAGAGATCCAGGTAAACAGAGGTTTCAGAATTCAGATGAACTCTGCCATTGGACCTTACAAAGGAGGAATTCGTTTCCATCCTACGGTAAACCTTTCAGTTCTTAAATTCTTAGCTTTCGAGCAGGTGTTTAAAAACTCGTTGACTACGCTACCGATGGGTGGTGGTAAAGGAGGTTCAGACTTCGATCCGCAAGGTAAATCTGATATGGAAGTAATGCGTTTTTGCCAGGCTTTTATGACGGAACTATGCAAGCACGTAGGTCCTGAAACAGACGTTCCTGCAGGAGATATCGGTGTTGGAGCAAGAGAAATCGGATATTTATTCGGGCAATACAAAAAAATCAGAAATGAATTTACGGGAGTTCTTACAGGAAAAGGATTGGCGTACGGAGGTTCATTAATTCGTCCTGAAGCTACTGGCTACGGAGTTGTTTACTTCGCTGAGCAGATGCTTAAAACAATCGGACAAACATTCAAAGATAAAACAGTAACTGTTTCAGGTTTCGGAAACGTAGCTTGGGGAGTTATTAAGAAAGTATCTGAGCTTGGCGGTAAAGTGGTAACACTTTCTGGACCAGACGGATATGTTTACGATAAAGATGGTATCGATGGTGAAAAAATCGATTATTTATTAGAGCTTAGAGCTTCTGGAAACAACAGAGCAGAAGATTATGCTAAAAAATATCCATCTGCAGAATTCCATGCTGGAAAACGCCCTTGGGAAGTGAAGTGTGATGTTGCCATCCCTTCTGCAACTCAAAATGAGCTTGATCTTGAAGATGCTAAAATCTTGGTAGAAAACGGATGTGTTTGTGTAACTGAAGCTGCAAATATGCCTTCAACTTTAGATGCCATCAACTATTTCCTAGACAACAAAGTATTGTTCTCTCCAGGAAAAGCGTCTAACGCAGGTGGTGTAGCTACTTCAGGTCTTGAAATGACACAAAACTCTATCCGTCTGAACTGGACTTCTGAGGAAGTTGATGCAAGATTGAAAGAGATCATGATCGGAATTCACAAAGCATGCAGAGACTACGGAAAAGAGGAAGATGGCTATGTAAACTACGTAAAAGGCGCCAATATCGCCGGATTCGTGAAAGTTGCAGAAGCAATGTTAGCTCAAGGAGTCGTATAAAAATACAAAGGTTGGGAAATCCCCGACCTTTTTTGATACAGCCTGTTCCCGGGATTTACAAATGGGATAAAAGTAAAAAGTGAAAGGAGAAAGCGTTGATTATTCAACGCTTTTTTATTTTTTAGCCTTTCGGAAAAGTTTAATCTAATCTGGAAAAACAAATTTTTTACGCCAATTATTTATTTCTAAATTATGTTTAAATGTTTCAAGCTTAAAATTGAAAATATTTTAAATTAAATTTTACCAATTTAAGATTATCAAACACTTATAAATTTAATTCAAATAAAAAAAATAAATTACATTTACATTAAAACACAATCATGTTAATAAAAATTTACGGAAGTGCCATCTTCGGAGTTTCAGCGCAAACGATCACGATTGAAGTAAATGTAGATACCGGCGGCGTAGGCTATCATCTCGTAGGCCTACCCGATAATGCCATTAAAGAAAGTAGCTACAGAATTTCTGCTGCACTAAAAAACGTAGGTTACAAAATCCCCGGAAAGAAAATTACCATTAATATGGCCCCCGCAGATTTGCGAAAAGAAGGAGCAGCTTATGACCTGAGCATTGCTATGGGAATTTTGGTAGCTTCTGACCAGATTATCGCGGAAAATATTAATGAATATATCATCATGGGCGAACTATCTCTTGATGGAAGTTTGCAGCCGATAAAAGGTGTTTTGCCGATTGCCATTCAGGCACGGGAAGAAGGATTCAAAGGTATTATTTTGCCCAAACAGAATACACGGGAAGCCGCTATTGTAAATAATCTTGACGTTTACGGAGTTGAAAACATTAAAGAAGTGATCGACTTTTTTAATGAAGGAAAACCATTACAAAAAACGATTTTAGACACAAGAAAAGAATTTCAGGAAAGAATTAATGATTTTCCGTTTGATTTTTCCGAAGTTAAAGGTCAGGAAACAGCAAAACGAGCGATGGAAGTAGCCGCAGCCGGAGGTCACAATATCATTTTGATTGGCCCGCCAGGCAGTGGAAAAACTATGCTTGCCAAAAGAGTTCCGAGTATTTTGCCTCCGTTGACATTGAAAGAGGCACTGGAAACCACCAAAATTCATTCGGTAGCGGGAAAAATGGGAACCAATACGTCACTCATGACCATAAGGCCTTTCAGAAATCCGCATCATACGATATCTGACGTAGCCTTAGTCGGCGGTGGGGGCTATCCACAACCTGGTGAAATTTCGCTTGCTCATAATGGGGTTTTATTTTTAGATGAAATGCCGGAATTTAAAAGAACCGTTCTCGAAGTGATGCGTCAACCGTTGGAAGATCGTGAAGTTACGATTTCAAGAGCGCGGTTTACGGTAAATTATCCTGCAAGTTTTATGCTCGTTGCCTCGATGAATCCTAGTCCGAGTGGTTATTTTCCAGACGATCCGAATAATACTTCATCAACTTTTGAAATGCAAAGGTATATGAATAAACTTTCTGGGCCACTACTCGACCGAATTGACATTCATATTGAAGTTCAGAAAGTTGAGTTTGAACAACTGGCAGAAAGAAGAAAAGGCGAAAAAAGTGAGGATATCAGAAATCGTGTTTTAAAGGCTCGCGACATTCAACAGGAACGATATAAAGATTTAAAAATCAGCTACAATGCTCAAATCGGGCCTAAAGAAATTGAGAAATATTGTAATTTAAATCAAGCTTCTTTTGATTTGATAAAAATGGCAATGGAAAAATTAAACCTCTCTGCAAGAGCCTACGACCGAATTTTAAAAGTTGCCAGAACTATTGCTGATTTGGAAGATTCTGAAAATATCCAGTCCGAGCATATTTCTGAGGCAATACAGTATCGAAGTCTGGATCGTGAGTTCTGGAATGTGTAAGAAGTATCTATGGGAATTAATAGTATAAGATTCTGAATTATATTGAAAATTTAAAAAATCTTTAATATAAATTCTTGTTTGTGTTATTTTATTATGTTAAATTTGAGATGCTGAATTGATTAATATTTAAAAATAAAATCATTATACTATTGACAGTTGTTTGTTTTCAGCTTTAATTTAATTAAAAACTAATAAAAATGCTTATTTATTAAATGTCATTTACTTGTGATAATTTAATAAAGTGCTTTACACAAAACTAAAACTAATATGAAAACACACATAGAAATCTCCCACACCTACCCTTGATTTAGATCTTTTTCTTTATAAAGAAAATCAAACTTTTTAGATCTTTTACTTTCGCTATTATTTGGTGAAAGACTATCTCTTATGACCATTTTTAACAATCAAAATATTAATTAAAATGCCAAACACAACTTCCTCAGAACTGTCATTTGGTTCTGCCATTTCGCTATCTCAGCAAGACAGAGAAAAACTATTACAAGAGTTTAATAATACTTCATGGAACTATCCTCATGAGAGTACATTGATTTCGCTTTTTTACGCACAGGTAGGTTTATATAAAACTAATGAAGCTGCCGTTTTTAAAGATCAGAAAATAACCTATCAGGAATTGGATGAAATTAGCAATCAGATTGCCAATGCTCTTATTTCCAAAGGTGTTCAGGAAGGTTCCTTTGTTCCGGTATGGCTGGATCGCTCGTTGGAGTGGATTGTTGCCATCGTTGGAATTTTGAAAACCGGAGCCGCCTATGTTCCGATAGATCCGGCTTATCCTGTAAAACGTGTGGAATTTATTCTTTCGGATACCCAGGCAGAACTTATTATTACGAATGAAAACTTAGGCCGACAATTATCGCCAGCTACTCCAAAGTTTTTTTTCAATACATTCGATGATGTAAAAGATTATTCAACGTTACGTCCGGAGCCGATTATTCATCATGATGCGTTGGCGTATATCATTTACACCTCAGGTTCTACGGGAAATCCGAAAGGGGTGATGGTCACCCATCATAGCGTTCAGCATTTGGTGACTTGGCATAATGATTATTTTAAGGTAAATCATCAATCAAAATTAACCTTAATCGCAGGTTTAGCATTCGATATTTCCGTTTGGGAAGTTTGGTCTGCCCTTACTTCGGGAGCAACACTTTTCATTGCAGACAGTGAAGAGCGCATTGAAGTAGCTGCTTTAATTAATTTTTATCGTAAAAACGAAATTACTCATGGTTTTGTGCCCACAGTTTTGGCGCCAGCTTTTGTGGAGGCAACCAGAAAATATGACGATCTTCCCTTGCAATATCTTTTCACTGCTGGAGAAAAATTAAAACCCGTTCTTACAGACGGATTAAGCTATGAATTAATCGATTATTACGGTCCTACCGAATGCACGGTTTATTCCACTTTCAAAAAAATAAAAGATGTAAACGGTGAATATGTTTCTACCATAGGAAAACCTATTGCGAATGCGCAAGCTTATATTTTAGGTGAAAAAATGGAACTTTTGCCTATTGGTGCTACGGGAGAATTGTTTATTGGAGGTACGTTGCTGGCTAAAGGCTATCTGAATAATGAAGAACTGACCTCTGCGAAATTTGTTGTCAATCCTTTTAACGAGAATGAAAAAATTTACCGCACAGGAGATTTGGTACGATGGTCTGCCAACGGAGATATTGAATTCTTGGGAAGAATCGACAATCAGGTGAAAATTAGAGGTTTCAGAGTTGAATTGGGTGAAGTGGAACGTACGATTTCTCAATTAAATGAAGTGAAAGACGCTGCGGTAATCACCAAAGATCATTCAGGAAATAAATACTTGGTGGCTTTTGTGGTGTTAAAAGAAAGGGTAGAAAAAGACATTACCATCATAAGAAATCAATTAAAAGAAGAACTGCCAGGATATATGATTCCTACACAAATTGTTTTCATTGAAAAAATTCCACTTACAGCGAACGGAAAAACAGACGTTCAGATGCTGAAAAATTTGGCAGATCAGCAAGCTAAAGAACTTGTTTCCCACGAACCTCCGACTAATGAAACCGAACGAATTATCGCTGATATTTGGGCTGAAGAACTGGAACGGCCTGTTATTAATATTTCAGATAATTTTTTTGATATTGACGGAAATTCATTGTATGTAGCCATTGTTGCCACTGCAATGCAGGAAAAGCTGGATGTAAAAGTTTATATGAGAGATATTTATCAATATCCTGTGCTTCAGCATTTATCTGATTTATTAATTGCCCGAGCAAAAGAAGAAAGAGAAGCGCTTCCTGTAGAAGATATGGAACCGTATGTAGAACTTCAAAATGATGTTTATCTGAATCCGGGAACGGTTTTCGCCGGAGGTTTTGATCCTGAACAGCTCGAAAATCCCAAAGTGATATTCTTAACGGGTGTTACAGGTTTTGTGGGAATTCATTTGGTTCAGGAGCTTTTAGATACTACCAGTGCAGATATTTACTGTTTGGTAAGAGCTCAGGATGAATTTCACGCATTAGAAAAAATTGAAAAATGCTACGTTCAATATAATATTGCTCAAAATCCTTCGCAAAAATCGAGAATCATTCCGGTGTTGGGAGATTTGTCATTGCCTTCTCTTGGATTTTCGAATGAACAGTTTAAAAATTTAGCCCAAACCATTGATCTCATTTATCATTCAGGAAGTTCTGTGAATTTTATTGAACCTTATTCTTATATGAAAGCTCCCAATGTGGAAGGATTACGTGAAATTATCCGTTTGGCAGGCGCTGAAAGAACAAAATGTTTAGCTCTGCTTTCCACGATTTCTGTTTATAGTTGGGGACATATTTTTACCGGTAAAAAGGTAATGCTGGAATCTGATGATATTGAACAAAATATTATCTCTGTGAGTAAAGATATTGGATATGTACGAAGTAAATATGTGATGGAAGCGATCGCCGATCTGGCAGCGAAAGAAGGATTACCGCTTATCACGTACCGCTTGGGCTATGCTATGTGCCACAGTAAAACGGGAGCCAGCGCGCCTTACCAATGGTGGTCTGGTTTGGTGAAAAACTGTATTGAGTTTAAATCTTATCCTGCTTTAACGGAGTTGAGAGAAGGTTTGATCACCGTAGATTATATGACAAAATCGATGGCACATATCACCAAAAATAAAGATGCTATTGGAAAGAAATTTAATTTAATTGCGAGTCCGGAAACGAATTTAACATTGGAAGAATTTTTTGCGTTGCTTAAGGAATATTATCCACATGAACTGCAGCCACTTTCGTACAAAGACTGGAGAAAACAATGGGAACACGACAGTAAAAACCGTTTGTATCCGCTTACGAGTTTGTTTAAAGATAATATGCATGAAGGATTGTCTACCGTTGAGCTTTATCAGCATACGTATGTCTGGGATTGCTCCAATGTTATTGAATTTTTGAAGGGTTCGGGAATTGAAGAACCTGTATTTGATAAAAACTTGCTGGATTCTTATTTGAAATATTTGGGTATTCCTATTTCTTAGCAGATTTTTTATTGAGGGGTTTCGGGGCAGCTTCGCTGCCCCGAAACTTTTTATTTTTAAATATTCCATTTTAATACGACGAGTTTTGTCGCATTAAAAAAAGATTTTTGTGAAAAACCACAGTCTTGAATACAATCAATACCAATCAGCCCATTCAGATTCTTAGAAAAACATTTGCTGCCCATGAAAGCTTTATCGTTAATATCGAGGAGTTTGACTTTAACAATACCCTAAAATCTCTAACGATCGAAAGCAGCACAGGATTAATCGCAGAATTTCTATGGCAAAGAAATGAGAGTTACGAATCTAAAGGATATTTTAAAGAGTCCCGAAATGATTTAGGCGCTACGATTGCTCATCACGACGGCATAATTGCCATTACAAATGGCGGCGTTCAGCAGGATCTTGAAGTAGATTTACGACTTTTATAAACAGCTATTTATTGTTTTTAAATTCCTTTTTTTCCATCCAAAATCATTTGGATCATTTTTGTTTTCCTATTTTCTCTGGTTTCAGGTTTTTTAGCTTCTTCAATCCAGCGGATATATTCTTTTCTGTGCGTGTAGCTCATTTTGTCGAATAGCGCTTTTGCTTCAGGATTTTCATTAAAAATAAATTGAATATCATCCGAAATTTCAACAATTCTTTCTTCTGTATCCTCAATAAGGCTTACCGAAACCTCATCACCAAATGTTTTTCCCAATTGCTTTCTGACATCCTGCGTTAAGCCTAAAATATGACATTCTGATTTCATTTTGGCTAAACTTCCACGATATTCAACCGTATTATCAAATAACGCTTTAATTCTTACCTGCCCTTTCTTCCCAAATAGTTCTTCCGTAGAAAAAGGAAATTCTACAAACGCAGCATTGATTTCTCTGTTTTGTTGGATGATGGCTTTGAAATTAGCTGGTTGAGGTTGCATATTTTTAATAGTGTTCAAATTCAACATTTTTTTACATTTTACTAATATACAATGATTTATGTGGTTTTTAGCACAAAATAAATTATTAAATATTATTGTAAGCCAACCCTCTAATCTTTCACCTGGTTGTATTTAAATTGTAGGATTTATTTTTTTAATATTTAAAAATTTCTCCACATGCTCATTAATACCTTATTAGTAAAACTTAAAAACTAAATACTCTAGCTGGAATAACTTTATCATACATTAATTGCTCTTCTTTTTGTTCTCTAGACATATTTTCTAATTTTAGGTCTGACATTCCTCTTGGAGAATAAAAATACCACTTCCAAGTAGGATAGCTTTTAATGAAAAAATATTTTTCGTTAAATTCATCATCTTCGTAGATTCCAGTCAATAATCTTACAAGAATAAAAGATGTTATTATTACACTAGAATATTTTAATAACTTTTTTATATTAATAGCTATCATAAGGAAACTCTTCTCTTTTGATCACCTTTCCTGTTTGTCCATCCAAGATAAGTTCTACTTCTTTTTCCTGTTTATTGAAAGAAATGAGATAAGAGATTTTCCAGACTTTTTTGCCATTGAGCTCGCTTTTATATACGCTCGTTTGATAGCCTTCGCTTTCATGATATCCTTTAGAAAGTTCAATATTATTCTTTTTACAATATTTTACAATATCTTCGGGAGTAAAAATGTAACCTTCGTCTGTATTTTCTTCTTTTATGAGCTTTCCTGATTCATCAAAGTAATACCAAATTCCGACTTGGGATCCCACATTAAATAGAACTCCTTTTTTTTCAATATTTCCATTATTAAAAAAAAACTTATTTGTTTTAAAAAAGGAATCTGAATTATAGTTTCGTTCTCTATAGCCTGGTGATTGAAAGTCCTGAAGAGATTTTTCACCGTTATTTTGTAATTCTAACATTCCTCTTACGGCATTCTTATTAAAGTTTTCAATGTTGAACTTTTCAAAAAATTTATCTGTTTGAGGAATTATTACTTTTTGTGTTTGGCACTGAATATTTATGCTTAGCCAAAGAAATATCAATATTTTGTTCATATTAATAACTATCGTAAGGAAACTCTTCTCTCTTAATTACCTTTCCCGTCTGCCCATCCAAAGTAAGCTTTACTTCTTTGTCCTGTTTATTGAAAGAAATGAGATAAGAGATTAGCCAAACTTTTTTGCCATCTAACTCATTCTTATAGACACTGGTTTGATAGCCGTCTCTTTCGTGATACCCTTTAGAAAGGTTAATTCCATTTTGTTCACAATATTTTATAATATTTTCGGGGGTAAAAGCATAACCTTCATCCGTATTTTCTTCTTTTATCAATTTTCCATCCTCATCAAAGTAATACCAAAGTCCTATAGGAGCTCCTTGATTAAAAGCCCATCCTTTATTTTCTATACCTTTTGAAGCATAAAAATTTTTCACATACATAAAATAACGATTTGTATCATAACCGACTTCACTATAACCAGTTTTGCCTCCCGTATAAATAATATGAATTAAGCCGTCAATTTTATCAACCCGACTTTTATCTAAATTTCTATCAAACACTTCAAATCTACTATCAATTATAGTATTCTTTATATTTTGTGTTTGACATTGTATAAATATACTTAACCAAATAAATATCACTATTTTTTTCATATTACTTTAGTATTGAATTATTAATTATTTTCCATTGCCAATAATAAAGTGAACGTCGTTTATTTTTAGATTCATATTCCGCATAGTCCATTAAATTATCTGTCATTTGATACATATAAGTAAATAATGCTTTAGGATCTGTATATTTATTGGTAAAAGTATGTGCTAATCCCATAGAATGCAAGCTCATGAGTGGCAGTCTGTTGGTCGGCTCCATTAAATACCACTACAAAATCAGCATCATCCGCAGAATAACCGCCTAGATTTTGAGCTCTTCCCCCATAGCCTCTTTCTCCAAAATAAAATAGTTTAAAATGATGATTATACTTATCACTATACTGTGTTTTTAATTTCGTCTTTAAATAAATTTCCAAATCTAGCCCATTTGATATTTTATCTCTGTCAATTTCACCATTTGTAGAAAAATCTTTTAAACTTTTATAATCATTAGCCAAATCGAGTTCTATAATATCTGAAACATCTGATAATTTGATATAGGCTTGTTCTAAATAATAATTTATCCTTTCTTTTTCGTCATTGATATTTGGTGTTACTCTAGGAGAATTTGCAGATAATCTTGTTGTAATTTTTACAAAAACCACATCTTTTTGCTTCTGTTTAGAAATATCATTAGCCCAAACACTTATATTTCCAGCTATGGCTTCCATGGTTTCTCCTTTAGCATTCTTTTTAAAAGCCTTTAACTCGATCGTCTGGTCATTTTCAAATTCTTTAATACACTTTATGATAATGTTTTCTTCATCTAAAGCTACACTTTTTTTGCCCTTAATATCTATTCTGTTGGGAGTAAAGGTAAAATAATCTGATGGAGAAAACTCTAAATAATCAGCCTCTTCCTTGATCTCCGCGATAAAAGTAATTTTCACCTCTTTATCTTTTAAAATGCTTAACCACGGAATGAAATATTCTTCGGCTTTTGCCTTTCCTGTCTTAGGATTTTTCGTGGTTTTCCATGGGATGGTATAGGGTTTATACAGTGCTTTCAGTTCATTCAGCATTTTTTCATCGGGCTTGAACTGTCCGCTATGCATATTCAGATTATCCGGTTTTGAATGATCTACAATTTTAGTGAATTCGTAATCACTATACTGATAAGCGACAATTCTTTCGAAAGCAACATCATGAAAAAGCATGGTATCTCCCAATCTAAACCAGTCAAAACCAAACTCTCCTTTCCAGTCTTTATGCGGTCTGAACTGTACGATAATCTTAATGGGCTGTTCAGACATGGGCGGAAACTCCGGCTCCCCATAGGTAATTCCTTCTTTCGCATTAAAAATAATCTCTTTCCCTGACGTTATTTCATAGCCCTCTTTGGCGAAAATCTTGTAAGACCCGCCTATTTCTTCAATCAGATCACCTCCGATGTATGTAATTTTACTCATGATTAATGGTTTTTAGATTGTTCGGCAGAATTATGCTGAATTTCTTTCTGAGAATGAAACTCATGGTTTTGCGATGATTGAGTACTCCCTTTACCATTGATTGTCGTCTGCTTGTCTTTCTCAACCTTACTTTCTTTATTTCCAGTGATATATTCAACCATTTTGCCCATTACGTTGGTGATAAAATCTGTTCCTATGGTCATCATACTCAACATCCCAACTCCCACCGATTTGTTCATTCCCACCGTTTCTGTAGAGTTCATTCCTACATTCGTATTCATATTCTGTCCCACATTAATGTTCATATTTTTTCCTGCGGTAAAAGTAATATTATTCGGTGCATTCACCTCAATATTTCCCTGTCCGTCCATCAGATAGGTATTGCCACTAGGGTCTTCAATAAAAACACTTCCTTCACCATCATTCAGGATAATTTTCGTTCCTGATCTTGTGTGAATTACCTTTTTATCATTCCCACTTGTATGATAAGAACTTACCTCCTTTCCATTATAATGCGTGCCTACTACAAAAGGTTTTTCTGCATTTTGAGATGAAGAATCAGCTATAAGTATCCATCGATAAACCTTAGATCAATAATAGATTGCTGTGGATTTTCTTCATTATAAAATAGAATTGTAGTTTTTTGAAATTTTAATAGAGAAATCGTACTCTGTTTCGAAAATGGAAACATTACCTTTTTGATATAAGTTTTTCCTAGTACTTTATATTTTAATTCGACTAAAGTAAATATTTCTTCACTCCTATTTCCAAACAGATATTCAATTGGCCAGAAATATTCTCGAAATATTCCAATATTTTCATTTTCTTGAAAATGTTTTTCTTCAATACTTTTTATTCCTTTTTCAAAATTAATAGTAACAGGAATACCTATTTCTAAAAGTTTTTCTGTCAAAATTTCATCATGAGCATTTTTCCTTTTTGTGATGCTTTTATCTTTAAAATATTCATAAATGACAACTAAAATATAAGGAAATAATAAGGGGATTGATATGTACAAAATTCTTATATTTTCTTCAATAAGGCTAAATAAAGACAGCCCCAATAGGAATAATATCAGGAAAAATAATTTTAAATAGATGTGTTTTTTAGAAAAATCTTTCATAATCGATGAAAATTTTACTCGTCGTAATAAAAAGTAATATTTTTCTTCTCACAAACATCTTTTACTTCTCTATAATTATTCAATTTTATTCCCATTGCATGAACTGTTTTTAGCTTTGGAGCCGATAAAATTTCAATAGGAAAATTTTTCACATGTGTTTTTGAAATATTAATCCTTTCAAGATTTTGCATATTTTTCAAACATTTTGGAAGCTCTGATATACTTGTATTATTAATTGGAAAACTAACTAAATCTGAAAGGTTGCATATCTCTTCAGGAATATTAAGTAAATTTTGATTATCTGAAAGTAAAATAATTTTTATTTTGTTTAAATTTCCTATTTCTGGATCAATATTTTTTAGATTATTATCACTTAGATTTAACCTTTCCAAATTTTTTAAATTATATAAAGATGGTGGTATTCTAGTGATATTATTATGTGGGAGTTCTATATGAGTTAGATTAATATTTTTTCCTATTTCATTCGGAATATTAATTATTTTTTTTCGTTCTGAAAATGATGTGATACTTTTTAATTGTTTGAAATTTGAGATCCAGATTGGAATAGAATCTGTATCTGCAAGATATATATTACGAGTGTTTTTAAGTCTTAAATAGGTGAGCGAATCTCTTTTTACCCACAAGCTGTCAAAAATAATTTCACTTGCAGAAAGAGGAAAAGCTCTTAACGTTTCTTCATTTTTATCATAGGACTGCTTATCATATTGCTGACACGATATTAATAGTGGAAATATAAAAAATAAGTATTGCAAAACCTTCATTGTTAAATTTTTAAATCTTTTACAAATATTGCATGAATATAATGAAAAGTTGTGATTCTATTAAACTTATCCAAACCTTCCATCGATTGAATTAACAATCCTGAGTCTCGGTTACCTTCTCCTATATTAGATAATGATTCTAACATTTTTGGGGAGTTAGAATTTGTTAGATCTTTAATAGCATCAATTTCTTTATTCAAAACTTTTGTCATGCCATCTTCTGACATATCAATAACTTTGAAACCTAGATTCTTGCTTCTATTAATATCATTATTTTCTAAAAAATCCTTAGTGAAATCTTTGCCCTCGATAATTGCTTTTTGCAGGTCTATATTCCAATGTTCAATTATAAACTCATCGTTTTCTTTCATCATTCGATTAACTTCCATTGCTATAAAAGGAGGAACAATAGAAGGCATTGGAATTTCATGATCTGCTACCCCACGAAGTAAGGCAGACAGATCTGAGAGTACTCCAAAAATACCAGCAATTTCACCTATTGTCTTTATAGTATTAGGTAAGCCGCGCTGAACTTGTGCTTCTATCTGGTTGATACCTTTAGAGGTCTCACCACGTACTCCGGTTCCTCTATTCACGCCCATCAATATTTTATCTTTATACTGCCCGTCAATATAAGTGACATTATACTCATAAAGACGTGAGGTCGTTCCTTTTTTTCCTGTATTAAAGATAAGATTTCCTTTTTCTAATTTTCTAATAGCAATCTTATAAGCATTTTTTTCAAAGAAAGTAAGTTCCTTTTTTAAATTGGGATTATCATATGGCTTAGTAAGTGTTTTGAACTTATTACCATACATAGCATTTGGTATTGGAGCTATATACCAAGGGTTTCCCTCTTTAGCAGAGTAAATAGCAGGTAATAAATGTTCATTTGAAGCATGAACGAAAATAATTGGTTCAACTACTGGTTTAGGTTTCACTTTAAGATAATTCCAAGTTTCCCAAGGTAGTTCTGCAATTTCGGGTAAATTGGTTTCATCATCTATATATCTACACCTAAAATAGAATTCCAAATCTCGTGCTTCATCATTAATAATCATTTTCAATAAAGACTCTTCATCCAAAAGTATATCTATCGTAATTTCTGAATTTTCGTTCAATGCCCAATCCGTTAATACTTTTCCATCAGCATTAGCACTTACAATATTGATCTTTTGATATTCATCCAAGCTTTTATGTCCTATTAATTCTTTATTAGCAAAACTTAAGAGATAAAGAAGTAAATTAAATTCATTCCATTCTCGGAGTTCTAGGTTAACCTTTTTTCCTTTGGGAGACTGAATATTTTTCATTTTTAAATGAAACTGAACTTTATCTCCAAGCCTTGCTTCTTTTATTTCTTTTCCATCTTTATCAGTCCACCAAGCTTTCTCAAAATAGGTATATGAACTGGGAGAATCTTTAGGTTCTCCCAGCATAATGCCTTTACTTGCGGTAAAATGACTAAATTCTCCTGCATAAGCTTTAAATTCATCAGTATATACTGTCCAACTTTCACACTCAATACTGTTTGTACCTCCAACTATTCTTGTAATTTTTCCTCCTGCCATAACTTAATGCATTTTAGAATTTTCACCACTATTATTATCAAAAGTACCTTTAGTATGAATTTCATTTTTCTTTTCAGAAATAACTTTCTTTTCCTGAGATTGATCTGTAACTTCTTTCGCTCTAGATTTTCGTTCACCCTGAGCAACTTCCATAATATTAGCCGCCATCAAAGAATAATCCGCCACCGCATTCTGAATCATCATACCACCCGCAAAACTACTATGGCTTGCCCCTGCAGTTTCAGAAATATTCATGCCTGCATTGGAAGTAATATTCATTCCGGCAGTTATACTCACATTCTCTACCGTCGAAATATTAATATTCTTCGGCGCCGTAATGTCAATATTTCCATCACCATAGAAAACTGCAATAGTCTGCCCTTTCTGACTTTCCAGGGTCACATCTCCCGTTTCATCATAATCAGACGGTTTCCGATGCGGGAATGAAACACTTTATAACGATTATCTGCCGTAGCATAACCGCTGACTTTCTTTCCATTATAATTTATTCCAATACAAAAGATTTTTCTGTATTTCGAGATTCGAAATTACTCCTCACTTCTTCACTAATTTCAGGAATAAAATATCTCCTTTCAATAGTAATAGTAAAAGGACTTTCCTAAAGTTTAATACTTTTATTATATTTTGTAATAGAAAATATAATATTAAATGCAAACATTAATGATATTAAAATATAAAATACATTTTCAATTGATGAATAATTTTGATTGTAGTAAAAAAGTTCTGAAATATTTGAAAGCTCAAATAAATAAATACATAATAAGAGTGTTATATTAAGTATAAGTAATGATTTAAACCTTTCATTACCCAAAATTTGAAAAGGTATTAATAAAAGAAAAAAATTGGAAACAAATAAAAATGGAACAGATGAACCAGAACCTAATTTAATAATGTTAAAAATTAATCCTACAAATAAAATATTTGCATTAAGATATCTGTTCTTAGCTATGAAGTTGAAAACTAAAATTAGAAATAGAGCAAATGACCAATTGAAAAAAATAATTGTCTTTGTAAGAGAGAAGCACTCTGTACTAGAATCACAAAATAAGCCTAAATCAAATTTTGAATTATATACAATTATATAGCTCAAGTAAATAACTAAACCTAAGAAGAAATAACCTAATAGTATTTTTTTTTGTTTCATATATTAACCTTTTGGTAAAGCCATTGTTTTGCATGGAATAATGACATCTTTGTTTTTTTGAAAAAGACACATACAATTTGGTGGACCTAAAGGAAAGTCACCAGCTTTAACATCATTATAAGCACCTTGTGGTTGCCAAGGGTATTTTCCATCTATTTGAATTTCAGACTTTTTATATTCTCTGAATTTATCTTCTTTAGTTGTATGGATATTTATTTTCTCCAAATTATCAGCAATTTTTAAATCTATTCTATCTGACTGGCTTCCCCAAGTATTCTCATAATTACTTCTTTTAAGAAAAGCATGAGTCTTACAATTTAGTCTATCTGATAACTTTTGTGCTAAACTTTCGTTCTCGCCCCATGTAAATCTTTCTATTTCTGTATCATTATCTATGCTTAATCCTGTTCTACACGCAAAAGACCATATTTCAGCGTCTTTTGAAAAACTACTTGGATTTAGCTTTGTGTAATTGCTTAAATTTAATTCGTTACCATTTGCATCCTCCGAAGATTTTATATTATTATTTTTTTTGTATAAATCCCAGTCAAGCATAAAAGTAATCCTACTTGGCATTCCATGGGAATATATATACAGATTATTAACTTTATACATGCTACCATTTTCATTAGGTATAGTTCTATAATCACCTTGAATATTGTTTGTATACCCTAAATTGATATAATTAATTAGTTCTGAGATATTTTTGATAGCAATAATTTTAATATTTTTCTTATAATTCCTAAGAGATTTTTCAAACTCAAATATCATATTGGACGAATATCCATGTGTAAAATATAAAACCGTTTGTACACTTGATATTCTAATTCGTCTAATTGCTTGAGCCATAAACATTAATTTATTTACAGATTTTTTATCATGCACTTCAGAAGCTACAATAACTATGTTTTCATAATATAATCTTATTATTGCACTATTATTTGGTAATATCATTTTTTCATAGTTACCAATCTCACTTCCTTGTTCCCCTTTCCATTGGTTTTTTTCTCCTGCAGTAAATTGTAAATTTCCATTAAAGGCATGAAATAATGTATTTTTTTTACTCGTAAGAATAATTTTTCCGTTGCAATATGTTTCTTTACTCATAATTGGAAATTAGGTATCATTAGACTTTTCACCACTATAACGAAGCATCCTTTCAGAAGCATTGGCTTGTATATCAGTTTCAGAAATTACTCCCATGCTTTTTGAATGTATTTTCCTTTCTTCTTCTGTGTGAGACTCTATACTTCCTTTCACATATTCAATCATTCTTCCTACAACATTCGTAATAAAATCTGTTCCTATCGTAATCATACTCATCATCCCAACTCCCACAGATTTATTCATTCCCACCGTTTCTGTAGAATTCATCCCGACATTGGTATTCATATTTTTTCCGGCGGTGATATTCACATCTTCTCCTGCCATTAAATTAATATTCTTCGGCGCCGTAATATCAATATTTCCATCACCATAGAAGACAGCAATCGTCTGTCCTTTCTGACTTTCCAAGGTCACATCTCCCGTTTCATCATCCATAATCAGACGGTTTCCGATACGGGAATGAAGCACTTTATAACGATTGTCCGCCGTCGCATAACCGCTGACTTCCTTTCCATTATACATCGCTCCCGAAACGTAAGGCTTTTCAGCATTGTTACTTTCAAAATTTACCAACACTTCATCGCCAATTTCCGGAATTTTATAATCACCTCGCGATGCCCCAGCATAAGATGTTTTTGTCCTTATCCAGGGCGATTTCTCACCCTTTCTTTCCTGCCACTGAAACTGCACCCTCACCCTTCCCATACCCGAAGGATCGTTATTATCAACCACTCTTGCCGACTGCTCCTCACCAAAAGGAACCGCGTCCGAATCCTGATACGGCGCATTTTCCAGATCCGGAATGCCCACAAATTCATTATAATATTCATTGCCGTCATGATAATGCTTAAGCTCAATGATGCGGTAGGTTTCCATCGGATTATCATTGATATCGATCAGCTTCGCCAAACCTCCAATTTTCAATAACGGATCCCGACTTTTCCCTTTAATCATAATTAAATTTTCACGATTTTCACGCTCCCTTCTCACCGAATCTTTCAGCTCTCTTGAGGTATTATTCGAAATTCCGGTATGATTGTAAAACATTTCGGATCTCTTTTTGTAAACGTTTTCCGAAGCATTAATTGCCACCGCTTGAAACGGATTTTCTTTATATTGATGTTGAACAGAATTCGACTGATAATCAATATTTTCACCCGCCTGAACATCATACGTCGAATAGCTGAAATTCTGTGGCTTGATATTCATTTGAAATTCAACTTCAATTAAATTTTTATTTTCTTCCAAATCCAACATATCCTGCACTTTATTGCCAAATAAAAGCTGCTGACCATTGTAATAAAAATATTCACCAAACCTCGTGGCAAGCCTTTTAATAAACTGATAATCTGACTCTTTGTACTGAACCGTGTATGGAAGCGAATACTCCGTATTGGGATGATGCACCAAAATATGGGCTTCATCGGGATATTCCGAAACGATTTCCTTGATGATCTGCTCCAGCGATTTTCCTTCAAAGCTGCGGCATTTTTTTCCGCTTTCCATCAGCACTGTCGGAGAATATCCGGTGATATAAAGCTCTCCATAACCATTTTCTTTTCTGTTTCGAATATTGGCGATAATACCAACAAAAACCTGACGGATATTGCCATACCGATGAATATTAATGGTGATGGTTTTGCCTAAAATATTCTTAGAATTTTCCATCACATAACCTTTGAAGCTGTCCAAAGCATCGTCGGGAACGGTGATCGTGAACGTGTCATGCTCGTTGGTAAACTGGTTCAGCTCAACGGAAAAGGATGATCTTTCCAAAAAAGGCTTTCCGTCCATGCTTAAGGTTGTATAGACAATCGGGTTGGTCGGGTCATTCAGAAAATCCTGAAAACTCCGCATCGAAAAGTATTTTTTTAGATCATCCGGATGATTCAGTCTCCCAAAATCGGAGTTGTAATATTTTTCGCTGTCTTCTTCGTGATTGTTGTTGTTTTCTTCCATGTGTGTTGTTTTTTATGGGTTAGTTAAATAGTTACCATTTTAGTAAAAGTAATTCGTCTTTGATGAAATCATAAAACCGAGGTTGATGAGGAAGAAAGAAGCACGCTTCGAGTAATTCTCTAAGGTCTTTTTCTTCCAACATCATGGCAATACTCCCATCATCATAATTAATTGAATCTCCTACATACCGTAAGGGATAGCGCTTCCCGGTCAGTTGACAGGTAGAATTCTGCCCTTTATTGGTGATTATATTAGAACCATCACAAAAAATGAGGTGCCTACTCTGCATATAATAGGAAAAGTGCTTGTTGGCGAAATGATTATTAATGAAAATTTGCGCACCATTATACGCCTGAATATTAATTTCAGGACCTTCATATAATTTGTTCTTTCTATTGGGATTGTGCCATTGAAATTCTTTATCGTCAGTCATCGTAAGTGTTTTTATAGGTAGTAAATAAGAAAGCTAAAGTCTGTGTGGTCTAAGAACTGACAACTGAAATCAGACTAATTAATTGATTGAATGTCATTTGGTTTTATCATTTGGTTAATATCCCAAATATAGGAAATACATTAATTGAAAATTTGCTTTACGTAAAACTTTTCGACATACATTCGCTTTTAAGTGCTTATTAATGAAATAAATATTAATAAACTGAATTTTGAATTATTATTTTATTGTAAACGATAAAACTTATTGAAATTATTTTACAACAACATGCAAAAAAACCGCGAAAGTAAACTTTCGCGGCTTTTGAAATATCAATAAAGATTTTTTATTTCTTTTTAGGCTCAGCTTTTGGAGCTTTAGATTTTGTATCAGCAGGAGTATTTTCATCTCTTACTAATTTCAGCTCATCAACGATTCTTCTTGCACCTGCATATTTATCGATTGTCCAAAGAACAAAACGAATATCTACGTTGATCGTTTTTTGCCATTCCGGTTCGAAAACGATATCACCGCTCAATGCTTCGCTGTTACCGTCGAATGCAATACCGATAAGGTTTCCGTCTCCATCGATTACCGGAGAACCAGAGTTACCTCCTGTAATATCGTTGTTTGAAAGGAAATTAACCGGCATATATCCTTTAGCATCAGCATACTGACCGAAATCTTTCATATTGTAAAGATCAATTACTCTTTGAGGAAGATCAAACTCTTCATCACCTTTCTTGTATTTTCCAACAAGACCAGTCATGTCTGTATAATAATTATCAGTAACTCCGAAGTAGTTTCTATCATTTCTGATTGGCAATTTATCTACCGTTCCGTACGTTAACCTCATCGTAGAGTTAGCATCCGGATAGAATTTTTTCTCAGGCATTGCTTTCATTAAACCAGCTAAGAAAAGACGGCTGTTTTTAGCAAAATTATCATCTATTTTTACAAATCTTTCGTTAGATCCTTTTTGATCGGCAACAATTCCGTTAGCGATTTTTAAAAGTGGATCAGCATCTAATTTTAAACGGTCTGGGTTTAAAATAAAGTTAGTAACCGAAGTTTTATTAGCGAAAATAGATGAGTAAGCTACGTTTGAAAGATTTTTAGCATCTAATCCCATAATTGTAGCAGAACCTACATCTTTAGCAACTTTAGACTGATAAAGACCAACCATAGAATTCATCATTTCACCTTCAAGGTTGGTATTGATGCTTTCATAAGCCGCTTTTACAGCTGCATCTACTTTTGGTTTCATAGCCAGTCTTCCAGCCATATCCTGCTCTGCATAAGATTTAAGAACCGAACCAACCTGTAATGCTAAAGAGAAATACTTAGAATTTCTCATCAATTGAGAATAATAGTTTCTTTCTACATTTCTGTCAGATGATTGCTTGTAATACGTTGCAATATCATCTAAAACCATCTCATACTGAGCAATATTTTCCGGTTGTACTGCCCAAGTTCTGAATTTGTCTTCAAGTTGCTGCTTATCCGTAATTGTTCCGTTTTTGATAACAGCATCAATCGTTCCCTGTCTGTTTTTCCAGTAGTTAGCTACTGAAGCGTATTGAGAAGCATAGTTCAATTGAGTTCCTTTGTCTTTATCCATATACTTCTTCATCACATCCATTGCTAATTTAGAAGCCTGAACCCAAGCTGGATAATCTTTACCTACCATTTGCTGAATTCCGTAAGAAGTCAAATAACGGTTTGTTCTTCCAGGATACCCCATGATCATAGAAAAATCACCAGGCTTGATTCCTTTTAAAGAAACAGGTAAGAAATGCTTAGGCTTTAATGGTTTGTTTGCAGGAGAATATTCTGCAGGATTTCCCGCTGCATCAGCATATACTCTGAAAACCGTGAAGTCTGCCGTATGTCTTGGCCACTCCCAGTTATCTGTATCACCACCGAATTTTCCTAATGATGAAGGCGGTGCACCTACCAATCTGATATCTTTATAATCTTGGTAAACGAAATAATAGAATTCGTTTCCGTTGAAGAAATCTCTTACTACTACTGTATATTTTCCGTTTTCAGAATTTTCTGTCTGGATAGCTTTCGATTCAGCCTCAATTACAGCTTTTCTCTCGTCAGCAGACATATTGTTGTTTAGTTTAGAATTGATTCTCTGCGTAGCATCATCCATTCTTACTAAAAATCTTACATAAAGATCTTTTGCGTTGAATTCGTCTTTTTGCTTCATTGCCCAGAAACCATTCTTCAAATAGTCTTTTTCAGGTGTAGAAGCCGCCGCCACAGCACCGTAACCACAGTGGTGATTGGTAAAGATTAATCCTTGGTCAGAAACGATCTCTCCCGTACAGAAACCACCGAAACTTACGATAGCATCTTTCATACTGGAGTTGTTTACGGAATAAATTTCCTCAGGCGTCAGGTGCAAACCTTCTTTTTGCATGTCGACACCGTTAAGTCTTTTGATGAGCATTAACAGCCACATCCCCTCATCCGCCCTCATCTGAGCGAAGCCCAATAGAAAAGTGAATAGTAGAAATAGTCTTTTCATTTTATAAAAAATTTTTGTGTCGCTAATTTACTAATTTTTACGATATTCTGTTTTCAAGTGGTACAAAAATGGAATACTGTGACTTATGAAAAAACTGCTTTTATCAATTTTTACGATTTTAGTTTTACAACTGTTGCTAAACTGCTCTTCGTTGATGAATGAAAACTCTGCAAGCACGGCAAAAAATCCTCATATTCAACGGGAATGGATGATGATTGCTTTCGAAAATTTTGCTAAGGCTGATTTAATTAAAATGAATGCTAAAATAAATTTAACCGAACCCGCGAAAGATGGAAAAATTAATGGAAAAGCATTGATGGGGTGTAATGAAATCTTTTTTAGTTCTGAATTTAAAAATAACGGAAAAGTGAAAATTTCAGAAATTAGCTCAACAGAAAAAGCTTGCCCGGATATGAAACTGGAAGATGATTTTTCAAAAACATTTAAAAACATCACAAATTTTAAAGTGGAAGGTCACTTTTTAACATTAACCGACAATCAGGGAAATTCAATGAAATTTATTGCTGCAGATTGGGATTAATTTAAGCTAAAAAATGTTTAGTCTTGGCTCAAATAATAAAACAAAAAAAGTCCGCGCTCTTGCAGACTTTCTTTTAATTGAAAAATCTAGTTTGTTTCGGTTATTAGTTTTTAGGAATTGTTCTTTTTATGTCTTGTATTGTTAATTCAGGAGTGGATACCAACCCCTGTGTTGTGCTTTGTGTGTTTTTAGAAATCGTGGCTTTACGTGATTTTCTTCCGGGAACTGTTGCTAAAATTTCATCAAGACTTGCGGTATTGGGAAGTAATTTTCCCAAATTAGTTGAGGCTTCCTGTTTGGGAGCTTGCTTTTGTTTTACCTCAAGACCTTGTTCTGAAGCCAACGTTACGGTAGAAGGCTTTTGCGTCGTTCTTTCCTGAGCTTCCTTCATCATTTTGGCTTCAAATTCTTTTGATTCTTTATAATTGATGGCTTCCTGTACGTTTTCTTTTGTTTCAGAAACTTTCTTGTCCTGCTGAGCATACACATTGATGCTTACTACTAAAAAAGCGATGATATATAATGATTTCATGGTTGTTTATTATTTAATGTTAACTAATACTTTAATCTTTCCGATTTCGTTTTGGTCATAATCCTGAAGCGCTTTTCCGATAACCTGACCAATTTTCACCTTTTTGATATTGGCTTTCATCGCAACTCCTGATTTTGATGAAGTCACCAAAAGATCACCTCTTTTAATTTTCCCTCCTTCTAGGCAAACTTTAGTAGGAATTACCCCGATTACTCCCATTGGCACTTTCCCGATTAATTCTGAATCTATATTTTCTTCCGTTAAAAGAACTCCTGGTTTTGTCGCGTAAACTCCAGCAACCAAATTAGAGTATGGTTTTGAAGATTTTTCTACTGTTCTGTCGGAATCAGTTGAAATAATTAAAATATCTCCAGGTTCGTATTCAGAAGTATTTCCTTCCACATCAAAAGCTTCCGCAACATCGGCTCCACTATTTTGAGTTCCACCATTGAAAAATCCTGTTCCAGATTTGTTAATTCTTGCCACATTAGTACTCGCACTTTGATAAACTGCAATGTTTCCTGATGGCCCTTGATGATTAACAAGCAAAGTAGACCCTGTTCCCGTAGTCGTTATATGAACCACAGGCTGACCATTAGAATTATTAAAGTTTCTGAAATACCCTGCTCTACCTGTTGCAAAATTCGGAATCCAACCGTAAATAGCAGATCCAGATCCGTCTACTGTTGCTTCTACCCCATCTCCTGACCCTCCGGCATTGGCTGTTATGGCATTTCCGTTTCCATCTGTAAGAGCAAGTAAAGCAGGCCCGTTTCCGCTGGCGTTACTGGAATAAAATAAACCTGCATATCCTCCCGTTCCAACAGATTCGCCATAGATACCCGCCGTTCCGAAATTGGCAAAAATAGAATTTACTTTACCATGTACTGCAGCAGATGTTCCGTTGGTATTATCGACAAAGAAATCTCCTGCCATACCGTTTCCGACTGTTTTTGCAGTGACGACCGTATTGGTATTTGATGTATTAAAATTTTGAAATTCAGCCGCTTTCCCTAAACTGAATGAAGGCGTCCAGCCATAAATCGCACGACCTGCTCCATCCACATTGGCTTCTACGGCATCTCCGTCTTTTCCGGCATTGGCAGTTATTGCATCACCATTACCGTCTGTTAAAGCTACCAAAGCGCGTCCGTTTCCTGAAGTATTTGATGAATAAAACAACCCTCCAAAACCACCTGTTCCGGAAGAAACTCCAAAAACGCCCGCCGCTCCAAAGTTTCCAAAAATGGTTTTTACTTCACCTCTTACGGCTGCACTTACGCTGCTTGTATTATTTGAAAGGAAAGATGAAACATTTCCTAACGTATTATCTGGAATATTTCCGTTTCCATTAGATTCTACTTCGAAAGTATTTCTATCATTTGATGCATTGAAGTTTTCAAAGCGTCCGGCTCTACCTTTACTATTGTTAATACCAACTTGCCCTAAAACACCCACAGAAGTTCCCGTTGTATTTGTTGCAACAAAACCTCTTACTCCGTAACCGCCGCCATCATTTCTACCAACAACAGCTCCGGCAATGTCACTTGTATTTCTTCCGACTATTGCTTCACCAGCTCCGTTATTGTCGCCAACTATTCCGGCAGAAGATTGTGAGCTTGTTACGCCTTGTACCCCAAATCCTCCTGCTGTAGAACTGAAAACACCAGCTCCGTTTCCTGTAGTGGAAACATTTATTACTGTTCCGTTTCCTACGGTGTTGGCATTGAGAACATTATTATTGTTAGAATTATTAAATATGGCAATATTTGCCGCAATACCATTGGTGCTGGTTGCGTTTAGCCCCGTTCCGGTATTACTGTTAGCATACACTCCATATCCGGCAGCTGATGCATTTCCGTAGACTCCAAGACCTGCAGGGGTAACTCCATAAACGCCCCAACCGCTTCCGTTTTGGCTTCCCCAGACACCGATACCTAATCCTCCGGTTCCATTGTTGACCCCTCTTACACCCGAAGAAAATCCTCCCGGAGCTGTGCTGTTTACAATACCTCTTACTGAAGCGATGCTTGATGTAGTTGTATTATTTATCCCTTCAATTGAAGTTCCGTCGCCGTCGTTTGTTAAAGAAAATAAATTTCCAGCATTATTTACGGTATTAGTATAAGGAATAGTAAAGTTTCCTCCTGTTCCGCCCGCTGATTTGGCATACATGGCAAAGGGAACGCTTAAAAGCTGGCTTGTTCCTGTAATCGTATAATTCGTTCCTCCCGAAGGATCTGTTTCTGTTTTTAAATAATAGTTTCCTGAGGCCCAGTTGATGGTATTGAATGTTCCTGAAAGTACGGTTCCGGCTCCTAGTTCTAAAGTAATCAACCCGTTGACATTTGTACTTCCTGTTAATCTTTCAGAATAAACAGACACTCCAGCCGGAGATCCCTGAAGAATACTTGCCCGTACTCCTACACTTTGATTAGCCAAAACTTGTCCGCCTGCATTTCGAACAATAGCCTGATAGCTCATTTTTTCAGGAACTTGTGCAAAGGCTGAAAATGTTCCCAGCAGAATTCCCATCGATAGTAATATTTTTTTCATGGTGATTATTTTTTAATGATTTTGAATGTTTTGATGTTTTCTCCTTTCTGATTAATTCGGATGATATACATCGCTGAAGGTAGATCTGAGAAGTTGAATTCCGATTTAGATTCTGTGATCTTGCCCGATTTTACTAATTTACCTTGCGAATCAAAGAGCTGATATTCAGAATTTCGATAGTCGTTGCTGGTAAAATCCAGATATAAAAAATCTTTGAACGGATTAGGATACAGTAAAATATCCTTTTGATTGTCAGCAGTTTCTTCAGTTGCAAGAACAACGGTAATTTCATAAGGTTGTTGTATTCCTTCCAGAATCTGGTTGCTTCCCTTCACAAGATAGGCGACTTGGCCTACGCTGTAAGAAACCGAGCCATTGCTTCCCGTGGCATTACCTCCGGAGGTCATTACAGCACTTTGGGCGTGCAGCAAACCGGGGACAAAACCGATCACAATAAGGAAGAAACATGGAATAGATCTTCTTTTCATGTCAAGTAATTTTGGGGTTATTAATTGGTGAATTCCCAACTGAATTTTCTTCTTTTTGGGAAGACTAAATTACCACAAATGCCAATCTGAAATTTTTAAAATAGATAAACGACAAAAAAAATCGACCAACGACAAAAAGTAGAGTTATTATGAAAATATGAATTGAAAATCCTTTGTTTTAAGATTAAATTATAGGTTAGGATTAGGATTAAAAAAATCTAAATTTTCTTTAAACGTTCGCCCAATGGGAAGCTTTATTTGATGAACAAGTTCCACTTCATGTGTATTTTTACTTCGGATAAGATGTCTCGGAACCGCATAGCTTTTATGAATTCTCACAAAAGATCTAAAGGAAGTTTTATGCAAAAGATTTCCAATAGAATCTAAAATACAGTGCCTTTTTTCGGAAGTGATGATTCGGGTGTAATCTTTCAAAGCTTCAAGATAAAGAATATTGGAGATTTTAATCTGATGAATATTGCCACCTTCTTTTATTTTGATGCTGTTTTCACCAAAAAGAGCATCAAACGACTCACATTTTTCTTTCATTTCAAAAAAATCTGAGAGTTTTTGCATCGAATAATGAAAACGTTCAGGCTTAAATGGTTTTTTAATGAAATCTAATGTATCTAATTCAAAAGCCTGAATCGCAAATTCGGGATGAGAACTCACAAAAATACAAGCCGGAATTTTATGGGCTAACTTCCTGTATTCCACACCGCTCATCTGAGGAAGATTGGCTTCGATGAATAAAAGATCAACAGGAAAATCAAGAAAAGGAATTGCTTTTTCCGCAGAATCAAAAGACGCCACGACCTCAATATTTTTATATTGTTTGATGTGATGATGAAGCACAAGCCTGTCGAGCTCATTATCATCGATAATCATACATTTTATATTAGCAATCATGGTGTATATTTTAAGCAAATTTTAAAATTTAAGACTTAAAACTTTGAAATTCACTGTATAAAGTTATTAATTTTCTATAAATAGAAACTATGATGAACTTAAATTAACATTAAAATATTTTGTTTCATAAAATTTGATTTTGATTTTTCTTTCTAAAATGTTAACTTGTAAAAATCACAAACATAGATAGAATTTAATGCTAGAAAAGAAAGAACATAATTACGAGAAAGCAGTCTTGGTAGGTGTTGTTACCCAGCATCAGGACGAAGACAAGCTTACCGAATATATGGATGAACTGGAGTTTTTGGCCTTCACGGCAGGAGCTACGGTAGACAGACGTTTTACTCAAAAATTAACTCAGCCAGATTCCAAGACGTTTATCGGGAGCGGAAAAGCTCAGGAAATAAAAGAATATGTAAAGGAGCATGCAATCGGAACGGTAATCTTCGATGATGAATTATCTCCTTCCCAGCTTAAAAATCTGGAGCGAGAAATGGAAGTGAAGATTCTCGACAGAACCAACCTTATCCTTGATATTTTTGCCCAAAGAGCAACGACTTCTTATGCAAGAACACAGGTAGAATTGGCTCAATATCAATACCTTTTACCTCGACTGACGAGAATGTGGACTCACTTGGAGCGTCAGAAAGGGGGAATCGGGATGAGAGGTCCCGGAGAAACGGAAATTGAAACGGATAGACGTATCATTCGTGACCGAATTACTTTATTGAAAGAAAAACTGAAAACCATCGATAAGCAAATGGCAACCCAGCGAAATAATCGCGGAAAAGTGGTACGTGCAGCTTTGGTGGGATATACCAACGTGGGAAAATCTACGTTGATGAATTCTCTTTCGAAATCGGAAGTTTTTGCTGAAAATAAATTGTTCGCTACACTTGATACAACCGTAAGAAAAGTGGTGATCGGAAATCTTCCGTTTTTGCTGACGGATACGGTAGGGTTTATCAGAAAATTGCCGACGCAATTGGTAGAATCATTTAAATCTACTTTAGATGAGGTTCGTGAGGCGGATTTGTTGATTCACGTGGTAGATATTTCTCATGAGAGTTTTGAAGATCATATAGATTCTGTGAATCAGATTTTAATGGAAATCAACGCGCATCAAAAACCGATGATCATGGTTTTCAACAAAATTGATGATTTTAGTTATGAGAAAAAGGATGAAGACGATCTTACGCCTTCTACCAAGAAAAATATTTCTCTTGAAGAATGGAAAAATACATGGATGGCAAAATCTAAGTACCCAACTGTATTTATTTCTGCTCTTACGAAAGAAAACTTCCCAGAAATGAAGAAAATGATCTACGATGAGGTAATGAAAATACATATTTCAAGATTTCCTTACAACGATTTCCTTTTCGAATATTTCGACAACGATGAGGAAGATAACAACAAAGAGTAATGAAAAAATACCTTTTCTTTTTGCTGCTTTTTATTTCGGTTTTGAGTTTTGCTCAGAAACTGAAGCCGGATTTTAAAAGTATAGAGAAAAATCTTACCAACAAGCAGTCTCCTTATAACTATGATAAGCTGATTTTCAAATACAAAGCGTATCCGAAATCTTTGGATAGTCTTGAAGCCCAATATCTGTATTACGGAAGAAACTTTCAGGAAAATAAAGTTTCAACCTTGGATGATGATTTCAAAAAACTGG
Organism: Chryseobacterium sp. C39-AII1; assembly: GCF_039672645.1. Lineage (NCBI taxonomy): Bacteria > Pseudomonadati > Bacteroidota > Flavobacteriia > Flavobacteriales > Weeksellaceae > Chryseobacterium > Chryseobacterium sp. C39-AII1. The sequence continues at coordinate 421,505 of NZ_JBDFPQ010000002.1, forward strand.
CCGAAGCTTTCAAAGAAAAAAATGCTGATGAATGTGTGAAACTGGGAACTGCTTTGTATCAAAAAGATCCTACCAATCTCGATGTTTTACTCATTTTGCTTCGTGCCTATGATTCGAAGCAGGATGCAGGTAATTTTGCCCATCACGTGAGTCAGTTTCGATTGCTGACCGATGCTATTAAAAAATCTGGCGACGGAAAAAGTGATAAAACGCCTTATCAGGTAAATTCTGTAGGCGATGAGTATATTTTACTCAATATCTTACAAATTGGAGAAGATTTTACAAGAGTTTCAAAACCGCAGAAAGATGGGATGATGGACGTCTGGGAAAAAGACGGTAACAAAGTATATATCAAAGTCCTTTATTTGGATTTTTAACCATAAATTAAAAAACACTTTAGTGGAATTATATTATTCATTTTCAGCCTTAATCGTTTTAGCATCCATATTCGCCTATCTCAATTACAGATTTCTTAAGCTTCCGAGCACCATTGGGATTATGGTGATTGCCATTGTAGTTTCTATCATTTTGGTTTCTTTCGGAGAAACTTTTTTGCCAAGAACCTTCGGGCATCTTCATAATTTGATGAGCAGCATCGATTTTACAGAAGTTCTGATGGGCGCCATGCTTAATTTTCTTCTCTTTGCGGGAGGAATCCATATCAACATTGATGATCTCAAAGAACAGCTCAGACCTGTGGTTATTTTTTCCACGTTAGGAGTTGTTATTTCCACTTTTGTGGTCGGCTTCGGAATGTTTTATCTGTTGCCATTATTTGGGATTAAATTACCCTTTATTTACTGTCTTCTTTTCGGAGCTTTAATCTCACCAACCGATCCTGTTGCGGTTTTAAGTATTCTAAAACAGGCCAATGTTTCAAAATCATTAGAAACGAAAGTTGCTGGAGAATCTTTATTTAACGACGGTATGGCGGTTGTGGTTTTCTCGGTTGTTTTACAATTAGCCATCGGAAAAGAGATCGACCTTGGAATAGAAAATATCGGACTGTTATTATTGAAAGAAGCCGGTGGAGGATTATTTCTTGGAGTCATTTTGGGTTGGGTTACATCGAGATTGATGCGTGAAGTAGATGATTATATTATTTCAGTTTTAGTAACACTTTCTGTGGTAATGGGCGGTTACTTGATTGCCAGACAAATGCATATTTCAGGACCATTAACGATGGTGGCAGCGGGATTATTCATGGGAAATTTTAATGTTAAATTTAAAATGAAATCCATCACTCAGGATTATTTAATTAAATTCTGGGAATTGATCGATGAAATATTGAATGCAGTTTTATTCTTATTCATTGGTTTTGAACTATTAATGATTAAAGATCTAAAGCATTTTGTAGTTCCGGGATTGGCAGCGATCGTTATCGTTTTATTGGCGAGAGTAATTTCCATTTGGGGACCAACGAAATTTATGAGAACTACTTTCAGTCCGCAAACTGTAAAAGTTTTGGTTTGGGGGGGTATTCGTGGCGGTGTTTCCATTGCCTTGGCGATGTCGATTCCTAAAAGTGAATACAGCGAAATTATTTTAAGTATCACTTATTGTGTGGTTGTATTCTCAATTATTGTTCAAGGACTTACGATTGCGAAAGTAGCGAATCCTAATAAGATTGCAAAAGAAGAACAGGAGCTGGAAACGATTGCTTTAAATGAAGAGAAATAGTTGTTTTTAAATCAATAAAAAACATTTCAATGAAGAAAATATTTGTTTTACTACTTTTGGTGAACTCACTTTTAGTTTTTTCCCAGATTAATGTGGAAGAAATTAAAAAGAATGCTACGGAAAATCCTCAGACCTATTTTTATGATTATCTGAAAATTTTTAAAGAAGATCCTTCAAAGTTAACTCAGCAAGAAATGAATCAGCTGTATTATGGAAGTCGTTTTGTAAAAGAGGACTACAGTATGGCAGACTATAATAAAGACTATGATGAAATCTGGAAAATTGCTTCGAGAAAAGGACTTTCAAAGGGAAAGGCTCAAAAAATACTTTCGGCAGCTGAAGCGGCATACAATAAAAATCCTCTTGATAAAGGAATATTAGTTTCAATGGTAAATATCTATCATGCGACCGGAGAAAATGTGAAAAAAGAACTTTGCATATTGCAAAATAACGCAATCATCAAAATTATTGATGAAAGCGGAACAGGTCAAAACGAAAATTCGCCAATCTGTGTAGTTACAGCGGGTGATATGCTGAGCGTTGCAAAACCTATAATCATGATGGGGAGAGATTTCAAACAAAAAGATTTAAAAACAGACAAAGACTGTATGCTTACCCAATATTCCAATGGAGGAGTCAGCCTATTTGTTAAATGCGTCGGTTGTTTTAATTTTTAAACATGGAAATCCGAAACCAAATTTGTGAAGCACTCAATGATCTTTCAATTCCCGAAAAAGCCGCATTTTTCCCGAAATTTTTTAAAACTGGAAAAGGAGAATATGGTGAAGGCGATCTGTTTCTTGGCGTAAAAGTTCCGGATCAGAGATCTGTGGCTAAAGAATATTATGCTAAAATTTCATTAGAAGAATTGAGCAAACTGCTTTCTTCAAAATATCACGAACATCGTTTAACGGCTTTGTTTATTTTAATTTATAAGTTTGAAAAAACGAAAGACAAAGATGTAAAAGATGAAATTGTAGAATTTTATTTAAACCATTTGCATTATATAAATAATTGGGATTTAGTAGACTCCAGCTGTTACAAAATCTTGGGAAGATATGCTTTTGAAAATCAACGAGAAGATTTGCTTAAAAACTTATCAGATTCCGAAGAAATGTGGCATAAAAGAATTGCCGTGGTCGGAACGATGCATTACGTAAAGAAAAATTCATTCGATTTAACTAAAGAATTTGTGACGAAAAATTTAAAACATTCTCACGATTTGATGCACAAGGCAAACGGCTGGCTGTTGAGAGAAATGGGACAGAAAAACGAGGAAGAACTCATCAATTATTTAAATCAATATTACAAAGAAATGCCAAGAACATGTTTGCGATATGCGATTGAAAAGCTGGATGAAGAAGTGCGTCAGGATTATTTAAAAGGTAGAATATAATGGATTGTTTCTTCTGGAAAACCGTAACGCACTATTTTCTACATTTAGGGTTTCCTCTATTTATCGCATTGATTTTTTACCGTGAAAATTGGAAAAAAACGTATTTTATTCTTTTGGCAACGATGTTGGTAGATCTCGATCATTTATTTGCTAATCCTATTTTTGATCCGAATCGAGGAAGCATAGGTTTTCATTTTTTACATTCTTATTATGCCATTGCGGTGTATTTTTTGCTGCTCTTTTTTAAAGGAAATATCAGAATTATTGGCATCGGACTTTTGTTTCATATGTTGACGGATTTTCAGGATTTTCATCTTTGGTGTCATTAAAATATTATTAATATTTTCTTTTAAAAGTGTAAATCTCATAGATTTTTTGTATTTTAGAGACGCTTTATGAAATTAAAAGAATTCCTACATTACACGTACATTTTCCCCGTTCTGGCGGTAATTTATTACTTCTCCGGATTTATGGGAAATGGCGTAGTGTCTGATGTAATCGCAGGGCTTTTACTTACAGGAAGCGTACTTTCAGCAGTTCATCACGCGGAAGTAGTTGCCCATAAAGTAGGCGAACCGTTCGGAACAATCATTTTAGCATTATGTATCACGATCATTGAGGTCGCTTTAATTATCTCGCTGATGGTCGCCGGCGGTGATCAGGCAATCACGCTGGCCAGAGATACTGTTTTTGCAGCAGTAATGCTTATTCTCAACGGAATTTTAGGAATCTGTATTTTGGTAGGCGGAGTGAAATATTATGAGCAGTTTTTTGCACGAACTTCGGCTACAACTTATTTGGTGAGTATTGTTTCTATCCTGATACTAACGTTGGTTCTTCCCAATTTTACTTCAAGTGTAAATGGGCCTTTTTACAATCAGGCGCAGTTGATCTTTGTTTCGATTGCCTGTTTGGTGATTTACGGTGTATTTTTAATGGTTCAAACCATTCGACATAGAAATTATTTCATCGTTCCCGATGAGCATCCAGAGGAAAGTTATATTCCGAATATGACGAAAACATTCGTAAGCTTTGGTTTTCTGATCGTTTGTTTGGCAATCGTGGTGATGATGGCGAAAGGACTTTCAACAACCATCGAAAATATGGTTCAGAGTTTTGGAGCACCCAAATCTTTGGTTGGCGTCATTATTGCGGCGGTGGTACTTCTTCCTGAAGGGGTTGCAGCAATTCGCGCGGCGAGAAGCAATCAGATTCAATCGAGTTTAAATTTAGCCTTAGGTTCAGCCTTGGCAAGTATCGGATTGACGATTCCAGCTGTTTCCGTGGTGTGTATCATGTACGATATTCCGTTGGTGCTAGGTTTGGATAAGAAAGATATTATTCTGCTTTCGCTTTCGGTGTTTATCGTGATGCTTTCTTTAAGCCGTGGAAAAACAAATGTACTTTACGGAACTGTTTTATTGGTGAATCTTGCCGCTTATATTTTCACAGTTATCGTTCCGTAGTTAAAACTTTAAACATTAATTTCAGAACTTTAAACCATTAAAGTCTTCTTGCCAAATCCATTTTAAAAGCCATCAGTTTAGCAATGTTTTCGGCTTTATAAATGGCTAAATCTGCGTTTTCGCCCACGAAATTTTCTTCAACAGTTGAAGTCCACATTTCAAGCCATTTGTCAAAATGTTTCTGCTCCATTGCCTGTATTTCATTGATCGGGAAATGAACGCCCATCGGATTTCCTTTATACGTCATCTGTCCGAAAAGAATAGATTCCCAAAAAGAATACATTTTAGGCAAATGTTGGCTCCAGTCAACTTTGGCAATATCATTAAAGAAAAACCCAATCGTCTCATCTTTAATTACTTTGTCATAAAAGGCGTTGACAAGGGTTTCAATATCTTCTCGTGTTTCCAGCTTTTTCATATTTCAAATTTAGCTTAAAATCAATTTAAAAATTCAATAGCGAAGTTGATAAATTTCATGAAAACAATATTTTATCTTTGTATGTTTTTTTGAACATAAAAAAGAATATTCATACGTTTTGAATATTCTCAACATTTCATACGAAAACAAACAAATGAGATAAAAAATGGCAAGAGGTTTAAGAAAAAGAATTCGACAGAAAAATTCTGAAAACAGTGGCTTTGGAACGAATGCTTCCGGAAGATTCATTAAAAAAGATGGTCTTCCGAACGTTGAAAGAAAAGGGGTGAATATTTTTAATAGATTCAGTTGGTATCATACAATGCTGAATCTTTCTACTTTTCAGTTTCTTTCTTATTTAGTTACGGCTTATATTTTGGTGAATTTATTTTTTGCTTTAATTTATTATGTAATTGGTGTAGAACATCTTACAGGAATTGATAAAAGTGATCCTCTGAACGAATTTATTGATGTATTTTTCTTTAGTTCGCAGACTTTTACCACAGTTGGATACGGAAGAATCGCTCCGGTAGGCTTTATGGCAAGTTTGGTAGCGACTTTTGAAGCTTTTTTAGGATTGCTTACCTTTGCCATTGCAACAGGTTTGTTTTATGGGAGATTTTCCCGACCGCGAGCGTATCTTAAATTTTCAGACATCGCTGTAATTGCTCCTTTTCAGGATGTTACAGGATTGATGTTTAGGCTGGCTCCTTTTAAAAACAATGCATTAACCAATGCCGATGTTGTAGTTTCAACAGCGATTGAAGTAAGTGAAAATGGTGAGACGAAGACGAATTTTTATACTCTAAAAACTCACTTGAGCCATATTAATACATTAGCTTTAAACTGGACAGTTGTTCATAAGATTGATGAAAATTCGCCGTTTTTTGGTTTTACAAAAGATGATTTTTACAATACACCCATCGAAATTATTGTGCATGTGCGCGCTTTTGATGAAGTATTTTCAAATACCGTAGTGCAGAGAGCATCTTATGTTTCAAAGGAAATTGTTTACGGGGTGAAATTTGTTCCGATGTATTATCCTGCAAAGAATAAGGAGTTTACGCTGCTGGATTTAGATAAAATAAATGATTATATGGCTGTTGATATGCCAAATATAGTGGAGGAAGTATAATGAACTTAGAATCATACAAAAAACAGGCTTTACAAAAGCAAAAAGAGCATAAAAAATTTCTGGACGGATTGAAGAAAAAACCGCCCAAAAATCTCGATTATATTGTTCAGGAAACACATGATGAAGTTTTTGAGGAAATTGATTGCCTTCAATGCGCGAATTGCTGTAAAACGACAGGACCTTTATACACCGAAAAGGATATTGAGCGTATTTCTAAACATCTTCGCATGAAAGCCTCTGATTTTGAAGCGAAATTTCTTCGTGTAGATGAAGATAACGACAAAGTGTTGCAAAATCTTCCCTGCTACTTTTTGAATACAGATAATACATGTTCGATTTACGAGGTTCGCCCGAAAGCATGTAGAGAATATCCTCATACAGATCGAAAAAAAATCTATCAGATTAATAATTTGATGGTAAAAAATACCGTGATTTGTCCAGCAGCTTATGAATTTGTAGAGAAAATTATGAAGAATTTGGCAAAATAATTTACAATTCCAAAATCGTCTTAAAAGATTATAAAGTACGTTAAATTAGACATTTACATATACTATTCGATAAAGTGGCGGCGTTTTACTTAAACAACCATTTAAAATATTATCATGAAAAAGTTAATTTTCACAGCAGCGTTCTCATTAGTCGGAGTAATCGCGGTATCGGCGCAGACAACAACACAAAGTCCTGCAGAAACTACTAACCAGACCACTCAAAATCAAACTCAGAATCAACAGTTGCAGACAACAGACCCTAACGTTGTTTCAACACAGCAAAATACGCAGACTCTGGATCCTTCGGTGCAAAATCAAACCACTGTAACCACCACAGATCCTAATCAGGATGCCACAAAACCACAAGAAGTAACAAAAGAAGAGCGAAAATCTAAAAAGAAAAAATCGAATTAGAGAAAACTAATCTAAATGTTTAAAGTAGAAATGAGATCCTGAAAACGTTATGTTTCAGGATTTTTTTAAATAATTTAAATTATATTTCTTTTCAACAGAAACTCGTTTGCTTGTTATTTTTTTTCATTTAATAAGAAGTTTTAATTAATAAAACCAGATTTAATAAATATTAAAATAAAAAAATATCATCTTAAGAAAGTGGAAAACAACTATTTAACATAATAATTCGGCATCGTTTTTGATAATAATCTGAAAATTATTTAGCATGATAATCATGCGGATAATTGATTAAGATTAATTCAACACAAATTATGACAAAAAAAATTACTCTAAGCATTCTGCTTACAGCTGCTGTTAGTTTTTACTTTCAGCCGGCTCTTATTAAAGCACAAGAAAGAACTCCTAACGAACAGACATCTTCAACCAAAAATCTACCAAAATTCTCAACAGATTCTTCTCTGGGAACGTTCCACTTCGATTTTAACGGTAGAAATGTTACTCCTAACTATCTTGTTACTCATTTTAACGAATGGTTTGGGGCAGACAATGATCATTCTTTAAAATTAGTCAATGAAAATACTGATGAACTGGGAATAAAGCATTCTGTTTATCAACATTTTTATAAAAATACCAAAGTACAGGACGAACTTGTACTTCTGCATGAGAAAAATGGCTATCTCACTTCTGTAAATGGTGAATTTACAAATACCATTAATCTTACGCCTACACAATTGTCAGAAAGAGAAGCACAAAACGCGATTTCAAAAGATTTTCCAAAAAATACTCAGATTAAATTTTCAACTTTGGAAACTGTAGTGGCTAAAGTAAGAAAGGGAGATGAAGTAAAAACATACTATACTTCGAAAATTGGAGTAACCGCTATGAGCCCGATGAAAGCTGCAACTTATTATGTTGATAATTCTTCAAGAAAAATAGTTAAAAAACTTTCTAAAATTTATAAATCAGATACGCCTTCTACCAGTGCTACTCTTAATAGAGGAAACCAGCAAATAACCGTAGACTCTTATAATGGAGGCTATCGTTTAAGAGATAATACAAGAAAAATACAGACTTTCAACGGTACCAATATCAGCAGTGCTAATACGAATGCAGACGGAACCTTAGAAGGATACACAGAATATACAAATAGCAGCGCAAATTATACCTCTGATGCCACTAAGCCATCAGTAGAAGCACATTGGGGGATATCAAAAACGTATGATTACTATTTATCAAGACACAATCGTAACAGCTACGATAATAATGGCTCTGTTATCCGAAATTATTATAATGTAAATATGAATGCTCTAAGCGGAGATTCTGGCTATGACGGAACCAATGCCATGGCAATAGATGAAGATGGTCTTGTGGCAATGGTTTATGGAAACGGGAAATATAATAACACACAGATACTTAACCCTATCGTAATGCTTGATGTCGCAGGTCATGAATTTTCTCATTTAGTTATTGGCAGAAACTCCCATGGAGGTTTAAATTACGAAGGAGAATCTGGCGCATTAAACGAATCCATCGCTGATATGATGGGTACTTCAATAGAATTTTATACAGGATTAAACCCAAATTGGACATTGGGTGAAGGAGTATTTGTAACTCCCCCATCCAACGCTCCAAACTATTTTAGAAATATGGCAAATCCAAATTCGGCTTTCCAACCTCAACCAGACACTTATATGGGAACTTATTGGGCATCTACCAGTAATCCATCAGAATCAAACGATCAAGGAGGTGTACACACCAATAGTGGTGTAGGAAATTATTGGTTTTACTTACTATCACAAGGAGGATCTGGAACTAACGATATTGGAAATGCATATTCGGTAAGCGGAATCGGAATACAAAAAGCAGAGAAGATTATTTACAGAGCATTAATGAACTATTTCACACCCAACATGACGTATATGGATGCTTATAATGCTACTAAAACGGCTATTAATGATCTTTACGGAGCCAATAGTAATGAAGCTATTCAAAATGCAAAAGCATGGTATGCGGTAGGTTTCGGAAACGGAAATCTGGCAACCAGCGAAACTGTGAAAGCCTCAGAAAATGATTTCAGAGTATATCCAAACCCTGTTTCTCAAGGGTATTTCACGATAGAAACAAAAGCTAAAGGAGATTCTAAATATGAATTGTATGATCTTTCCGGAAAACTTTTAATTCCTTCTCAAAAATTGAATTCAGGAGTGAATAAAGTTCAGGTAAATGGCGTGCAAAGCGGAGTTTATTTACTGAAAATCAATTCAAACGGAGAGACACTTTCCAAAAAAATCATCATTAAATAATCAACTTTTCAATAAATTTTCTTGCAGTCCGTAATTCACTTTACGGGCTGTTTTTTATTAAAAAAAACCGGTACAGAAAAACATTCTGCACCGGCACTCCATATCAAATAACATTTATAATGCTATTATTTTTTAATCAATTTATTTTTATAAACTTTCCCGTCAACACTTTTAGAAACAATAAGATACGTTCCGGTTGTTAATCCACTCACATCAATGGCTTCTTTATATTGATGATCTTTCTTCTGAAGAACCAACTTTCCTGTCATATCAATAATAGAAACTTCTGCATATTTTTTATCAGCTTCTTTTCCGATATATAAAAACTGTGTGGTCGGATTTGGATAAATACTTAAACTATTATCCTTCGGTTTCGTTTCGCCTGTTCCCAATGTACAACTACTCCACTGTCCGAAATTCAGGGTTAAAAATGCATTAATACTTAACATTTCGCACATATCAGGGCAATATTCTGTGCAGGCATAGAAGCCATACGTTCCCGACTCACTCGCAATAAAAGTATCATCTGCCGCTCCCGGAATAATACAAGGATCGGTTGATGAAGGCGGATTGCTGCTCGGAAGACATTTAAACCAAGTATGCTCACCATAAACCAAAGGGAAACCATCGTCAAGCTTTACCGTTGCTCCTTCACAAACATTGTATTCGCCAGGACCGATCTCCTCAAAAGTTCCGGGTGTAAAATCAGCCATCATAAAAGGTAAACCATACGCGTAACCATCTGCCAAAATCGGAGTACTTTCAGCAGAACAATCTGCTTGCGTAACGGCAACTTTAAAATAATACAGCATATCATCTGTACCGTTGATCGTTAAAGTCGGTGACGTAGCATTTGGAATAGCAACCCAAAGATTTGTATTGGGAGTTTGCCAGTCCCACTCCTGTTTATACCACTGATAACTGTCATAAGTTTGTGTAGTAGAAAGCGTTTCAGTTTCTGAAGTACAAAAAACGATCTTGTCTTGAAACATCGTTCCCAATCTGGGACTCGTAATGGTGGGATTGCATTGTGCAGCAATTTTTAAAAGGTTTAAAAATAAATAGCACACTAAAAAAATTAGTTTTGTTTTCATATAAAATAATTATTTATTGGTTGTTTTGTAAGTTTTTATTTAAAAATTAGGACGTATTTATCCTGAAGACTGTTCTATAACCATCTCAAATGTTGATCTCTAATTAATATTTTAAGCTTTAATCAATCTGTACCCTGATCCCGAATTTTACGTTAAAATTGAATGGTTTTTCTTTATAAATCGTATTCAGCTGACTGTCATTTTTGAAATGATATGCAACTCCCGGTTCCGCATAAACTCCAATATTATTAATGATCTTAAATTGAACGCCAACCGCACTGTTCACCGAAAACTGCAATGGTTTTACATCAACATTTTCTGTAAACTCTTCTTTCACCTCGTTATTTACCACATATTGCGTTTTTTGCTTTCCTGAAACTGCTTTTTCCGCCAAAGCACCCGCGGTCACATATCCTGTAAGACGACCTTTCTTCACCACATTATAATTCACCTGAACCGGCACCCCGATATAATGAACCGACTGATCTGTTTTAATGAAATTATCATCACTTCCCGAATGAATTTCAGAAGATAATTTCGTGTAATTAACCCCCGTTCCGATGCCCCATCTTTTGCCTATATTGTAATACATAGACAAACCGAAACTCACCGGAGTTTTATGTCTCACTCTTGCTTCAACTTCTTTATTTTGATTCGCTAAAAGCACTTCCACAAAAGGATTCCCTTCCGAACTCTGATAAACTTCACTCACGCTCATCGGTTTTCCCATAGCCGTTGCATATCCCGGAAACTGTTCTGCGGCACCCGAAGAGGCATTCCCGGTTAACATACTCAGCATCCATTTTTTAGAAGGCTGTTTTTTAAGTTTCTTTTCAGCAATCGTTGAAGTACTTGAAAGTATTTGATTATCCGTAATAAGTTCCTGAATTTCCTCTTTTTCTTCAGAAGATTTTTTGTTTTCAGAAGTCATCTCTTCATTTTTCTGAGCAATAATTTGATTTTGATTGAATAAATTTGTCGTTTTAAACTCGTTTTGACCTTTAAAAAATATCTTGTCGTTGTTTTCTTCTCTTACTTTTTGACCTAAACTATTTTTTATTTCATTTTGAGTTAAAACACTATTAATCAATTGATTATTCACATCAAATAAACTTTCAGAATTTGCATTTTCATTAATTTCTGAAGGCGATTGATTTTCAGAAACTTGATCTCCAGATTTTACTTTATGATTAGAATATGTATTTTGATGGGAAGGTTTATTTTGTTCTGAATGATTGGTATTTAATAATTCTTTAGCCACAAAAAAGAATACAGCAATCGCTGCCGCAACTCCCACAGTACGGTAAATTTTCGTCTTAAAATTGATTGGGATTACTTTTTCCTGCGCCTTCGTTTCATTTCCCGAAACCAATCCCGAACTTTTATTTTCATCATCTCTACGGAATAATTCATCGCTGATGTCATCCCACAATCCGTCCGGAACATCCTCTGAGTGATCTTCCATCTTACTGCGCAGATTATTTAACCATTGATCATCCATATTGCGCTTTTTTTGACATTTTATATTCTTTTACTTTCTGAACGAGCATTGCCTTTGCTCTGTGAAATTGTGAGGCTGAAGAATTTTCAGCAATTCCTAAAGTCTCTGCAATTTCTTTATGACTTTTTCTTTCAAACACAAAAAGATTAAAAACCGTTCGATAGCCGTCCGGAAGCCCCCGAATCATATCCATAATTACAGATTTTGGGATTTCTTCAAGATTAGGTTCTTCTTCATTCACCAAATCCGGAATTTCCTCTACATCTGCAAAATTTCGGCTGTCTGTATTTTGTTTGATGTGTTTCAAAGATTCATTCACCACAATTCTTGTACTCCAAGCTTTCAAAGATCCTTCGCCACGATATTCAAAAGAGTCGATTGATTTGAACATTTTGATAAAGCTATTCTGAAGCACATCGTGCACATCTTCCCGATCGATAATATACCGCGAACAAACATAGGTAAGGTTACCCGAATAGGCTCCAAAAAGCTCTTTCCAAGCAGTTTCGTCCTTTTTCAAAAGACGGTTTACCAAAATTTGTTCTTTACTGATCTCCATGTATAACTTTCAGGAAACTATTTACTTAACGATTTTTATTTAATTAAAATACAAAAATAGGTTGCCTTTTTGCAAAGCACAACCTATTTGGGGCTATAAACATTAATTAATACTTTAAACTGTATGGAAAATCATATTTTATTTTTTCATAAGGAGTCAAATCCGTACCGTCTACCGTAATTTTATCTGCTACAAAACCAAATCTTAAAGACCAGTCTTGTCCTACAAAGTATCCTTTGTCTGCTGCTGCGAAAGTTACCACAGCATTTTTTGTTTGTCCGTCTACCGGGATCTGCAGCGCTAGTGTCTTTGGGGCAAATGTAAATTCAATCACATTTTGCTCAGGCATTAATTTGGGGGTAAAATTCAGTTTATATTCAATTTTTCCCATGGCTGTCATCGCGGCATCCGTTTTTGCGGCATCTTTCACCACCGATTTTACAATTTCTTTAATTGGAAACTCTTTGTAAGTAATCACAGAATCTTTCACGGTAAAATCCATTATTTTTTCTGTTCTACTATTGCCTTGTGTTGTAATCAGTTTTGTTCTGTAAGTTCCGTTTTCATCTCCTTTTTTTACAGGAATTGGTTCGTAGGTATCATTATTACAAGAATTTAACGACAATCCTAAAACGGTGATAAAAGCAACTACAAAAGCTTTAAGTACTGTTAATTTTTTCATTAGTTCAAATTCAATTCATTATACATTTAGTTATTGTGAGTACTCATTGATATAAATCCACTTTTTGCAGAATCTTGCATCAATTTTTAAAAATTTTTAACTAATTTTTTATAACTAATTGATTTTAAATGAGAAAAATTTCCAGCTCATAAAAGCATTTTGAAGTTTTTATTATTTTAATACATTTGTTACAACCTATTTTTAAATGAATTTTGAAGAAATCAATTGATACATCAAAAGCTTTTCAAATATTATCTTAAAACAGATAAATTTGAGTTTCAACAAAATATGTAAAGAAAAAAAGAATTAAAACAACTAATCATCACATTATCATGAATATAAAACCCGATATTTCCTGGGCAGATTTTGAAAAAATAGACATCCGATGCGGAACCATCATTTCAGTAAACGATTTTGAAAAGGCCAGAAACCCGTCTTATCAACTGGAAATCGATTTTGGAGATTTAGGAATCAGAAAATCTTCTGCACAAATTACTTCACTATACGAAAAAGAAGAATTAATCGGCAAGCAGATTATGGCAATCGTGAATTTTCCTAAAAAACAAATCGCCAACTTCTTCAGCGAATGTCTTGTTTTGGGAGTTTATGGCGAAGATAAAAAAGATGTAACGCTCTTAACGCCTTCATTACCAACAAAAAACGGAATGCAGGTTGGCTAACTTTTAATAAAAACACATGATACAAAATATTCCTTTAGAAAAAATTTTATTCATTGATATTGAGACGGTTCCGGGGTCAGAAAACTGGGACGATCTTACAGAAACAGAGCAAATGCTTTGGGATAAAAAAACAAGGTTTCAGCGAAAAGATGATTATTCTGCAGAAGAATTTTATCCCGAAAGAGCAGGAATTATGGCTGAATTCGGAAAAATTGTCTGCATCACCATAGGTATGCTCGAAAAAAATGAAACCCTGAAAATTAAAAGTTTTGCCCATCACGATGAAAAAAAATTATTGATGGAATTTGGCGAAATTTTCAATAGTCCGCGGCTTCGTGATGTTATCCTTTGTGCCCATAACGGAAAGGAGTTTGATTTTCCATGGATCGCCAGAAGATTTTTAATTAACGGAATTCAACCTCCCGTTCCTTTTCAGATGTTCGGAAAAAAACCCTGGGAAATTCCGCATATCGACACGATGGAACTTTGGAAATTCGGCGATTATAAAAGCTTTGTTTCACTCGAATTATTAGCTCATCTTTTCGGAATTCCGACTCCCAAAGACGATATCGATGGCTCAATGGTTTCATCAATCTACTACATAGAGAAAGACTTGCAAAGAATAGTTGACTATTGTGAAAAAGATGTCTTAACTTTGGCAAATGTTTTCCGACGTATGCGCCAGGAAAATTTGTTGAAAAGGTACATCAATTTAGATTAAAAAATGAAATTTACAGACGATCAGATCGCTGACATTGGTGAGGAAATCATCGGTGTCTTAAAAACCGTTTATGACCCTGAAATTCCGGTAGATATCTACGAATTGGGCTTGGTTTACGACGTACAGATTTCCGATGATGCGGATGTTAAAATCATCATGACACTTACCACACCCAACTGTCCCGTTGCCGAAACGCTTCCACAAGAAGTAAAAGACAAAGTTGCAGAGGTAGAAAATGTGAAAAGTGTAGATTTAGAGCTTACTTTCGAGCCAAGCTGGCACAAAGATATGATGAGTGAAGAAGCGAAATTTGAGCTGGGAATGCTTTAATATTCGGATTAAAAATAAATTAGGCTGTCAATTTTGGCAGCCTTTTATTTTGTTTTCAAGTACTATATTTATGAAAATTTTGAAATTTGCTTTAATTTAACCATTAAGGTCAATTAAGTTGTTAAGAATAGTAAGATTGTGTCATCTAAAGAATCAAATATTTACTTAAGTAAACTTAACTTCTTAAATCTTCCTTAATGGTTCAAAAATATTTCTATTAAATTTCTCTCGCCACCTCTTTTCCTTCTCTTCTACTCCATTCGCTCCATGAACCAACGTATAAAGTAGGAATTGGAAATCCAGCATAATGTAACGCTAAAATAGTATGGCAAGCCGTCACGCCAGAACCGCAATGAATAATTAAATTCTGAGGTTTATCTGCTAACAATTTTGAATATTTTTCTTTTAAAATTTCAGGTTTCAGGAAATTTCCATTTTCATCTAAATTTTCAGAGAAAGGAATATTAATCGCTCCCGGAATATGCCCTGCAACCAAATCGATGGGCTCAGACTCTCCGTTATATCGATAAGCATCTCTTACATCAATTAGCGTTGAAGAATAGTTTGTTAATTCATTTTCAACAGTTTCCAAAAGCGAAATTGGAAGAAGCCAGTTTTCTGTTTTAATTAATTCTGCTTTTTCAAAATTTTCTTGACCTGAAGAAAATTCTAAACCTTCATTTTCAGCATTTTGAAATCCGCCATCCAAAACCTGAACAGTTTTTAAACCAAAAGATTTCAGCATCCACCAAGCTCTTGCAGCAGCATTTGATCCGTTTTTATCATCATAAACAACGATGTGAGAATCTTCTGAAATTCCAAGATTAGAAAGGGTCTCAGCAAATTTTTCAATACTCGGAAGCGGATGTCTTCCTCCAAAAGCTGCATTTTCACCAACCTCCGCCAGATCTTTATCCAAATCGATAAATTTTGCACCTTTGATGTGCTTATTCAAATAATTTTGATAAACATCTTTTCCTACTCTTGCATCTAAGATGATTAAATTTTCTGTGGAAAGATTTTTTAATTCGGAAGGTGAGATTATTGGGGACATATTTAATTCAGTTAAATAATTTAGAAAAACTTAAACAAAATAAAACCTCAGAAAATTCTAAGGCTTTAAAATATTTTACTGATAAATGAAAATCATGGTCTGTACCAAATCCGGATGAAGACTTTTCGCTACCGGACAGTTATGCGCTGTTTCCTCAATAAAAGATTTTTCTTTGTCAGAATAAGAATCTGAAAACACAAAATTGCATACAATTTCACCAATTCTTCTTGGCTCACCTTTCATAATTTTTTGAAGATTACAGTAAGCTCCGTCAATATTAATATTTTTTTCTTTGCCTAAAATGGCAATCGTGGTAAGCGCACATTCGGCTAAAGAAGTTGCACAAAGATCTGTGGGAGAAAATTTCTCACCTTTCCCGTGATTATCTGTCGGAGCATCACTTTCAATAATAGTTCCTGATTGTAAATGTTCCGCTGAACATCTTAAATCGCCTATATAAGTTATTTTTGAAGTCATAATTATAAAAAATAAAAGAGACAAGGTCTTAAAAATGAAAAATATCCTTCGCTTTGTTATAAGAACTTTCGAAGTTTAATAAATTCAGTTTGTGGTCTACTTTTTCTACACTCATGAAGTTGATGACCTGTTCTGTCGGCATATTTCCAACAAGATCATCTTTTGCCATCGGACAACCTCCAATTCCTTTGATCGCACTGTCAAATCTTGTACAACCTTGGTCGTAAGCAGCCTTTAACTTTGAATAAGAATCTTCATAACGGTTATGAAAATGTGCTCCGAAATTAATTTCAGCATATTTTGAAGGTATCTTTTCAAATAAAAGAGAGATCGATTGTGGCGTTGCAACTCCCGTTGTATCAGACAGTAAAACATCTTTAACTCCGATTTCTGAAAAACGTTGCGCCCAAAAATCTACATCTTCCCATTTCCACATTTCGCCGTAAGGATTTCCAAAAGCCATTGAAAAGTAGATATTTAATTGTCGGCTTTCACTTTTTACCAATTCCAACATTCGAATAATTTCCTCAAAAGCCTCCTCTTGATTTTTATTGGTATTTCTATGCTGAAAAGTTTCAGAAATAGAAAACGGAAATCCGATAATATCCACCGATTGATGCTTCAATGCTTTTTCGGCACCTCTGTAATTGGCAACAATCGCAGAAACCTTGGTATTGGAGCGGGATTTATCTATATTTTTGGCAACCTCATCAGAGTCTGCCATTTGGGGAATTGCTTTTGGAGACACAAAACTCAGACAATCTAATACATCAAAACCAACATCCATCAAAGAGTTGATATAATCTATTTTTTTATCAGTGGGAATAAATTCTCCCCAACCCTGCATTGCATCACGCGGACATTCAGTAAGAAACATTTTACTTTTAGATTTTCTCAAATATAATAAAACTAAACAATTTGGAATATGGTATATACAAATCTAACATTATTTTGATTTTCAAAGGATTATATTCAATTTAAAATTTCAATAATAAATATTAAATAACAAATACTTGAAGTACTTTCCATCGATTTCTTTTTCATTAAAAATTAAATCATAACCTGATTCAAAAATTTAATATTAAATTTCATCACCTTTAACACCTTTTAATAAGGGAAAAATAAAAATGTGGTATATTTTTTATTCAAATTGGTAAACAAATTGTATATGCTTCATTACCAATAAAATTAATTACTATGAATATTTCTTACTACGACTTCAAAAATTTGCCGGATCAACAATCTCAATGCAATATGGTAATGACAAACGGACGGGTGATGAACGAAAGAACCGTAAACACGCTGAAATATGTTCTTTATGAAATTTCATGTTTTACTGTGGAGATCGTTTACAATACGTTTACCAACAAAATGGAAGGAATGACTGTTTTTCAGAATAAAGCGGCTTATGCAGTTTAATATTTACTTTATTTTGATTTTCAGTGAATTATGATTAATGATTTAATTCAAAGATAAATCAATTATTCTCCGCATCAAATTTGCTAACTTTGTTGGAAATTTAATCTAATAATGAGCGCAATAGAATTCAACCAATTGTGGAAAGAAAAGTTACTGAACCGTTTTCTTAGTTATGTAAAAATCTATTCAACCAGTGATGCCGAAAGCGAGGCAACCCCTTCCACAGAGAGACAGTGGGATATCGCCAATTATATCACGGAAGAATTGAAAACGATCGGTCTTGAGAATGTATCGATTGACGAAAATGGTTATATCATGGGTTATGTGCCATCAAACCTTGAAAATGATGATAAGCCGACCATTGGATTTATTTCACATTATGATACTTCACCAGATTTTAGTGGTGAAAATGTAAAGCCGCAGGTTTGGGAAAATTATGACGGAAATGATTTACTTTTAAATCAGTCGACAGGTTTTACCCTATCTCCTTCAAAATTTGAAAGTTTAAAGAAATATATTGGTCAAACGTTGATTACAACAGACGGAACTACGCTTCTTGGAGCTGATGACAAAGCAGGTTGTGCGGAAATCGTGACGGCTGCGGAATATCTGATTACTCATCCCGAAATTAAACATGGAAGAATTGCTGTAGGATTCACACCTGACGAAGAAATCGGAAGAGGTGCACATAAGTTTGATGTGGCAAAATTCGGAGCAGAATTCGCTTATACAATGGATGGCGGTGAAGTTGGAGAACTGGAATATGAAAACTTTAACGCGGCGGGAGCTGTGGTAAAAATCCATGGATTGAGCGTTCACCCAGGTTATGCTTACGGAAAAATGGTAAATGCTGTTCTTTTGGCTTCTGAATTCGCACAATCTCTCCCTGCTAACGAAACTCCGGCTACGACGAAAGGTTTTGACGGATTCTATCACTTAATGGATCTTAATGCTGATATCTCTGAGGCTAAATTGCAATACATCATCCGTGATCATGATGCTGAAAAATTTGAAGCTAGAAAGAAATTCATGGAAGAAAAAATTGCAGAGTTTAATCAAAAACACGGTGAAGGAACCGCTGAAATTGAGATTAAAAAGCAATACAGAAACATGAAACAGCAGTTTGAAGGGAAAATGCACATCGTAGATTTAGCTGCTGCTGCTATGAAAGAAGCAGGAATTGAGCCGAAAATCAAAGCCATCAGAGGAGGGACAGATGGTGCTCAGTTGTCTTATATGGGACTTCCTTGTCCGAATATTTTTGCGGGAGGAATTAATTTCCACGGACCTTACGAATATGTAGCGTTAGAAAGTATGCAAAAAGCAATGGAAGTAATTTTGAATATTGCTAAAGCGTAATTGCTATTTTTATATATACTAAAGACTGTCTTTGAGGCAGTCTTTTTCTATTCACTTTAGTTTTGCCTACATTTAATAATTATAAAACAATCAAAATCAACGCCTTATTGTTTTAGTTTTACTTTTGAAAATTAATGGTCTGATTTTTGAAAAATACCTTAAAAACAAAAAAATTTAAAAATGAAAAAGAGATTATTTTCAGCAGCCGTGATTCTTTTATTGGGAATCGGAGTATCTGCACAACAAAAAGAGACTGTAAAGCAAGAAGTTAAAAAAGATGCTAAAAAAGTAGGAACAGCTGTTAAAGATGGCGCAGAATGGACCGGAAAAACTGCTGAAAAAGGCTACAATGCCACCAAAAACGGTGTAAAAGACGCCGCAAAATGGACGAAGAAAACGGCACAAAAAGGAGCGAAAGCAGTAGATAAAACCTACCAAGAGGCAAAAGCCGATATTAAGAAAGATTAGAATTATAAATAAGTAAAGCCACTGTAAACGCAGTGGTTTTTTCTGTATGTGAATTATTAACATTTTAAATAATTACTTCTCAAATCAAGAATACAATTCACAAAAAAACATTCTTCAAAATAAATTTCAGCTAAAATTTTAAAAATTAAAAATATATCAGATTATTTGCATTAACAGAATCTATATTTGATTCAAAATTCAAATAATGAAAACAAAACTACTTTTTATTACGGTAATTTCATTTTTCTGCTGTAAGAATTTTAATGCAGCAAAAAAACCGAATTACAAATTAGATCAAGAAGTTCCATTGGCAGGAAATGCATTTGTAACATCTGCTCCACCTGGGGCTCCGGAAGTGATTACCAATAACGGATTGGGTAATTGGATCAATCCCAACACTGTCGTAAGCACCTACTTTAAAGTAGGTAATTCGGGAACTTTAAATTTAAGTTTAAAAGCAAAAGTACCTTCTGGAACCAGCACTATAAAAATAACGGTGAATGGAGTTTCTCAAAATATTTCTATTACAGGTTCTACTTATGCTATTCATCCTGTTGGTAATTTTTCGGTAACTGCGGGTTATGTAAAAGTAGATTTGCAAGGCATCACCAAAACTGGTGGATATTTTGCAGATGTTTCTCATTTTATTTATTCGGGAGACGCTTCTAATGGTAACAATCTTTTCTGCAACGACCCGAATTATTATTACTGGGCAAGAAGAGGTCCGTCGTGCCACTTGTCTTATGTTTTACCTTCTAACACAGACACTTCATACTATTATAATGAAGTTACGATTCCGACGGGTGAAGATAAAATAGGCTCATATTTTATGGCCAATGGTTTTGCGGAAGGTTACTTTGGGATTCAGGTAAATTCAGCTACAGAAAGAAGAATTTTGTTCTCGGTTTGGAGCCCTTTCCCGACAGACGATCCCAATAATATCCCTGAAGATCATAAAATAAAGCTTAATTGTAAAGGAGAAAATGTAACTACCGGAGAATTTGGAAATGAAGGTTCTGGCGGTCAAAGTTATCTGCAATACAATTGGCAGGCCGGCGTTACCTACAAATTTCTTTTGAAAGGCGAACCCGACGGAACAGGAAAAACAGATTACACGGCTTGGTTTTTCGCTCCCGAAGTGGGAACATGGAAATTGATTGCCAGCTGGAAAAGACCTTACACTACTACCTATTTGAAGAGTTTTTATAGCTTTGTTGAAAACTTCCTTCCGGATTATGGCTATTTAGGCAGAAAAGCAGAGTTCGGAAATCAATGGATCAGAACGAAACAAGGGGTATGGATGCCGCTTTCTCAGGCAAAATTCACGGCAGATGCTACCTATACCGCTAATCAAAGGATTGACGCTTTTGGTGGGACTAATAACAATAAGTTTTATCTAAAAAATGGAGGCTTCTTTAATGAATCATTACCATTGCATTCAACACTAACAGTTTCAGCACCTACAACGAGTCCTGCTATTAATTTGAATGACTTACCTGGTTGTAGCAGTTCTTTATCAACTTTTGATATTAAAAAATCAAATGCTGTGAAAATATTTCCAAATCCGGCGCATAATTCCATCAATATTAAAGGTTTAAATGAAAAAAATTCATCTTATAAAATATTTAATTCTGAAGGACGAATAATGATTGAAGGAAAAACAAAGGGGGAAAATATCTCAGTTTCACATTTATCAAAAGGAATTTATCTTTTAAGTATCAATAATAAAGAAAATTATAAATTCATTAAAAATTAAAATCATCATCAAACAAAAAACCACTGCTAAAAACAGTGGTTTTTATATTGATAAGAATTTGTATAATTTATTCCTGATTATTTCCTAAAAAAGCATCCCAACCCTGCGCTGTTAAAGCAATCAACTGATTAGAACCTCTCGCGACCATAAAGTTTCCTTCTTCTTTTTCAACGGCATGACCAATAATTGTGAAATCCGGATGGTTTTTGATTTTATCAAAATCGTTTGGAGAAATCGTGAACAACAATTCATAATCTTCACCGCCACTTAAAGCGGTTACAACTGGATTTAAGTTAAATTCATCTGCTGTTTCAATGGTTAGGGTATCCATCGGAACTTTCTCTTCATACAATCTGAAACCAACGTTAGACTGATCAGAAAGGTGAAGAATTTCAGAAGCTAAACCATCAGAAATATCGATCATAGAAGTCGGTTTGATATCCAATTGCTCTAAAATTCCTTTCACATCGGTTCTTGCTTCCGGCTTCAATTGTCTTTCCAAAATATAGTCGTAACCCTCCATTTCAGGTTGCATATTCGGATCAGCAAGGAAAACAGCATGCTCTCTTTCCAAAATTTGAAGTCCCATGTAAGCACCTCCCAAATCACCGGTTACAACAAGCAAATCGTTTGGTTTTGCAGTACTTCTTTTCACAATATTTTCTTCATTTTCAATTCCGACAGCGGTGATGCTCATCACCAAACCAGCATTAGAACTCGTTGTATCTCCGCCGATTAAATCAACTTTATATCTTCCACAAGCCGCCTGAATTCCAGAATAAATTTCTTCCAATGCTTCCACCGGAAAACGATTAGAAACTGCCAAAGAAACCAAAATCTGAGTCGGAGTTGCATTCATTGCCGCAATATCACTAAGATTCACAACAACAGCTTTATAACCCAAATGTTTCAACGGAACATATCCTAAGTTAAAATGAACGCCTTCTGCCAAAACATCCGTCGTTAAAACAACTTTTCTATTTTCAGGATTAATAACTGCAGCATCATCTCCCACTCCAAGCTCCGAAGAGGCATTCGCCAAAGGAAAATGCTCCGTTAAATGTTTAATTAATCCAAATTCTCCTAATTTCGAAATAGGCGTTAATTCCTGTTCTTTATCTTCAAACATATCTTTTAATTATAAGTAATGAGTAATTGGTAATGAGTAATGTTCGAACTTTAAACTCAAAACATTAAACTTAAAACCATTTTAATTAAATACTGCCGGATCTATATTTTCTGGACGGAAAGGTAATTTTTTGAAATCCTCTCTTGTCAAAACCGCAGTATTCGGGGTTTTATATTTATTGATTGCCTCAACCACATCATCCGGCGGAGTTGTCATTTTTCTCAACATTGTATCGATCCAAACACCTGTTGCTTCAGAAGTTGCACAATGCTCTCCTTCCGGCGTATAGAATTTGTGAACGAAACGGTAAATCGAACAATCATCTGCACAAGCATCAACCTCAAGACTTACAATCACCGTTTGATCTGCAAAAATTTCCTTGAAAAAAGAAAATCTTTCGTGCATAATCACAGGACCAATTCCCCAACGGCTCATTTGCGTAACGCCCATCTTTTCAAGCTTCATGAAGGCCATTCTCGTCTGAGCGCAATATTGAACATAAGATGAATTTGCTAAATGTTTGTTGGCATCCAAATCGCTCCAACGAACTTCGAATTTATGGTAGAATATCATTTAAATTTTGTTTTAAAATAGTTGATAATTTTCACTTTAACGATGAAAAATTATATTCTTCAAAATTACTCAAATAAGATGGTTTATAAAAATTGTAGTTTTGCAAAAATAATCTTGAGCATAAGATTAATAACATTATGAAACAAATTATCATTATCGGAGGCGGTGCAGCAGGCTTTTTCTGTGCATCCAATCTAGACGAAACCAAATATAAAATTACCATTCTCGAACAAAATTCGGACGTACTTCAGAAAGTGAAAATTTCAGGAGGCGGTCGTTGCAACGTGACTCATGCTTGCTTTGATCCAAGAGAATTGGTTCAGTTTTATCCTCGCGGAAATAAGGAATTATTGAGTGTTTTCACCAAATTTCAGCCGGGTGATACGATGGATTGGTTCGATCAGCGAAAAGTTTCATTAAAAATAGAAAACGATAACCGGGTTTTTCCGGAAAGCAATTCTTCACAGACGATTATCAATACTTTTTTGAATGAAATTCAAAAGAAAAATGTTGAAGTCAAAACAAAATGTTCGGTAAAAGAAATTGAAAAACTTGATGAAAAATATCTTGTGAAAACAAGTTTAGGAGATTTTGAAGCAGATTTTGTGATTTATACCACCGGAAGCTCTCCGAAATCGTTGAAGATGATTGAAAATTTAGGTCATAAAATTATTGATCTGGTTCCTTCTCTATTTACTTTTAATATAAAAGATGATTTGCTGAAAGATATTGCCGGAACAAGTTTTGAAATGGCAGAAACCTCAATTCCAAAACTAAAAACCGAAGAAAGCGGACCTATGATGATTACGCATTGGGGACTTTCCGGACCAGCGATTTTGAAGATTTCGGCTTGGGAAGCGATTAATTTGGCAAAAGTGAAATATAATTTTGAAATTGTGGTTAATTTTATTTCAAAAGACATGGATGATGCTGAAGAATTATTCCAGAATTTCAAACAATCGAATCCAAAGAAAACGATTGGGCAATCGAAAATTTTTGAGATCACGAATCGTTTTTGGCAGAGAATTTTAGACGTTTCAAAAGTAGATTTAAATAAACAAGTGGCGCAAATTTCCGGAAAAGAAATGCAAACAATTTTAGAAAATTTATGCAAAAAGAAATTCAACGTGACCGGAAAATCGACTTTCAAGGATGAATTTGTAACCGCAGGAGGTGTTGATTTAAAGGAAATTAACTTTAAAAACATGACTTCGAAAATTTTGCCTAACTTTTACGTTGCTGGAGAAGTTTTAAATATTGATGCGGTGACAGGTGGTTTTAATTTTCAGGCCTGCTGGAGTGAGGCTTGGTTAATAGCACAGGATTTAAATAATTTATAAAAACATATCAAATGAAAAAATTTATTTCACTTTCTCTTTTATTATTCTCTTTTCTTGTTTTTGCTCAAAATAAAGCTATAGTAGCCGAATGGACATCTTTTGTTCAATCTTTAAATGTAGAAAATATACAGAATCAAAAATTTAAAGTATCTGCAAAAATCAGAAAAGAAAATGATAATAATGCCAAATGTGCTATTTGGGCAAGAATAGACAATATAGATGATAGCACAGGATTTTTTGAAAATCAATCATATTCGAAGATAAAAGTAACCTCAGAGTGGAAAACCTTCACTATAGAAGGAACCATAGATTCGAAAGCGAAAACTTTAAACATTGGTGCATTTGCAGAAGACAATGGAGATTTTTATTTTGATGATTTTAAACTTGAGGTAAATGATGGCAAAACAAAAAAATGGAAAGAAATCCCATTAAAAAATAGCGGATTTGAAGAAGATTTGACTTTAGAACAAGACTGGACAGAAGGTATTGGTAGAAATAAGGTTACCCATGTGAAAAATTTTACAATTTCAGCTTCTGAAAATAAGCCCTTCAGTGGAAAAAAATCTTTACATATTAAAGGAGAAAACATTATCGGAAATATGTCTCATGGTAAATATGCTGATGTAAATGGCATTAAAATGTACTATGAAACTTATGGAGAAGGAGAACCTTTATTAATGCTTCATGGAAACGGGCAATCAATAAGCGCATTCATGAATCAGGTTGAAGATTTCTCTAAAAAATACAAAGTAATTATTGTGGATTGCAGAGAAAGAGGAAAATCTACCTATGATAAAACGAAAGAATTAACTTTTGATATTCAGGTTGAAGATTTAAAGCAGTTTTTGGATCAGCAAAATATCAAAAAAGTAAAAATTCTGGGATGGAGTGACGGAGGTATCTTAGCTATATTAATGGCAATAAAATACCCGGAATTAGTTGACAAAATAGCATCAACAGGAGCTAATATTTTTCCTGAAGGGCTAAAAGATGACGAACTTATAGAGTTGAAAAAAACATTGGCGAAACTGATCAAGGAAAATAAAAATGGAGTAAATGACGTTTATATAGATTTATATAATCTTGATTTAAAATATCCTAATCTGAAGTATGAAGATTTAAAAGCTATTCAGTGCCCTTCTTTAATCATGGCTGGCGATAAAGATGTTATAAAAACAGAGCATACAGTAAAGATTGCAGAATCAATTCCAAAAGGTCAGTTGACAATTATTCCCAATTCCTCACATTCTGTTATTGTCGAGAAACCTGAACTTTTCAATTCTTTAGTTATTGATTTTTTTGAAGGTAAATAACTATTGAATGCTTTCAGTCAAAAAAAATATTTTGAATATTCTTAAAATCCTTTTAATCATAGGATTCGGATATTTCTTTTGGCTGATGCTGAAAATTACTTTAGAGTATATTCCTTTAGATACAAACGTCAGTTTTTTAATGATCAAACAAACTGAAGTTATTGAAAGACCGGAATATCTCTACTTTTTTTACACTCACGTTTACACCAGTATTTTTGTTTTATTAAGTGGATTTTTAGCCATTCTCCGAAAAGATTTTAGATTAAAAAATTTCCATAAAAATATCGGAAAGATTTATATTTTTCTGATTCTACTTTTAGCAGCACCGTCGGGAATTTACATGGGAATTTTTGCGAATGGTGGAATTTTCGCTAAAATTTCTTTCGTGACATTAGGCTTTTTGTGGTGGTTTTCAACCTTTAAAGCGTATCAATTAGCTCGACAGAAAAATTTTGAAGAACACAAACAATGGATGTGGCGAAGCTTCGCTTTAACATTATCTGCCGTCACTTTGAGAATGTGGAAAGTAATTATTGTATATTTATTTCACCCAAACCCGATGGATGTTTATCAAATCATTGCATGGCTGGGCTGGATTCCAAATCTTTTATTAATTGAATGTTTAATTGCCAAAAAATATTTGTGAAATTATTATTTTGCCGTTAAATATCACCATAAAATCAAAAACAATAGATATGAAAATTTTAAAATTAACCTTGATCTCTTTATTTACAGTCACTTTAATCGGTTGTAAAAAAGATGGAAAGTCTAACAGCAATTCAAAAGACAGCCTTACTGCTAAAAAAGATTCAACGGTTGCGCCAGAAATCTATAAAGAGTATTACGGAATTTACACCGGAGATTTTGCAGGAAAAGGAATGATTATCTCTGAAGATGGCGAACAATACGAAGGTGAAATTTACAAAAAATTGTCTCTGAAGATCAACAGAATTACTAAAGACAGCGTTTACGGACAAAGTATTGTCGAAGGAAATCAGCGACCTTTTCGTGGAATTTTTAATGAAACTTCAAAGTCTTTTGTGCTTGATGAGCCGGGAAATGATAAAACAGATGGTCGATTTGAGGTAAAATTGAACAGCGACAGTTTAACCGGAAATTGGTCGGCTTTTAATAAATCTGCGGTAAAAGCGCCTGTAAAAACATTAAAACTGACTAAAAAAGAATTCGTTTATAATCCTAATTTCATGTTGAATAAAGACAACGACCTCATCGATTGGGAAAATCCGAAAAATTTTGTCGAAAAATATACGGATGAAGAAACCGGAAAAACGGAAACTTATACGGCTTCTAAAAACAGAATTGCTTCGGATGCGGTTTTCAGTTTAAATGCTTCAAAGCAGAAATTATCTGAAAAAGATTTAAAAAATCTAAGAAAACTGGATATGGAGATCATTAAAAATTCAGTTTTCGCAAGACACGGATATGCCTTTAAAAAAGCGACTTACAGAAACTTTTTTGAACAAACAGATTGGTATATTCCGGTTTCGAATAATGTAGATAAAGATCTTTCACCGATGGAAAAAGATAATGTGGCATTATTGAATCGTTTTATAAAATATGCCGAAGATAAATATGATAGTTTCGGAAGATAACTATTAAACAATTTTCTTCTTTTCTGTGATTTTAACGAAAATAGAAAGTAGCAAACATCCAGCTGCGTAGCACAAAATATCGATCCAGGAAAACGAATTTCCGATTACAATATACATTAGGCTTCCGGGTTGGAAGCCTAGTTTTTCTGCAATATTAAAATATTGCGCAAACTCAACCAAACATGAGAAGATAAAAATTCCAAAAATCAATTTTTGATCGCTCTTTATTTCAATAAAACTTTTAATAAAAGTGTAGATTAACATCACCACAATAACATCTCCTAAATAAGCTCTTACGAAGAAAATATCTTTGAGCTTGGTGGCAATTAATACTTCAATTAAGAAGATTAATATTGTTGAAACGAAATATTTTAAGCTAAACTTGAATTTCATATTTATTTTTGGCTAGATTTTTTCATTAAAAAAACGGACTAAAGCCCGTTTTTAATTGATATTTCTACAAATATATTATTTTTTCACCTTCACAGTACAACCGATTGCGACAGTTTTCGTCATTTTTATCGGCTCATTTTTAATCAAAGCATTCACTGCATCCTGAACATAATATTCGGAAACATCGTTCGGATTTTCGTAATTATTATCAATCGCACCAATGTATTTCACGATATTTTTACCATTTTCTTTTTGCAGAAGAAACACATGAGGCGTTTTTGTGGCTCCGTATTGAGGGAAAATTTTCTGCCCTTCATCTACTAAATACGGAAAAGTAAAACCTTTCTGCTTTGCCCTTTCGATCATCTGCTTATAACCATCTTCAGGCTGTACATTTGGATCATTGGGGTTGATGGCAATTACCGGATAACCCTGAGATTTATACTTTTTGTCTAACTCTACAATTCTGTCTTCATATTTTTTAGCATAAGGACAGTGATTACACGTAAAAACAACGATAAACCCTTTTGCTGATTTAAAATCTGCTAGAGAAACAATTTTTCCATCAACATTTTTCAGCTTAAAATCCGTAGCTTCATCACCAACTTCATAGCCTTTTATAGCAGATTTATTTTCATTATCATTTCCGTTTTTACCATGAGCTATTGTTGTAAAACTCAGTAAGCCAAGCATAACAATAAAAGCAGTTATTAATAATTTAAAATTTTTCATAAATATCTGTTTATAAGTTTTTTACAATTATATTTTCTAATTCATCTTTGCTCATTTCACCATCATTAAAATGCACTTTTTCGCCATTTTTATAGAAGATCGTCACCGGAATATTTCCATCCCAATCTTTTTCAAAACGGGGAATCCAGGTGTTCATTCTTTTGATATCATCCAATAAGATAACTTCTGCGGTAAGATTTTTATTTTTGATGAATTTCAACACCCTTTCTTTATCAACCAATCGATCCAAAGAAACCAAGATCATTTTAAATTTTGGGTTATCTGAATATTTTTTGTTGATTTCCATAAAATGCGGAAGTTCTTTCACACAAGGAGCACAGGTGGTCGACCAAAAATTGACTACCAAAAGTTGATCTTTTTCTTGCTGAATTCTACTTTCAAGCTCTTCATATTTTATAGATGGAACATCTTTTTGTTGAGCATTGAAAACTGAAATAGAAAAAAGAAATAAAAATAGATGGATTATTTTTTTCATATTCAAATTTAAAGAAAGGTTTCTTTTTCAACAATATTCATACGTTAAAATTATATAATAAGTCTGATTTAGGCTCTTTTTTTGCATTCACAACACATCCATCAAATCCGTTTAGTATGAAAAAAGCACTTCTTTCTTTAATGCTTTTCTTTGGTATTATTGCATTTTCTCAAGCCAAAGAAGATTATATTCCTGAATTTAGTAATGTGAAAAATATTCCGGATTATGGGATTTTACGAACTCGAATGAAGCTAAATGATGTCGTCACCACAGCCAATACTCTTCCTGAATTTCCCGGTGGTACCGAAACTTTTAAAAGACAATTTGCAGAAAAAATGGATGTCATTGATGTGAAATCAGACCAAATAAATACGCGAGTCTATTTCATTGTTGAAAAAAACGGGTATGTGAGATTCGTCACTGCTACCGGAGATGATAAAAAGCATTCGCAAGCCGCTGAAATAGCCGTAAGAAGACTATTTATAAGATGGAAACCCGCCACAAATAATGGTGAGCCTGTTCGTTTTTTATATACTTTCCCTTTGACGTTAAAGAAATATGATTAGTTAAAAATTATTTACCAATCATCTTTTTAATGGCATTCAGCTTCATGAGAGCCTCAATCGGTGTCAACGTATTAATATCAATTTTCGTCAATTCTTCACGAATATTTTCCAAAACAGGATCGTCTAACTGGAAGAAAGACAATTGCATATTTTCTTCTGTCACTCTTTTAATATTTTCAGAAGAACCACCACTTTGAGAACGGCTTGCTTCCAAAGTTTTCAGAATTTCATTAGCTCTGTTGACTACTTTTGCAGGCATTCCCGCTAATTTCGCTACGTGGATACCAAAACTGTGTTCGCTTCCTCCAGGAATTAGTTTTCTTAAAAAGATAATATTCCCTTTATTCTCCTGAATTGAAACGTGGAAATTTTTCACACGCTCAAAGTTCACCGTCATTTCATTTAATTCATGATAATGCGTTGCAAACAAAGTCTTTGCCTGAGTCGGATGCTGATGAAGATATTCCGCGATTGCCCAAGCAATGGAAACTCCATCGTAAGTAGAAGTTCCACGACCAATTTCATCTAAAAGAATTAAACTTCTTTCGGAAATATTATTTAAAATATTCGCCGCTTCGTTCATTTCAACCATAAAAGTTGATTCACCTGCAGAAATATTATCTGTTGCACCAACTCTCGTGAAAATCTTATCTAAAACTCCGATTTCAGCATGTTTCGCAGGCACAAAACTTCCGATTTGAGCTAAAAGACAAACAATCGCAGTCTGACGAAGAATCGCCGATTTACCCGCCATGTTTGGTCCGGTAACCATAATAATCTGCTGAGAATCTTTATCTAAAAAAATATCATTCGGGATATATTTTTCACCTAAAGGAAGTGCATTTTCGATAATTGGATGTCTTGCTTCTTTTAAATCGATGGCGAAACCGTCATTCAAAACGGGCTTCGTATAACTCTCAGAAACAGCAAGTTCGGACAAACCAACTGCAACATCCAATTGCGCAATGATTTTAGAATTTTCCTGAATCTGATCGATATAAATCATCGTTTCAGCGCAAACATCTCTGTATAATTTGTTTTCTAAAACTCCGATTTTCTCTTCCGCGCCAAGAATCTGACTTTCATATTCTTTCAGTTCTTCCGTGATGTAACGCTCAGCATTTACGAGCGTTTGTTTTCTCAACCAATCACTCGGAACTTTATCTTTATGTGTATTTCGGACTTCAATATAATATCCGAAAACATTGTTAAAATCAATTTTAAGACTTGTAATTCCGGTTCTTTCGATTTCTCTTTGGCACATTTCGTCTAAGAAACCGCGACCTTTCGACTGAAGTCCTCTCAATCGGTCAAGCTCTTCAGAAACTCCTTCTTTAATGACATTTCCTTTCGCTAAATTAACCGGAAGTTCTTCATTTAAATGATTTTGAAGACATTTGATCAATTCATCTTGATCGTACAAAGGTTCCAGCCAAGCCAAAATATCAGCATGAGGATGAAGCAACCCTTTAATTGTATGAATATTAATTAAACTCTGACGAAGATATCCCAATTCTTTTGGTGAAATTTTTTCTGCCGCCAGTTTTCCCATCAATCTGTCTAAATCGGAAATCGATTTTAATAATTGGGAAATATCATATTTAAGCTGATCGTTTTCGTTTAAAAAATCAATTAAAGAAAGCCTTCTGTTGATTTCTTCGACGGATTTTAAAGGTAAAATAATTCTTCGTCTCAACAATCTCCCTCCCATCGGAGTTGATGTTTTATCGATAATATCTAACAAAGATTTTCCTTGTGCATTACTTGGGTAAACAATTTCAAGATTTCTCAATGTGAAATTATCCATCATTAGAAAATCCTCCTGTGGAATCACCTGAATTTTTGTGATGTGAGACAGTAAATTGTGATGCGTATCTTCCACCAAATAAGCGAAAATCGCTCCTGCCGCCGTAATGGCCAATGGTTGATTTTCAACGCCAAAACCTTTTAATGAATTGGTTTTAAAATGACTCGTCAGTTTTTCGTAAGCGAAATTATATTGATACGCCCAATCTTCGAGCTTAAAAGCATTTTTATTTTTAATCTGTTCCGGAATCTGAACGCTGCGCTGATAAATAATTTCACTCGGATCAAATGTATTAACGATGTGAAGTAACTTTTCTAAATTTCCTTCACTCACCAAAAATTCACCTGTCGAAATATCAACCAACGCAATTCCGAATTTCTCTTTTTCTTTATGTAAAGAAAGTAGAAAATTATTCTTTTTTGAATTTAAAACCTGATCGTTGAACGTAACTCCGGGTGTTACCAATTCCGTCACTCCCCTTTTTACAATTCCTTTCACCATTTTTGGGTCTTCCAACTGATCGCAAATGGCAACTCTCATTCCTGCTCTCACCAATTTTGGTAGGTAAGAATCTACAGAATGATGCGGAAATCCGGCCAACTCGATATGACCTTCCCCGTTTGCTCTTTTCGTCAGAACAATTCCTAAAATCTGAGAAGTTCTAACCGCATCTTGCCCGAAAGTTTCATAAAAGTCACCCACCCTGAACAACAAAAGCGCATCAGGATATTTCGCCTTGATGGTATTGTACTGCGTCATTAACGGGGTTTCTTTCTTCGCTGCCTTTGCCATTACAATCGTTCTTAAAAATTAGGTCGGTAAAAGTATGAAATAAATAGGAATTAGGTTGCAGGAATCAGATCTCAGCTTAAAGTTTTCACCATACTTAATTTATTCCATCCTTGTCAATATCTAAAATCTTGACAAAGATTATTAAAAAACTATCAGCAGACAGTTTATTTGATCTTAGCCAATGCTTTCGAACTCTTTTTATACGCCCACTTCTGCTTGTAATCCACCCATTTAGCTTTAAAAAGTTTTCGCATTAATTTATCTGTATATCTCATAATGAAAACATGATACAACATATTGGCAAAAACATTCGGTTTATTCGGAAGCGCACGAAGCGACATCGAAAAACCAGGCTCCAAATATCGGTTAAAATGCCAAAAAGCCCCTGGAATAAAAAGCGCATCGCCATGTTCCATAAAAATTTCAAAACCTTTAGCATGTTTCAGCGCAGGAAACTTTTCATAATCTGGATTTTCATAATCCACATCATAAATGGTATGAACCGACAACGGAACTTTATATAAAAAGGCAGACTGCTTTTGATCAAACAGTAAAATTCTCTTTTTCCCTTCAAAATGAATATGTAAGAAATCACCCAAATCAACATCATAGTGCATCAAAACATGAGCTTCACTTCCACCGAAAAATAAGGTAGGTAGTCGCTTAAAAAATTTCATCCCTAAATCCGGATAAGTGAAATTTTTCAATAATTCAGGAAGACGATCTGTGATGATGTAAAAGAAAATTCGAAGATCAGAAGGATTACTTTTTATCGTATCAATATATTCCTTCATTTTCATTTTTGTAACAGGCGCATCGGTACTTTTATTCGCATCCGCAGGTTTGTTATCATATAAAGGAACTTCCTGTTCACCAGCTTTTTCACGGATAAAGTCGAAATTCCATTTGTCGAAAGCATCCCAGCGACTTGCGAAATTTTTTATCAAAAGAGGTTTATGCTTTTTGAAGTAATTTTTCTGGAAATCTTCTTTACTAATATCTGTGACAACATCTACGTTTTGGAGGATCATTTTGATTTGGTATTTAAAATGAGATCTAAAAATAGTGTTTTTTTGA
Organism: Chryseobacterium sp. C39-AII1; assembly: GCF_039672645.1. Classification (NCBI taxonomy): domain Bacteria; kingdom Pseudomonadati; phylum Bacteroidota; class Flavobacteriia; order Flavobacteriales; family Weeksellaceae; genus Chryseobacterium; species Chryseobacterium sp. C39-AII1. The sequence continues at coordinate 454,736 of NZ_JBDFPQ010000002.1, forward strand.
ATTTTGAAGAAATTTTGAGTGTAGATTTATCTTCTTCAGATTTCACAAATATTTTACACAATACAGCTCCGAACGGGATGAAAGTCCAATGAAGAATCTTTTTTTAACACAAAAGTCGCAAGGTTTTTATTTGAAAATTTTATGCATATTTTTCCGTTCGCAAAGGCATTTCATTCAGCAAATGATAGCATGAGCTTTAGTTTTAAACAAAATTTTAAGCTTTTTAATAAAGTTCGGATAAAGCGAAAATTTTATCTTTGTGAAACCAAGAGAATTTATGAGAGTTTACAACACCAAACATTTCCTGAAAATCCTTTTCAGTTTACATAAGAGCGATACATTGAAGATTTTATTTCCGAGCATGATCCTTGTGGGATTATATTCGTGGGGAATTGAATATCTGGAACTGGAATATTTTCATTTAACCTCAAAATCGGGGATTAGCAATGTGGGAATGATTCATTCTTTGTTGGGATTTGTGCTTTCTTTATTGTTGGTTTTCAGGACAAATACTGCTTATGACAGATGGTGGGAAGGGAGAAAACTTTGGGGAAAATTAGTCAATGACACGCGAAATTTTGCCATAAAAATCAATACCATTCTTGGAGATGACAGACAAACTGCTGAACAAATTGCAAGATATTTAAAATTCTTTCCTCATTTTTTAGCCAAACATTTATCGAAAGAATCTACAAGATTGGCGTTGGATGAAGATTATTCTGAAATTGAAAAAGAACTGAAAAACCACGGTCCGAGCGAGATTGTAATTTTAATGAGTCATAAATTAAATCAATTAAAAAAAGAAGGAAAAATTTCGGATATTGAAATGTTGTATTTAGACAGTCAATTATCCGGTTTTCTTGAAGTTTGCGGCGGTTGTGAGAGAATTAAAAACACTCCGATTCCGTATTCTTATTCTTCGTTTATCAAGAAATTTATTATTCTGTATGTTTTCGCCTTGCCGATTGCTTACGTGATCAATATCGGAAATTTTATAATTCCGTTAACGGTTTTTATTTATTACGTTTTGATGAGTCTTGAATTAATTGCTGAAGAAATTGAAGATCCTTTTAACAACGACGAAAACGATATTCCGATGGAAACTATTGCCCAAAATATTGAGAAAAATGTTCATCAGATCATGGGTTCAAGAAAATAAAAAATCAAGCCTTATAGCTTGATCTCTTTTATTTCGCCATCCTGTTTTATCTCTACAAACTTGCTTTCTCGGTTTCCTGCATTGTAGCCATAGAAAAACGTTTGATAGATTGGGGTAGAATACAAATATCCTCCGTAAGCGTTATAAGCATCCGATTGCCCGGTTTGTTTCTGATAACTTGCGGTTGCCGTAAAATTAATAATGGTTTCCAGATAATATTTTCCGGGTTTCAGTTTTTCAAATTTAAACCTTCCGCGGTCGTCTGTTAAAGCTTCAATTCTATATTTAAAGGCTTCTTCAGACATATAAACGGTTGTTTTTTTATTTTCATACTTCTTTCTCATGTCGTAAAATTCCTCAAAATAAGGAGTTACAGGAAAAAGCATGACCACGGTTCCTTTTTTGGCATAATGCTTTTCTGCCAGCAAAGGTTTGATTCCCCAGTTGTTTTTCTGCTTGGTGGAAGCCACGCCTTCAATGGTTGAGTTCCCGAAACCGATCATGTTTTGTGCTAATTTTTTATCGAAAAAAGCCTGCGGATAGTATGTATTTTGTGCTTTGGTAAAAGTAAAAGCTGATACCATGGTCATTAAAACGAGTACATTTTTCATAGCTGATATTTTAGCCAAATATAGGTATTTCACAAAAGAGAATAAATACCCAAATTTGGGGAGAGAAATGTTAAAATTTTTCATGTATTCATGAACATGAATTCACATTATTTCAACAAACATTAATTTTAAACAAAAAGAAAAATTATGAAATATCCATTATTAATTGCCATCTGTACATTCGGAATCATGTCTGCCCAAAAACCTTGCGGCTTCAAAGACGGATTACAGGAAGGAAGCTGCAAACAGTTTTACGAAAACGGACAGGTAAAAGAAATTGCAGAATGGAAAAAAGGAAAACTGGAAGGTGATGCTATTTTTTATTATGACAACGGAAAAGTGCAGGCCAAAGGAGAATATAAGAAAGATTATAAGGTGAAAGAATGGTCGTACTTCAATAAGGAAGGTATTTTAACCTCAAAAGAAGTTTTTAGAAACGGCGAAAAAAACATTTACGACAACAGTTTGGTAGCCACTTTTTATAATCCTTCCGGAATTATTACTGAAATTTCAAATTTTAAATTTGGTAAATTGCAGGGCGAAAGTAAACTTTTTTATGAAAACGGGAAATCTGTAAAGCAAATCGGATATTACGATAACGGAATTGCCACAGGAAAATGGAAAATGCTTTACCCGTCTGGAAAAATCCAAAGGGAAACAGAATTCGTAAATGATAAATGGAACGGAACCAGAGTTCATTACCGCGAAAACGGAAGCATAGAAAAAACAGAAGTTTACAAGGACGGAAAATTAATCTCAACAAAATAAGACATTGGTACACAAATTAAAACTGGAAGAACTCAACAGAATAGATGTAGAAACCTTTAAATCGGTTGAAAAAATTCCTTTGGTCGTGGTTTTAGACAACATCAGAAGTATGCATAATGTAGGTGCAACCTTCAGAACGGCAGATGCATTTTTGGTTCAGAAAATTATTCTTTGCGGAATTACGCCTCAACCGCCACACCGTGAAATTCACAAAGCCGCTTTGGGAGCAACGGAAAGTGTAGACTGGAGCCACGAGAGTGATATTAATACAACCATTGCTGATTTAAAATCGCAGGGTTTTGAAGTTGTGGGTATTGAGCAAACAACGAGCAGCCAGATGATTACTGATTTTACGATTGATAAATCGAAGAAATATGCAGTTATTTTAGGAAATGAAGTTGAAGGAATCAGCGATGAAGCGTTGCCGAATATCGATTCTTTTATTGAAATTCCTCAATTGGGAACCAAGCATTCTTTAAATGTAAGCGTTTGCGGTGGAATTGTAATGTGGGAATTTGCGAAAGCTTTAAAATAAAAAAACTGCATATGCCTAAGAGACAGTGCAGTTTGAAATAAATCTAATAAAAAGTAAAAATGAAAGGCGACAAAGGTACCTTTTTTTTCGACACGAACAAATTTTAATTTCAATTTTTTAAAATTTCAAGAAAAAAAGTTTCATTTTCAGAAACGGTTTTATTTAATTTTTTATAAATTAGCACAATGTTTATCAAGGACTATATCTCAAAAGACTTCCCATGCTTTAGCCTTACTGACTCGATAGAATCAGCAAGGAACATGTTAGAAGACTTTGGATATTCTCATATTTTCATTAAAAAATCTCACCACTTTTACGGAGCCCTTGCGCAGGATTTTCTTTACGAAGAAGAAGGAACACTCAAAGATTTGGAGCATCAAATCGAGCGTTTTGCTATTCCGGAAGACAATAATATTATGGACAGCATCCGGCTGTTTCATACCTTTAATGCCAACGTGGTTCCTGTGATTAATAAAGCGGAGAAGTATCTGGGCTACATCAGTTGTGAAGATATTTTCCAGGATTTATCGAAATATGCATTATTTTCAGAATCGGGAGCTATTCTTACAGTAGAAACCCCATCCAGAAAATATTCGATGACGGAGATCGCCAATATTGTGGAGAGCAACAACTCGAAATTTTATGGTGCGTTTATCAGTTTCATGTCCGACGAGGTGATTCATGTAACGATAAAGATCAGCAATGAAAATCTAAGCTCCATTGATGAAACATTCGACCGATATGATTACAGAATTGTAGAAAAATATTATTCTGATGAAAAATCGGATTTGTTGAATGACAGATTCGGATTTTTCCAGAAATTTATAGAAATATAAACTAATGAAGGCAGCCATATATTCTCAGAAAAAAGATCTTGATACTTTTTTATATTTAAGCAAATTTATTTCCGAATTGGAAAGCAGAGGCGTAAAATCTGTTTTGTACGATGAGATGGCTGAAGCCCTTCAGTTTTCAAAGATTTTCGAAACCTTTAACAACAAACAGGATCTTATCGATAAAGAGGTCGATCTTTTTTTCACTTTTGGTGGCGACGGAACGATTGTAAATTCTTTAACCTTTATTGAAGATCTTGAAATCCCGATTGTTGGTGTAAATACCGGAAGATTAGGATTTCTAGCGAGTTTCACCAAAGAAGAAGCCTTTAAAGAGCTTGATTCTATTTTGAAAGGTGATGTAAAAACCAGTCGCCGATCTGTTATTCAAGTGGTTTCGCCTGTTTTAGAAGATTTTTTCCCGTACGCTTTAAATGATGTTACCGTTTCCAGAAAAGAAACGACATCGATGGTAACGGTGGATTCTTATATTAATGATGAATTTTTAAATGTATTCTGGGGAGACGGTGTTATTGTTTCAACGCCTACCGGTTCTACGGCTTATTCGCTAAGTTGTGGCGGCCCGATTATTTCTCCAAATAACGAAAACTTCGTCATCACGCCTATCGCTCCGCACAATTTAAATGTAAGACCTTTGGTGGTGAACGATAGCGTAGAAATTAAATTCAGAGTTGAAAGCAGGGTTTCACAATATTCCCTATCGCTGGATTCACGACTGATACATATAGAAACCGATAAAGAAATTGTAATTAAAAAGGCAGATTTCCAGATTTTATTGGTGCAGCCGAACGATTTGAGTTTCTACGAAACCATCCGCCAGAAGCTACTTTGGGGAAGGGATAAAAGAAATTAAGAATATTTTTAAAAATTATTACCTTTACAGGAATTTTACAAACCCTAATAATTTATATTAAAACGTAAAACATGAGCAGAATTTTCCCGGCAGGAGTTGCCACAGGTCAGTTAGTTACTGATATTTTTCAGCACGCTAAAGAAAACAAATATGCATTGCCTGCAGTAAACGTAATTGGTTCTAGCAACACAAATGCAGTTTTGGAAACGGCAGCAAAATTAAACTCACCTGTTATTATTCAGTTCTCTAATGGTGGAGCTGCTTACAACGCAGGAAAAGGATTAAGCAATGATGGGCAAAAGTCTGCAATTTTAGGAGCTATTGCTGGTGCTAAACACATCCACACGCTTGCAGAAGCTTACGGAGCAACTGTAATTCTTCACACAGACCACGCGGCAAAAAAATTATTGCCTTGGATCGACGGATTGATGGATGCTAATGAAGAGTTCTTCCAACAAACAGGAAAATCTCTTTATTCTTCTCACATGTTGGATCTTTCTGAAGAATCTTTAGAAGAAAACTTAGAAATTTCTGCTAAATATTTCGAAAGAATGGCTAAAATCGGAATGACTCTTGAGGTAGAAATCGGAGTAACCGGAGGTGAAGAAGATGGTGTTGACAATTCTGATGTTGACAATTCAAAATTATATACTCAACCGGAAGATATCGCTTACACATACGAAAAGTTAAAAGCTATTTCTGATAACTTTACCATTGCTGCTGCTTTCGGAAACGTACACGGAGTTTACAAGCCAGGAAACGTGGTTCTTACACCAAAAATCCTTGATAATTCTCAGAAATATGTTCAGGAGAAATTCGGAACTGTTGAGAAGCCAATCAACTTCGTATTCCACGGAGGTTCTGGATCTACTTTAGAAGAAATCAGAGAAGCAATTGACTACGGTGTAATTAAAATGAACATTGATACTGACCTTCAGTTTGCTTACACAGAAGGTATCAGAGATTACATGGTAAACAATGTAGATTATTTAAGAACTCAGATCGGAAACCCTGAAGGTGAAGAAAAACCGAACAAAAAATTCTATGACCCAAGAGTTTGGGTAAGAAAAGGTGAGGAAACTTTCGCTGCAAGATTAGTTCAGGCATTTGAAGATTTAAATAACGTAAATACGCTTAAATAAATTATAATTGATAAGAGATGAATGATAGCTGATTTGTAAATCGCTTCTTTTATCTCTTATCATTTATCACACATCAATTATATACAATATGGCATTCGAGTGGTTTAAAAGAAAAGCACAAAATATTACGACATCTACTGATGAGAAAAAAGATGTTCCCAAAGGTCTTTGGCATCAGACTCCTTCAGGAAAAATTGTTGAGCATGACGAACTAAAGAGAAATAACTATGTTTCTCCGGAAGACGGATTTCATGTAAGAATAGGAAGTGCAGAGTTTTTTGATATCCTTTTTGATGAAGGTAAATTCACTGAATTGGATGCTAATGTTGAAAGTATTGACATCCTGAATTTCAAGGATACAAAACCTTACGCAGACCGTCTGAAAGAGGTAAAAGCAAAAACAAAACTGACAGATTCTATCAGAAATGCTGTTGGAACTGTAAAAGGAACTGAAATGGTAGTTTCTTGTATGGATTTCGCTTTTATCGGAGGTTCTTTAGGATCTGTAATGGGTGAAAAAATCAGAAGAGCGGTAGATTACTGTATCAAAAATAAACTTCCTTACATGATCATTTGCCAGTCTGGTGGAGCGAGAATGCAGGAAGCAACATATTCTTTGATGCAGTTGGCAAAAGTTCAGGCTAAATTGGCTCAGCTTTCAGAAGCAGGACTTTTATACATCGCTTACCTTTGTGACCCAACTTTTGGTGGAATTACCGCTTCTTTCGCAATGACAGCCGATATTATTATGGCTGAACCAAAAGCATTGATCGGTTTTGCAGGACCAAGAGTTATTCGTGAAACGATCGGTAGAGACTTACCGGAAGGTTTCCAGACTTCGGAATTCCTTCAGGAAAAAGGTTTTGTAGATTTCATCGTGAAAAGAACTGAAATACAGGAAACCGTTGCTAAAACAGTAAAATTATTAGCAGTAAATGCTTAATAATTTGTAACAAAATACTACAATCTCTCTCTAATTAGGGAGAGATTTTTATTGATGAGAACTTTTAAAATATTTTTTAATACGATCCGAAGCATGAGCTTTAAAAAGATTTGTCGTCTTTTAGGGCTTGTTCTCCCCCATCCTATTTTCGCCGTATTAAGTTTTCATGCTACCGTGCAGGCTTTTACCATTGCTCAGAAAAAGTTCCCGAAAACCGCTTCTAATAACGGAATAGGTAATGCTTTCAGACACGCACTCTGGTGCTGTTTTATTACGATGTACTGCTCAAAAGTTTCTTCTCCTGAGAAAGCTCTTGATTTCTGCAAAAAAATCACCGATATGCATGAAGAATTATTCCCCAACAAACCATTAGAAACCAAAATGGATCTTCATAACAATACATTCGGAATGAATTTTTACAGAGAATTACTACCCGGAATTCACCGTCAGTTTTTTGAAAAAAGTTTTTTCATTGATGGATTGGAAAAGAAAATGAAAGAAGCCAAAGTTTTGAAAAACCTGGATGATAATTTTGAAGGATTTTTGGTTTATCTTGATGAAAAATAATCGTTTTATTTACAAATTTCAATTTCTTTCTACATTTTCATTTTCACTCTAAACGAAGCGAAAGCGAAGTGAAGAATCTATTATTTTAAATTCATCTTCTTGAAGTTTGTCATCCTGAAAGGATCTAAACATCGTTAAAATAACCGCTGAGATGCTTCCAGCATGACAAAAATTCCGTTCAATTTAATTTTATATTGAAATTGCTTCGTCACCTCATTCCTCACAATGACTTAAAAATTCATCGTCTCTTTGTAATCTGAAGTTTTTTTGATAAGTTTAAACAATCTTAATTCAAACAAATGGTTCTCAGCAGAATTTGGTCGGCATTCATTATTATTGCCATTGCCATTGCCAGTATAAAATACGTCTCATCAAGTAACTACAAAACTATTTTCAATGATATGGTGGTAGGAAAAGGCGGCGATACAGTAAAAATTGCAACACAAAAAATGAATGTTGTTGCACCGATTGTGCGAGACAGTTTGATGAAAAAAAACAGTTTTGAGGACAACCGAATTCATTATAAAACCGATTCTTTAAAACAGGAAGTAAATGTGTACCGCGTTCAGGAAACCGACGGCGTGATCGGAACTTCCGAAACTGCAGTAAAAATCTGTCTGGGATTGATAGGAATTATGGCTTTGTTCATGGGTTTCATGAGCATTGCAGAAAAAGCAGGCGGAATCAATCTTTTAAGCCGATTAATTCAACCATTTTTTTCAAAATTATTCCCTGAAATTCCGAAAGATCATCCCGCTTTCGGGCATATGTTAATGAATTTCAGTGCTAATCTTTTGGGTTTGGATAATGCCGCAACTCCTTTTGGATTAAAAGCCATGGAAAGCCTTCAAAGTTTAAACCCGAATAAAGATACAGCGAGTAATTCGCAGATTATGTTTCTCTGTCTTCACGCCGGAGGAATGACGTTAATTCCGGTTTCGATTATCGCGTTGAGATCTTCTGCAGGTTCTAAAAACCCCACGGATATTTTCCTGTACTGCATGATCGCAACTTTTGCGGCAACTTTAGCTGCAATGATTATTGTTTCAATTTATCAAAAAATAAATCTTTTAAAACCTGTTCTTTTAGCCTATATCGGAGGAATTTCTGCATTGATTGGCCTTCTCGTTTGGTATTTAACCGGTTTGAGTAAGGAAGCGTTGGATATATTCAGTCAGGTTTTAAGTAACGGACTTATACTTTTTATTTTCGTAGCGATTGTATTGGGTGCAGTTTATAAAAAGATCAATGTTTTTGAGGCGTTTGCGGACGGTGCGAAAGAAGGTTTTACAACTAGCGTAAAGATTATTCCGTATTTAGTAGGAATGTTGATTGCGATTTCTCTTTTAAGAACTTCAGGCGTTTTTGAAGTCATTATTGACGGAATGAAATGGGTTGCCAATGCTTCCAATTTGGATGCAAGATTTGTGGATGGACTACCAACCGCTTTAATCAAACCATTATCCGGTTCTGGAGCACGTGGAATGATGATGGATACGATGGCGACTTTCGGTCCGGATAGTTTCCAAGGCAAGTTGGCAGCGGTTCTTCAGGGAAGCTCAGACACGACGTTTTACGTGATTGCCGTTTATTTTGGAGCCGTAGCCGTGAAGAATACGAGATATACGGTAATTGCTATGCTTTTGGCGGATTTAGTAGGTGTTATTACTGCTATTGTACTTGCACATCTTTTCTTTGCTTAAAAGTTGAGAATCAATTAATTTTAAACATACAACCTTAAACTTTAAACCAATATGATAACAGATAAAGAATTCACATTACGACTAATACGTCAGTTAACCCAAGCGTTAGAAAAACTGATTTTAGATAAACCTGAAGAAAGTTTAATGCAGAAAGAATTGGATTTCGAAACATTAATGAAAGATATCTTCAAATTTGATTTTACCACGCTTGCATCGAAATCAAAAAAAGAAATTATTGAAATAGTGAACGAAAGACAGGAAAGAGATCACAAAGATTATTATGAAATGTTGGGAAATCTTTTCTATTTTAATGGTAAAGCAAGCCAGAATAATGACTTTTTAGACAAAGCAAAAACGTTTTACGAACTATATCTTCAAACCAGCGGAATATTTGCACTTCCCGTTATCAACAGAATCAACGAAATAAAAAAAGCACTTGAATAAAGTGCTTTTGTATTTTTAGAAAGTAATTTTATAAGATCCGGTGGAAGAAACATTGGCTTTTTCAGCTTTTACATACTTCTTAACCCATGCCACCGCGTTTGATGAAATACAAGGGTCTGACGTTCCGCTTAACCTTCTTGCAGAAACTACATTTCCCGCTTTATCTACCGTGTAAGCAACGGTAATTGTTCCGCTTGCCGTACAGCTATTCGAAGGCTGTGCTCCACCTCTTCCCATTGTTCCGGGAATAAAACCGATCAATTTCCTGTCGATTCCCACTTTACTGTCTCCGTTTCCGTCGCCTCCTAAAGGATCTCCTGCATTTCCGACTCCCGTCCCGTCTCCTTGACTTCCCGCTTTTGTTCCTCTTCCTTTAATTAAATTTCCTATAGCCGCATTTCCTTTTCCGTCACCGCTTCCGGTTTTAGAATTGGCGGTTGTGGCGCCCGCTTTTTTAGTATTTTTAGATGCTGATGTGCTTGTTGATGCTTTATCAGCTTTTTTAGATTCCTCTTTTTTAGGTACGGAAACTTTAGAATTATTTCCTGTAAGGACTTTATCTTTCGGTTCAGATTTTTTGGCAACAGGTTCCGGTTTAGGTTCCGGCTTAATGACTGTTTTCGTTTCAGGAACAGGCGTTTCAATAGGTTCCGGAGTTACTTCTTCCGTTGCCGCGGCTAAACTTCCTTCCTGTTCGGCAGGCTCTTCAATTCCGTTACCATTTCTGTTGTCTCCGAAATTGACAAGCATCGTCGTTATAACCTCAGGATCTTTCTCGATTTCAGGCTTTAATTTATATAAAAAAACAAACAACAGGATGGCAGACCAAACCAGGATAGAAAGCAATGCACTTTTTATCCGATCTCTATTTTCCTCGTCTTTGTTTACAATATGGCTTCTCATCTTGAAATGATCCTTACCGGAAATTCCGGTTGTATTATTTATCTTTAACCGTTGCAATGGCGATATTAAATTTATTTTTTTCAGCAATTTCCATTACAAATACCACGTCTTTGTGCATCGTATTTTCATCAGCACGAATGGTAAAAGATTTGTTGGTCTGGTTGGCCAATTTACTTACCACCGTGGGTTCCAGCTGATCTCTTGACACCGGATTATCATCCACAAAATAAGATCCGTCTGGCTTCACGCTTACCACCAAAGGATTCGGAACATTATCTGCTGCCGTATCTGCTTTGGGTAATTTCACATCTATGGCACTCTGATTGGCCGCCGTAGAGGTAATCATAAAGAATATCAGCATCAGCAAGATAACGTCTGTCATCGCTGCTAAACTAAATTCGGGATTCGCTTTATTTCTTCTCTGAATCTTCATAAGAAAAATTATAAAGGTTTATTGATAAGATCTAAAAATTCGCCAGACATATTCTGTGCTTTCAGTACAAATTTATCAATTCTCGTTAATAAAATATTGTAGAAAAAGTTAGCCGGAATTGCTACTGCAAGACCTACCGCCGTTTGTCCTAACGCCGTATAAATACCCTCAGACAAAGTTTTTGGAGAGAAAGATCCCGTGGCATGAGATAAATTAAAGAACGCAATAATCATCCCGATTACCGTTCCCAATAGTCCCAACATTGGAGCGATACTCGGTACCACTGCCAAAAGATTCAGGTTTTTCTCCATATTGGCAACTTCCACCTGAGCTTGCGACTCCATTGCGCTTACAATATCTGAAACGGGGCGCCCTAGTCTTGAAATACCTTTCTCTAAAATCCTTCCTTCCGGAGAATTCTGTCTTTTGCAATAATCTGCTGCCGATTCTATTTTGCCTTCTTTAATGAAGTCTTCAATATTATCCATAAAATTGGAATCTGTTTTCGAAGTTAATCTTTTGATAAAGAAAAAACGTTCAAAAAACAGATATACGGAAAATATACCCAATGCGATCACGGTAACCATCACTATTTTAGCGAAAGCCCCACCGTGGAACATGATCTTCCAAAATGAAAATTCTAAATCTTCTGCAGCCACTGCAGGTGTCGCAACTTGTGCAAACAACATCGTAGTAAGTTCCGTTAACAGCATTAATGTGTATTTTTATAAAAGTTTTAACGACAAAAATAATGGAATATTATTAATTCATGTCTTAAAAATAGCTTAAAAACAACTTAAAAAATTGTTATTTCTCAAAAATAGCAAATTTCTCTCCAAAACAGGTTTGAAAAGAAATCTGATCTATAAAAAAATAGGGAGGATGAAAATTAGAATTAATCTTCGTCTACCTCAATATCATCTTGCTTAAATTCGCATTTTAATCTGAAAGGAATCGGCGTATCAGATCCCGTATAGAAATCGTCAATGGTTCCTTTCCAGATCACCTGCAGCTCTCCGTCTTCACTTTTTTCGAACAAAAGCTCATTATCATAGATAAAAGCCTCTTCGTCGTCAAAAAGATCTACTTCGGTGTAGGTATCTTCATCAGAATCGTTGATTGTGATTGTTTTTCCTTCTATTTCCGCGGAGTCGATAGGAAAATCGAAAACTTCCAGCGAAAGCTGAGGAAAATTGTACTGTAAAGAATCATCTTCTACGTGATCCAAACCGTCATCCGTAGTAATTTCAACCTCTAAAAAATGTTGCTGGTTGCTGTAAACTGCCTTACAATAAGTATTTCTAATATTGTACTTTAGCGTTTCGTCCGGATGGTAAATTTTTAAAATCCCTTTCATTATTTCTTAAAAAAGAACTGTAATAGTATGATTGTTAAACGTTAGCAACAAAGATAAAAAATAGATTGAACGTGAAAAATATTTTGAAAAGTATTTTTTAAAAATACGCTATAATTATTAATTCGGCATATTCCAATAATACTTAATTTTGTTTCACAAAGATTCTGAAAAATGAAAAACATTATATCGAAAAGTATTTTAGGTGTAGGACTTATTATTGGTCTTGCTTCCTGCAAAAAATCGGATTCACCTTTAACGAAAGTTACGCCCTCCAATCTAGATTCTATTGCTTCCAATTATTATGAGCAATATCTTAAATTATATCCCCTGGAAGCCACTTCTCAAGGTGATTTGAGGTATAATGACCAATTGCCCATCAATATCGATAAAGATTTTATTTCCGGAGAAGTAGCCTTTTACAATTCGGTTCAGAAACAGCTGGATAATGTGGATTACAAAAGTCTTTCGGATGAAGATAAAGTTGTCTATGATGTTCTGGATTTTACGTTGAAAGATAAAATTGAAGCTTACGCTTATCATCCTGAATATATTCCTTTCACGCAGTTTGGAGGTCTTCCTCTAAATTTTCCTTTGTACGGAAGCGGTGAAGGTAGTCAGCCTTTTAAAACAGAAAAAGATTACAGTGACTGGCTTCAGAGAATGGAAAAGTTTCCGGACTGGATGAATGCGGCTCAGGATAATTTTAAAGAAGGAATTACCAATAAAATGGTTTTACCTAAAAAATTGGTTATCAAAATGATTCCTCAGATGAGAGCGGAAGAAATTATTTCTACCGATCCTGATAAAAATATTTTCTACGGGCCAATTAAAAAGTTTCCGAAGAATTTTACTCAAGCTCAAAAAGATAAATTCTCAGCGCTTTACAAAGACGCCATCACTAAAAAAATCATTCCCGCTTACACTAAAATGGGTGATTTCTTAGAAAAAGAATACTTACCAAAAGGTCGTGATACCGATGGATACAACAGCCTTCCCAACGGAAAGGAAATCTATCAGTTTTATGCAAAAAGCTGGACGACCACTAATATTTCCACGGATGAGATCAATAAAATCGGACTTCAACAAGTGGCAATGCTACGTGCTGAAATGGAAAAAGTAAAACAACAGGTTGGCTTTACAGGAACGTTGGAAGAATTCATCAACTTCGTAAAAACGGATGAAAAAGCAATGCCTTATAAGACTTCAAAAGAAGTTTTAGCCGCATTTAATGGCGTTTTAACGAAGATTACTCCAAAACTGAAAACCATGTTTAGTGTAACTCCGAAAACAAAATTTGAGATCAGACAAACGGAAAAATTCAGAGAAGCAAGCGCGAGTGCCGAATATATTCAGGGAACTCCGGATGGCAAAAGACCCGGGATTTTCTATGTTCCGCTTCCTGATCCTTCGAAATTTAATGTCACTTCAGGAATGGAGTCTCTTTTCCTTCACGAGGCAATTCCGGGGCATCATTATCAGGTTTCTTTGCAGCAGGAAAATACAAAACTTCCTAAGTTTATGAGATTCGGTTGGTTTGGAGCGTATGGCGAAGGTTGGGCGCATTATTGTGAAACTTTAGGTCCGGAATTTGGCTTATACACAGACCCTTATCAGAAAATGGGGTATTTGAGCGATCAGATGTTGAGAGCCGTAAGATTGGTTGTAGACACCGGAATTCATTCAGGAAAAATGTCTAGAGAAGAGGCCATTAAATATTTTTTAAGCAATATTTCTTACGATGAAGCGGGCGCAACTGCCGAAGTGGAAAGGTATATGGCGATGCCGGGACAGGCTTTAGGCTACAAAATCGGTTCGTTGAGAATTCGTGAGCTGAGAGAGAAATACCAAAAACAGTTGGGTACAAAATTCAATTTGGCGAGTTTTCATGATGAAGTGTTGAGCCAGGGATGTCTTCCTTTGGATGTTTTGAACAGAAAAATGGAACTTTGGGCGAAAAAGCAGAAGTAATTTTAAATAAAATGAAGGTCACAAATTAATTTTTGTAACTTTTTACTTTAGATTTATAATTAAATTTTAATTAAACAAGAAAAATGATCACAGAAAGCCTACAATCTCTTTTCACGAGAGATTTAAATAAATTAAAAGAAGAAATTCAAGCCTATACAAACGAAGACGCTATCTGGAAAATAGATAAAAATATCTTGAATTCCGGAGGAAATTTATGTCTTCATCTGGTAGGAAATATTAATCATTTTATTGGTGCATATCTTGGTGATACGGGCTATATCCGAAACCGTGAACTTGAATTCTCATTAAAAGACGTTCCGCGTGAAGAATTGATCTCGCAAGTAGAAAAAACAATTGAAGCCGTAAATTCTTCCTTGGAAAAATTATCTTCTGAAGATCTTGAAAAAGAATATCCGCTGGAAGCTTTAGGTTACAAAATGACAACGGGATACTTTTTGATCCACCTTTTTGGGCATTTGGGCTATCATTTAGGGCAAATCAATTATCATAGAAGACTGTTGGATTTGGGATAATCTTTAAATTGTGATAACTAACCACCCCGTCAAAAATTCTGTCGAATTTTCGCCACCCCTCCATTGGAGGGGAATTTTATGCGTGCACATTTTTATTTCTCAAACAGCATTTTTGTAATAAAATCTTTCTCACCGTTCCCTCTTGCCGGAGAATATTCTCTTCCGTAAAAGATAATCTGAAGATGAAGTTTATTCCAAACCTCTTCTTTCCATATTTTTTTGGCATCTTTTTCTGTTTCTACCACGTTTTTTCCGGAGGTAAGCTTCCATTGTGTCATCAATCTATGAATATGTGTATCAACAGGAAAAGCAGGAAATCCGAAGCCCTGGCTCATCACCACAGAGGCCGTTTTGTGCCCCACTCCTGCCAATTCCTCAAGCTCTTCATAGGTTTGAGGTACAATTCCGTTATGTTTTTCCAAAAGTTGCTCTGCCATTTTTTTCAGATTCTTCGCTTTTGTATTTGAAAGCCCGATTTCTTTGATCAGTTCTTTGATCTGAAATTCTTCCAGTTTTGCCATTCTTTGAGGTGTTCCGGCAACGGCAAAAAGATCGGGCGTCACCTGATTTACCTTTTTATCCGTTGTTTGAGCAGACAACGCAACGGCTACCATCAGCGTATAAGCATCGGTATGATCTAACGGAATAGGAACTTCCGGATATAGTTTTTCTAATTCAAGCTGAACCAATTCTGCTCTTTGCTTTTTTGTCATGTAACCACTAAATTTGAACAAAATTAAATTATTATGTTGAAAGTTGGAGATAAATTACCTGAATTTGAAGGAATCAATCAGGATGGAAACACCATAGAATCATCAAAATTATTAGGTAAGAAACTGGTTGTTTTCTTTTATCCTCAGGCAAGTACACCGACTTGTACGGTGGAAGCCTGTAATTTAAGTGATAATTATTCAAAATTAGAAAAAGAAGGTTTTCAGTTGTTGGGAATAAGCGGTGATTCTGTAAAAAAGCAGAAAAATTTCCACAGTAAGCATGCTTTTCCTTATGACTTAATTGCGGATGAAAATCGTGATATTATTGAGAAATTCGGAGTATGGCAAGAGAAAAAAACGTTCGGAAAAACGTATATGGGTATCGTAAGAACCACTTTTATTTTTGATGAAAAAGGAGTTTGTACAAGAGTTATTGAGAAAGTGACCTCGAAAACTGCCGCCGAACAAATTTTGGAAGGATAGTTTTTCTTACACACTAGTTTCACAAATATTTTCACGAAAAACACGAATCATTATTGTGGTATTTGTGAAAATATTCGTGTGATTTGTGGTTTATTTTAGTCTAATGTTTCGTAATACATTAATTCTTCAGAATCTTCCGGAATCATAACCATTTTTTGAAACTTCAATCCTAATTTTTCGATTAATTTTTGAGAAGAATAGTTATTTTTTGAAGTAATCGCGGAAATTTTCTTTAATCCAAAATCATCCATTCCGATAGATTTAACCTTTAAAGCAGCTTCATAGGCATAACCTTTTCCTTCAAACTCATCCAATAAAGAAAACCCTATATCTACAATCTCCAAGCCTTCTCTTTCGAAGATGCCTACTCCACCAATTTTGTGATTTCCTTCTTTCGTTAAGATCAAATAATTTCCAAATCCCAGCTTTTCAAACTGAGGCATAAACCTATTTTTAATGTAATTTTCTGCATCAGCAACCGTTTTTATATTTCGATCACCAATATGCTGGATGAATTTCGGTCTGTTATACAAATCGAAAATAAACTCTCCATCTTCCAAAGACATCGGACGAAGGATTAATCGTTCGGTTTCGTAGAAATTACCGGCGGGTAGATCGGGTTGATTTTTTAGGCTCATTTTTTGGTTCTTCCTTTTTTTCGATTTTTAAAAGTCTAGGGTTATTCGGGCATTTTTTATTGTAAAGCTCAATATAAGTACCATTATCTTTTATATCTTTTATGGTTCCAGAGGCTTTATTAACGGTTAAAGTAAAATGTTTTTTCTGGTAAGGACATTCTTTGGAAGTCAATTTGCCGATTTCCAGATAATAATTCATTTTATCTTCCGAATAGCTGGCAGCGATATCTTTAAACTCATCATCGATAAGATAGCCGTCGATTGTTGCGATAATAGCTGCTTCTTCGGCATTATCTGTTTTCCCGACGAACTTTCTTAACCCATCAAAATCAGTCACATAATTGATATTCCCACCCGAAGAATATACGATGTAATAAAAGCTGTCTTCACTAGGAAATAAGTTAAATCCCGAAGATTGCGGAGTATAATCTTTCTTTTTTCCGGAAATTTTCACTTCATTATTTTTCCCGTATTCATTATGAACCAATACCCAAAAATCTATGCGCTCGTTGGGAATAATTCCGTTAAGAACGCTTGAAATATTAGCAAACTTTTTCTTTTCTTGAGCAAAAGATAAAACACTTACGATCAAGAATATAAACAGTGTAAATTTGGATATTATTTTTCTCATAGTGAAAAGACTTGGCAGAAATTATGCCAATTATTTTACATGAATTTATCTCCTTTTTTAAAGTTTTTCAGATCAAGAACATAATCTTTAATTATTTGATCGTGATCTCTTGGGCAAATCAAAAGTGCTTTATCCGTATCGACAATGATATAATCATTTAACCCATCGATGATTACCGCTTTATTATTGTTTTTTAAACGGATAATATTTCCTTTTGAATTATAGGTTAAAAGATGCTTTAAATTGGCTGCGTTTTCATTCTCATCTTTTTCACCATTTTCATACACCGAGGTCCATGTTCCCAAATCGCTCCAGCCCAAATCAGCAGGAATTACGTATACATTTTTAGCCTTTTCTAAAATTCCGTTATCGATAGAAATTTTCTGAACTTTAGGATAAATAAGTTCGATGCAGCTTTGCTCATTTCCCGCATTGTATTCACAAGCCGTAAAATGCTGTGTCATTTCAGGAAGATACGTTTCAAAAGCGTGATGAATACTTTTAACATTCCAGATAAAAATCCCTGCATTCCACAGAAAATCACCACTTTCTAGAAAGCTTTTGGCAATTTCAAGAATTGGTTTTTCGGTAAAAGTTTTTACTTTATAATAATCAGAATCGTGTTTATCAACAAACTGAATATATCCGTATCCTGTATCAGGACGCGTAGGAGTAATGCCCAACGTCACCAGATATTCATGTTCTGACGCTATTTTAAAGGCAATCTCAATTTTTTCTAAAAAAGTTTCCTCTTTTAAAATCAAGTGATCTGCAGGCAATACAACCATTGTTGCATTAGGATCAATTTCGGCAATTTTATTTGCCATATACAAATTGCAGGCAGCCGTATTTTTCATCAAAGGCTCTCCTACGATATTTTCCTGCGGAATTTCCGGTAACTGCTGATGAGAAAGCTCTACGTATTCCTTATTCGTAATCACGAATATATTTTCTTTAGGAATTAGCTTGCTGATTCTGTCATAAGTCTGCTGAATCATCGTACGCCCAACGCCTAAAATATCCTGAAATTGTTTTGGAAATTTCTGAGTACTCATTGGCCAGAATCTACTCCCGATTCCTCCCGCCATTATCACACAGTATTTATCTGATTTTGACATTCTTAAGTGCATTTTTCTACCCTAGCCAAAGGCTTGAAAGAATACTTCCTTCCGGTAGCCAGGTTCTGACAAAGATAGTTTTTTTTAATCAGACCTTCTAATAAATACTTTTCGTTGTGATAGATAAAATAATCTCCTTTCTTTAATGTCTCAATAAAAACTAAGTTATCGTCCTGTTTTTCAATATGAAAATACTTAACCAAGTCTGGGCTCGACATAAAGTTGGCTTTTGGAGATTTAGAAAACTTTATGATGATTGGTCTTAATTTTTCCTCATAAACATCAATACTTTGCAGTAACATTTGCCTGAAAGTATCTTTCCATTCATTACCGTGAGGAGAAATTCTTCTTCCATAATTTTCGAATGCGATAAGATGAGCCAATTCGTGGGTTAAAACAAAGAAAAAAAGCTGAGGCGCTAAGGTAGAATTTACAGTAATTTCATGGGAATTATCTGGGAGCTTTCGGTAATCTCCCAGTTTTGAATTCCTATTTCGTGTAACTTTTATATGAATATAATAGTCTGCAAACCAGATTTTTAAATATTGCAGTGTATTTTGTGGTAAATATTTTTCTAAAGACTGAATAGACATTTTACAAACTTAATGGAATTCCAGCATAGAAATTCAACAATTTAAGACTGAAAAGATAATTAAATTTAGCCTGAGCCACAGAACCTTGAGCATTCGCGTAGTTATTTCTCGCAACATTTACATCATAAATTGTAGAACGACCCGCGGCATAGCTTTTATCCGCAAATTCTAATGCCAGTTTTGTACTTTTTTCCGCTTCTACCGATGAAACATAAATTTCATAATTTGCATCAACATCAAATTGTGCCTTCTGAACATTCTGTCTCACCGTTTGTTTTTGTTGCTCTAAAGTAATTTTCGCAGCACTTTCATTAATTCTCGATTGCTCCACCTGAAGTTTTGTAATTCCTTTATTAAAAATCGGAATACTTAACGAAACAGCAGCCTGCTGACCAAAGTTATCTTTATACTGCGAGAAAAATCCTTTTTCAGGAATATACAATAATGCCGAACCTATATTATTCGTATTCAAAAGGTTATTATAAAAACTTCCGACCCCCGCACTTGCTGTAAGTGATGGATAAAAAGCGGTTTTATCAACTTCAATTTGAGCTTCTGCAGATCTGATTCTACTTTCTGCTGCTTTTATCTGTGGCTGTGTTTCATAAGCCGTGGTCAGAACCTCATCAACAGATTTCAATTCAGGAGTTAATTGATCCGGAACACTAACATCTTCCACATCAAACTCTTTATATTCTTTTAATTGTAACAACTGAGCCAATTCGAATAAGCTTCTTCCCACATTGATCTCTGCAGATTTTAAATTTTGCTTTTCTCTTGCCAAAGCCGCCTCTGCTTCCGCCAAAACCGTTTGAGCAGTTGTACCTACCTGAGTCGTAATTTTTGCTCTGTCGTATTGTTTTTTGGCATTTTCTACCGCCGCTTCAGAGATTTTTACAATTTCTTTATTCAATAATGTTGTTAAATACTGCTGAGCAATCTGAAGAGAGATATCATTTTTTATGGTCTGAATATCCCACTGGCTTGCCTCAACATCAAATTCAACTTTTCTGATGTTTTTTTCAAGCCTTCTGTTATTATAAATCAGGATATCGGCTCCGATATTGGAACTGTTGCTGAATCTGTCGTTTCTCAAACTTCCTGTTCCGAATGAGGTCTGCCCGAAACTCACGGTATTTCCTACACTTGCAGAAACAGAGGGAAGATAGTTTTTCTTTGCGATTTTTAGGTTATTATCCTGGATTTGTTTTGAATATTCATTCTGAATGACCTGTAGATTATGCTCTGCCGCATAGTCTACGCATTCTCTTAGAGACCACTTTTTCTGAGCACTTAGCCCCAGACAAGTTAATCCAAAAACAATAATCCAAACTTTTTTCATATTAAGCTTTTTCCGAATTAGACGAACCAAATATAAAAAAGTTACAGTTTCAAAAAATTAATATTTTATTTTCAAAAACTTTTGACAAATTTGCATCATGACAAACGAACAGTATAACGAAGCCGTAGAGTGGCTATTCGTGCAGGCTCCCAACTATCAGATCGACGGACAAAAGGCATATAAACCGGGGTTAGAAAATATCACCAAGCTGTGTGATTTTTTTGGTAATCCGCAGGAAAAAATCAAATGTATCCATATCGGAGGGACGAATGGAAAGGGCTCTTCGAGCAATATGTTAGCATCCGTTCTTCAGGAAGCGGGCTATAAAGTCGGTCTATACAACTCGCCCCACCTAATTGATTTTACTGAGCGTATTAAAGTTAACGGGAAAATGTGTGAGAAAGAATTTGTCTTTAATTTCATTCAAAAGCTTAAAAATTTACCTGAAGATATTCGCCCGTCATTTTTTGAATTTACTACGATTATGGCATTCGAATATTTTGCTCAGCAAAAGGTAGACTTTGCCATCATTGAAGTGGGATTAGGCGGCAGATTAGACGCGACCAATATCATCACCCCTCTGGTTTCAGCGATTACCAACGTTCAGCTGGATCATCAGAACATTTTGGGAGATACGATTGAAGAAATTGCAGGCGAAAAAGCAGGTATCATAAAACCTTATATTTCTATTATTTCAGGAGATGATAATGAAGTGGTGAAAAATATCATCCAACAAAAAGCAGAGAAAGAAAATGCTCCTCTTATTGATGCTACTTTATTAAAAACAGATTTAAAATCTGACTTAAAAGGAAATTATCAGTTAAAAAATATTCGAGTTGTCTTAGCTTTAATTGAAGAATTAAAAAAATTAAATCTAAACATCTCTGAAGAAAATATTGAAAACGGTTTGTCAAATGTTCATAAAAACACGGGATTTATCGGTCGTTGGTTTGAATTTTCACAAAATCCGCTTACCATTTGTGATACTGGGCACAATCAAGCAGGTTTGGAATATGTTTTTGACCAGCTAAAGGCAATTGATAAGCACAAACATATCATTTTGGGCTTCGTGAATGACAAAAAAATTGATGATGTCATGAAATTATTACCCGGAAATTCTGAGTTTTATTTTGCGAAACCAGCCATTAACAGAGGAAGACACCCAAAAGATTATGAGAATTTGCTAATTGATGCAAAAATTTCTTATAAAATTTTCGATTCTGTACAGGAAGCGTATCTTTCTGCAAAACAATCTTCTACAAATGAAGAAATGATTTTTATTGGCGGAAGTAACTTTGTTGTGGGAGAATTTTTAGAAAAAAATTTGGAGGTAATAAAATAAGTTGTATATTTGCACCACTCTAAACGAGGAAACAACAACAAGTCTAGAGGGTTCTTAGCTCAGTTGGTTCAGAGCATCTGGTTTACACCCAGAGGGTCGGGGGTTCGAATCCCTCAGGACCCACAGAAAAGGAAACGAAACCTTTCAAAAAAATTCGGGTTCTTAGCTCAGTTGGTTCAGAGCATCTGGTTTACACCCAGAGGGTCGGGGGTTCGAATCCCTCAGGACCCACAGAAATCTCTCTTTTTTAAGGGAGATTTTTTTTATATTATTTTTTTTATTTCAATTAAAATCAATAATCATTTCTCTACATTTTATTAAATTTGACGTACCAAATTATGTCGAAAGATTAAAATGATTGTACTATGGACATTCTAATGTCGAAAAAGGAAATACTAAGACGCCTGAATACTTTGCGAATAAAACCTGAAGAAATTCAGCAGAGGAAATATGGCGTTTCTGTGAAATATTTCACAAATGATGAGCAAATTCCTTCTAAAAGAGTCGATTATGACATCGTTGTTGATTTACAGATCGAAGGTCATAAAGGTTTTTTAATTCTCAATAAAGAAAATATTTTATACGATCAGCATCCGTCAGATAGCATGAGCGAAATTTTATCTGATGCCATTTCTCGATCGTTCTACCCTATTAAAACTCACATCAACGAAAAAGGAATTTCCAGCAACGAAATTATTAATCATGATGAAATAAAAGAAAGATGGATCAAAGAAAGATCTAAAATTCTGGAAAAATATTCCGGAGCATCTTTAACCGACTTCTTTCTTACTGTTGATAAAAAACTAGACAACAAAGCCAATCTGGAAAAAAATCTTCAACACGATTGGTTTTGGAATTTATTTTTTCATCCCAAATTCATTGATTATGGAGAAACTCGCAAAGCTGAAATACCACTTTATCTGTCTGTAATTCCTTACAAACCACCTTTAAAGTTTAACGGAACTCAAACCATTCATAAAATTCCTACCAATTATCATTCTTTTCAGATTGATTTTCAAAGCGACGAACAAACTGCTGCTGAATATTTCATTCCTAAAAATGGTTTAGCTCAACATTATTTTATGAGTTTGAAAGTGATATTTGATGTGGATCTTTATCATCATTTCCCAATGCATATTCAGGCTTATTTTGAAGTTTACGCTAAAGACTGGAACGGGAATAAAATTTTCGTAAAAAGAATAAATTACACCCAATTTCAAGAAAACACTGAACAATTTAAAGATAAAGAATTAGACAAAAACAGCCCTTTTATCACTGGCGGACTTGTTGTTTCCGAACCTAACAAATGGGGATTTTACAAAAATGAATATGAAAACGACTGGTAAATTTCAATTTGAATAAAAAACACTAATTTTACAACACCACACAAATTATATTAATATGTCTTTGAAAGAGAAAGTAGTACAGGGAGCCTTGTGCCAATGTCAGTTTGGGACTACTCCGGACAAATTAAAGGTACTCACACAGCAGAAATATTTCATCAACGACCTTAATGGAAGTCAAAAACTGGCAGCCACACACAAAGATATCGGAACCACTTTCGAGAAAAATACTTTCGGCTCCTGCAAGAAAAAAAATAACACGCCATGCACCGTTACAGTAACGGAATGGAGCGGTTTTTATGAAAAAGAAAAATATTCTCCACCAGACGGTTATATTTTACTACAAGACAGCAAAGCGACCTGCCCTGTCGGTGGAAAAGATTGTATTAGTATTATGAAAACCGGACAGATTGGAGAACCATCACAAAGTGTTATTCAAAATGCTGATGATGAGCTTCAGTCTCATGTAAACCCGATTATCGATATCAAAAATTATCCTCTCACTTATCCATACGATCATTTAAATGCAAGATAATATGGAAGAAATCAGAAAAGGGATAAGAGCCTGTTATCATGAAATTGACGGGACAAAAGCGTTTACCATCGTTCCGGATTCCGTTATTTATATTTTAAGTGGAAGAAAGCACCGTTTTATTTTAGAAAATGACGCCACAGTTTTAGGCGAAAAAACGACCAACCCAAAAACCACGGTTGCCGAGGCAAAATGGGCTTTTATCTTATCCTATTTATGGGCAGAAGCAAAGAAAACACCTCAAAAAGAAATGCTTCCTTTGTGGGCAGACCTCGGTGGCGGAAAAGACAGTGTAGAATTTTTAGGAATTGATAAACAGTACAAGCAAGGCTCAATATTAGAATTAAATCCGAGCTCTGATGATGTATGGTTGGGAAATTATCATCGAATGGAAGTTTTCAGTCACATCCCTGGAAAAGGTTTATTTTTTCATTTTCTGACGATTGATAAACCACACATTTATCTTGCGTATTTCGACAAACAGAAAGTAGATCCTGAAATCAAAGAATTTAGCCTGAAAGATGGTTATTATTCTTATGGTGAAGTGATTAAATTTCATGTGGCTACGCATATGCTTCCTCTGAAAATCAGCGATCAATATAAAAAACAATACGGAAAAATTGAAGAAGAACCTTCTTTTAAAGATCTTGAAGTAGAAATTCATATTACGGATGAAAATCATAAGGTTTTAAAAGAAGATCCGATTATAAAAGGCAAATTAATTGACTATTCTCCTGCTGTGAAAGATGCTGCCGGAGTTAATATAAGTTCGGGAACCGCCAATATCAGTTATGAATTTCCTATTTTTATAGACCCAAAATGGAAGGATGATATTCATACCAAAGATCAGAAAACCAAAGCTTATTCCGTCAATATTAAAATTACCAATACCAAAACAAAAAAAGAATATACAATAGATCTTAATCAAAACAAGATCAGAAAAGTAGCCCAATCAAAAAGAGATTTTGATGATGTAGACGTTTCCCCGGTTTTTTGGGTAAAATACGAGTCGATGGAAACCGTAATGACCAGAATGGAACAGAAAAAAGCCAATATGATACAATATATCGGTGACATTGATTACAGTATCAGAGAGAAAAATCCCTGCGCCTATTCTAAAATCACGATTAATGATGGTAAAAATGAGTACGAAATTTTTAATGAATATGCCAATCAAAACGGTTCGGTAAAAGATAAATCTCAAAACTGGATCACCGTTATTGCGGGCGATAAAGATGCCAAGGAAATAAAAATTACGGCAAAATATCTCAAAGATAAAGATGCCACACCGGAAAACGTGAGAACCGCGAAAAATGGTTATATGTGCCAAATGATTCTCAACGATGATAAACCTCACAATGGCATAAGAGACGTTTTTAAGATGGATTGGATCGTAGGGCAATACAAACCCTCACAAGATCCCAAATTATTCATGGAAAGGATTTTAAGTTTTGCGAAAGCTCCCGCTCCATCTTCTCCCATGGTTTTTCATCCGTCAAATTCAGACAAAGCTCCGAAACTGGCAGGAAATAAAGCTCCTACCGATCAGGAAATGAAAGGAACTCCGCAGCCTAAAGAAGTTCAGGAAGCCTTTAAAGGAGTTTCCGTTTCAGGAATTCAGGGTTTGCAGGAAGGAACCGATTTTACGATTAATGAAAGCGATGATTCCATTACCTTAAAACTTAAATATCAATACAATAAATCGTACGATGATAAGATTGCCAATTATCTTTACGGGGAACAGGATTATTTATCGAAAGGGCTTTTTAATGATAATTATAAGAATCTTTGGGTTATAAGATATTTAATTAAATTTTTCGGCAACGAGCAGCTTCATCAAACTTACTTTGTTCCCGTTACCACATGCAGATATCCTAATCAGATTGCGGGAATTCGCGTTTTTCCGGATATGAAGTGGGTTTTTAATTTTAATTATAATATTGAAACTCCGCTTTATTACAGCGCAACTACTCCACTTGAGGAATACTACAGTGGGTTCAGCGAAGGAAAAATAAATACCCAAAACAATACTACCCGAAAAGAAATAATGAACAAAACGGTAGATAATCGCCTTCAGCATTATGTGGGACGAAAAACTACCTTTGGAATTTATGTGGAATGTGAAGTAAGCGGCGAAGACGACGTTATAAAACTCGGAAAAGATTTCAACGAAAAATTTCGGAAAATGCTTCAGCCACTGTTTTGGATGGTCAATAAAATTGATGGCGATTTGGGCGTTACCGATGCCCGAAATGAAAACAACAGGCTGCAAAACGCTCCGGGAACTCAAAAAGGATTAATGGCAAGGCTTAAAGCTTTACCGATGAGTTTTGAGCTTAATCCACCAAACATCGGGCTTGGTTTAGCTATCGGACTTGCCGGTTCGGAAAGCGGAAGGCAAACCTACGAGCTTGAAGGAAGATTAATTGCAGACCCAATCATTGGTGCTAAAGTAAAATTGGATATTTTAGCATTGGGAAGTAAATTTAAACCTTGGGGCGCGATTATTGATGCGCTAGACTTGGTTTCATGGCTTGCTAACCTTTTCAGCGGAGGACGTGTGGAAGTGAATTACGAACTGTATTTCGAGCTCTCAGCCTCTATTAAACTGATTGGAGAAGGCTCTGGCGATGGTGAATCTAAACCCGCTAACATCAGATATAATTTTGAAGATCAATCGCTACAGGGCTCATTGGGATTACAGGGAGAATTGAAAGGTATTCTTCACGCAAGTTTTTCACTGAAAATTTATGTGAAAAATGAAAAAAACAAGTCGTTTGAAGCCGAAGAAAATAAAAAGAAATCTCTCGGATTGGGAATAGGAGCCGAAGCAAGCACAAGCGTTACCCTTACTTTGAGTAAAAATTTCGGTAAAAAAGATGATTGGGATGCCGATTTTTATTTTGCAGGAGTTACCTTAAAAGTTTGGGCTGAAGCCGGATATTCCGATAAAACCGATGCAAAATCTGTGAAAATTATACCGGATGCAAAAAGCACCATAAATATTTTTAAAAATAAAGGCGAAGTAAAATGATAAAGAATTTTTTATTAACGGTCGGCTCCTGCACCCTATTTTTTGTGTATTGTAGCAACGAGCAGAAAAACACCGCTGAAAATAATAAGAAAACTGAACAAACGACACCAAAAACAGGAGTAATGAAATCATATTTTTTAAACCACGAAATAAGAAATGTAGATTACGAAATATATATCAACGATTTATTAGTGGGTCAATCTCATGATAATAACGGAGTTCCGGGGCCGTATAAAATCAATCAATATCTTTTTTCAAACGGAAAACAGGAAGTCACTATAAAACTAACTGCCAATAAGCAATATCAAAAAGAAATAACTGCAGATCTTTTAAATGAAATCAGCAGAAATACAGGAATTTACCTTTTACAGAATAAAGATTACGGAAATATTCAGGAGGTAAAAAAACTGGAATTTCCTAAGCTTGAAAAAGGCGTTCCCACGTATGAATTTAAATGGAATTTTGACGCTGATGCAACCCACGGAATTACCAACCTCAACAATTCTGAAGATTTAGCTAAAATAGATAAAGATGAGCTTCTAAAGCAGGTTTCTAATAAATATGACCAATTGAGAAATATGCTTCATACGGGAAATACAGATCAATTCATGAAAGAAATTTCGAAGGCTAAAAATGATTTATTCATTGCCGACGGACTTCCCGAAAGTGAGCAACAGAAATACAATGAAAATCTTAAAAATTATTTCGCCTCACACAAAGACCTTCTCCCCGACTTTAGCAGCTTTACAATGAAAGTTTTAGGGCACGGACGAGCGGTGGTTTTAGAAAACATTGATCATAATAAAGGAATGGGTGTTTTAACGGCTGAAGACAAGCAACAAGGCCTATTAAATTCAAATTACATAATTTTGCATAAGCCAAAAGGTTCCACATCTTTTGAAGTTTTCAGATACAGCAGTTCGTTTTCTGAATTAAAATAAAACTTTAATTAATTATCATTAAATAAAAGTGAAACAACTATTTGCCTATTTAATTTTATGTTTGAGTTTCTCAACCATTCAAGCTCAAAAAGTAAAAAAAACAACCATACCGGAAGTCGTAAAACCTGTAAAAACAACAGACATTTATTTTGCAAATAATGCAACGTACAGCTATTATATTGATACCAAAAGCATCAATATTATTAAGCCCAAGCAAGTTTATTTAAAGATTTTGATTTTCGAAAGCAATGAAAAAGCTTTTCTCGAACTTTGCTCTCCGAATAAGCAGATAAAGTTGATTGATCAGGATATTAAAAAGTCTCATGTACAATATGATACAAAAGAAATAGAACTGGATTCTGAAATTAAAAACGGAGTAATTACCTTAACTAATCCGCTCGATAAAAAGAAAATAACATTAAAAATCAACAGATCCGGCGAATATATTAAACTCACAGACCTCAAAACAAAAGAAGTTTATATTGCTGAAGAAAAACAGAAAAATCTTCCGGCAAAAGCAATAAAGTAAAACCTTTCACAATTGAAAGGTTTTTTATTTAAATTTTATCGATAATCTTTTGAATATTAAGCTCTTCAAGACAGGCCCAATCATCACGATAGCATTCTTTATCTCCAAAAACAGAACATGGTCTGCATGTAAGATCTTTAACCTGAACGACGTCATTATCACTTTGTCCAAATCCTAAAAACCCGGCAAAAGGATGTGTTGCACCCCAAACAGAAACACATCGGGTTCCCACAAGACTCGCTAAGTGCATATTCGCAGAATCCATAGAAATCATCACTTCCAGTTCAGAAATGGTCTGAAGCTCTTCTTTAAGGCTTAATTTACCTGCTAAACTTTTCGTATTTGGGATCATATTTTCCCATTGTTCAAGCGTTTCTTTTTCAGCTTTACCACCACCAAAGAAATAAATAGATTGTTTTTGAGCCAGAATTTTTACCAGCTCGAAAGATTTATCCAAAGGCAACATTTTTCCTTTATGTTGGGCAAAAGGAGCAAAGCCAATTCCTGATTTTTCAACAGATTTTGGTCTTAATTGATGAGAAAGCTCAACTTTATAGCCCATTTCGCGAAAAACATCGGCATAACGTTCAACTGTTTTTTTTAACTGAACTTTATCCAGATTCCAAACATCAGTAAGTTTTTCTTTTTCTTCCTTTCCTTTATTGATTTTAAAAACCTTTAATCCTTTTCTTCTGTAAATTTTATCTAAAATTTTGGTTCGAATCACATCATGCAGATTAGCGATAAGATCGGGATTAAATTCTTTAATTAATTCATTAGACAATCTTCTTAATCCAAAGAAACCTTTATAATCATCAAGGTTGATTCCTTTGAATATAACATTCGGAATATCAGCGAATAAATCCTCAAAATTACTTCGGGAAACCATAATAATTTCCACGTCCGGATTTTGTTCTAAAAATTCACGAAATACAGGCGCCGTCATGGCAACATCGCCAAAAGCGGAAAATCGATATGCTAAAATTCTGGTCACGACTAAGACTTCAGCTGATAAGCAACTGCATAAAATTTAATTTGCTTGGTCATCGCCATCAAACCGTTGGCTCTGGAAGGAGAAAGAAACTCCTGCAATCCGATTTCGGCAATAAATTCGAAATCAGAATCTAAAATTTCCTGAGTAGAATGCCCGCTGTAAATACTTACCAGAAGAGAAACAATTCCCTTTGGCAATATACCGTCAGAATCTGCATCAAAAAATAATTTTCCATCTTTAAATTCAGCATCAATCCAAACTTTACTTTGGCATCCCTTGATCAGGTTTTCGTCTGTTTTCTTATCTTCCGAAAGGCCTTTCAGCTCTTTTCCAAGGTCGATAATATATTCATATTTCTGCTCCCAATCGTCAAGAAACGCAAATTCGTCGATAATTTCCTGCTGTTTTTCTTTAATGGTCATTTCTATACTTTCTTTGTGCAAAGATAACCAATTTAAAAAAGATAATTTAATTTAGATTTACTACGAAATATGGATTATCTTTCTTCTACTTTTTACCCTGTTAAATATATCCGCAGCAAGTGTCTTCCCGTAGGGATCTAAGCATAGTATTAGAAAAAAGAACGGAAAGATTCAAGCCTAGATGCTTTCAGCATGACAAACTTGATCAAATAATTTAAAAAAATTAAATTAAACAGAAGCTCGTTCAAAAACCTCAAGCAGCTTCACTTCTTCATTTTCCCAACAAAGTTGATTAGCCGCTTTTTCAAGTTCAGGCAGATAGTTTCTTCGTCCTTTATTTAAAACTTTCTTTATTGCTTCTGCTATATTTTCAGGTTGATGATCTTTTATCATTTCGCCAACATCAAACTGGTTTTTAATATTCTGCAATTCAGTAAGATTTGACAAAATCAACGGCACTCTGGACTGAATACAATCTAAAACTTTATTTGGCAAAGAATAAAAATAGCTTTCTCCCCCATTCTCTTCAATGCTCATACCGCAATCGGCTGAAGAGGTGATTTCGCGTAAATTTTCAGGTTTAAATTTTCCTATGAACTGAACTTTATCCTGAAGGTTTTCCTGAATAACTAATTCCTGATATTCTTCTTTTTTAGGCCCAAATCCAGCAATTTTAAATATTACATTATCTAAATGATGCATCGCCAAAATCGCCTTATCAATCCCCCGAAAAGGGTTGATTGCTCCCTGATATAAAAGAATTTTCGGATTGTTATCGCGAATTTCATCTTTGAATTCAAATCTGCGAGGCGCATTCTGAACCACAATTGGATCTACATGATACTTTTTTTTGAACCATTTTGCATAGCTTCCACTGGCCGTAATCATGAATTTCATGTCAGGAATGAGCTTTTTTTCCAGGTAACGCCACAATTTTTGTGACATTTTGCCCTGAATCGCAGGCATTTCCGAAAAAATTTCATGACTGTCGAAAACTAACGGAATATTCAGCTTTTTAGCAATCAAATAATTGGGAAGTAAAGCATCAATATCATTGGCATGAAGAATCGTGTTTTTATTTGCTTTTTTCTTTAATTCGTGGTATAATTTCCAGTTGAATTCGAAATAAGCAGTTTTTAAACTTTTGGAAATTAATTTAATTCTGGAAAAAGAATAGGGTCGCGACATTTCTTCGGCGCCATTCCAGTCATTTCCGATGAGATCAATCTCGTAGCCGTTTTCATGTAACGTTCTGCAAACCTTCTCTATACGCTGGTCTGTGTATAAATTGCTGAAAGCAGAGGTTATAATTTTTTTTCTTTGCATTATTTCTTTTTAGCCAACAAAAGGTGGTAAATCTGAATAAAGCAAATTAATCCGTTCGGAATAATGATCGGCCAAAGCATTCCGCTGAAAATACCATATATGACAAAACAGATACAACCCACCATATTCACAATCCTGATTTTTCTGATATCTTTCAATATGAAACTCAGTACAATGAAAAGTGAAGCGGAATATCCGACATAGGTAGCAATTTCGGGATTCATGAGAAATTTTTAAAAGACAACAAACTTAATCATTTTCAATAAGATAATAAAATTTTTTCTGCCATAAAGTCATTTATTGATTTTTGGTAAAATATTTGTAATTTAGATAATGAATAAATGGCAATGTTGCTTTTATTCTAATGAGATATATTATGGATTATAAGTTTTCACAAGGTTTGAGCCAAGTGTTCAAACAAAGCAAGAGCGAAGCGAAAAGGCTCAAAAGTGAATTTCTTAATACAGAACATCTACTTTTAGGTATTATAAAAACAGAAAACTCTGCAAAAGAAATCCTTCAAAACCTTAATGCGGATTTAACACAAATCAGAAGAAAAATTGAAACTTTAAATACAGCAAGTCTTAGTCCTATTTCTGAGGAGGTTACCAATATTTCTTTCACAAAAATGGCAGATCATGCTATTAAACGTGCAGAGTTAGAATGCAGACAATATAAAAGTAATGAAATTAATACCGTTCATTTGCTTTTAGGCATTCTTTATAAATATGAGGACCCTACTTCAAATATCTTAGGAGCTTACGACATCGATTATGAAGGAGTTTCAAGAGAATATCAAACAATGCTTAAAAACTCAGGAGAGTCGCCACAAATGAGCGCGTATGACGATGATGATGAAAGAGAGGAATTTGAGCAAATGAGAAAGCCTACAGGAAATTTAGGTTCTGCTAAAAGTAAAACGCCAACTTTGGATAACTTTGGTAGAGACTTAACTTCTTTGGCAAGAGATGGGAAATTAGACCCTGTAATTGGTCGTGAAAAAGAAATTGAAAGAGTTTCACAAATCTTATCACGTAGAAAGAAAAACAACCCTCTTCTTATTGGGGAGCCGGGAGTTGGTAAATCTGCGATCGCGGAAGGTTTGGCATTAAGAATTCAACAGAAAAAAGTGTCGAGAGTTCTTTACGGAAAACGTGTGATCACTTTGGATTTAGCAAGTTTAGTTGCCGGAACAAAGTACCGTGGTCAGTTTGAGGAAAGAATGAAGGCAATTATGACCGAGTTGGAGAAAAACAGAGATGTCATCTTGTTCATTGATGAGCTTCACACGATTGTTGGTGCAGGTAGTTCAACAGGAAGTTTAGATGCTTCGAATATGTTTAAACCTGCTTTGGCAAGAGGTGAAATTCAATGCATCGGAGCTACAACTTTGGACGAATACCGCCAATACATCGAGAAAGATGGTGCTTTGGAAAGAAGATTCCAGAAAGTAATGGTGGAACCGACTTCTATCGACGAAACGATTCAGATTTTAAATCAAATCAAAGATAAGTATGAAGAGCACCACAATGTAATTTACACTCCAGAGGCGATTGCAGCGTGTGTCAATTTGACATCAAGATATATTACAGACCGTTTCTTACCAGACAAAGCGATCGACGCGATGGATGAAGCCGGATCTCGTGTTTATATTAAAAACATGAAAGTTCCTACCGAAATCATTGATTTTGAAAAGAAAATCGAGGATATCAAGGAGTTGAAGCAGAAAGCAGTAAAAGCTCAGGATTATCTTGAAGCAAGAAAACTGAAAGATGAAGAGGAAAGACTTCAAATGGAATTGAATTCTGCTCAGGATAAATGGGACAAAGATGTGAAGGAGAAAAAAGAAACCGTTTCTGAAGAAAATGTAGCGGAAGTAGTTTCTATGATGAGTGGTGTTCCTGTAACGAAAGTTGGTAAAAATGAGCTTGATAAACTTGCCGGAATGGATAATAACCTGAACGGAAAAGTAATCGGTCAGGAAGATGCTGTGAAAAAAGTTGTTAAGGCAATTCAAAGGAACAGAGCGGGTCTTAAAGATCCGAACCGCCCGATTGGTACGTTTATCTTCTTGGGAACAACCGGAGTTGGTAAAACGGAGCTGGCTAAAGTAATGGCAAGAGAACTTTTCGAATCTGATGAATCTTTGATCAGAATCGATATGAGTGAATATATGGAGAAATTCGCAGTTTCTAGATTGGTTGGAGCGCCTCCGGGATACGTTGGATATGAGGAAGGCGGACAATTAACGGAGGCCGTAAGAAGAAAACCATATTCAGTTGTTCTTTTGGATGAAATTGAAAAAGCTCACCCAGATGTATTCAATATCTTATTGCAGATCTTGGATGAAGGGCACGTTACAGATAGTTTAGGAAGAAAAATTGATTTTAGAAATACAATCATTATCCTTACTTCAAACATCGGTACAAGAGATCTTAAAGATTTCGGAGACGGTGTAGGATTCGGAACGAACGCGAAAAAGACCAACACAGACTCTAGAGCAAGAAGCACCATCGAGAATGCCCTTAAAAAAGCATTTTCACCAGAATTCTTAAACAGAATTGATGATATTGTGATCTTCAACTCTCTTGAAAAAGAAGATATCAAGAAAATTATTGATCTTGAATTAAATAAGCTTTACAGCAGACTTGAAAAATTAGGATATAAAGTAGAATTGACTGACGAGGCGAAAGATTTTATTTCTGAAAAAGGCTGGGATAAAGATTTCGGAGCGAGACCATTGAAAAGAGCGATTCAGAAATATATTGAAGATTTATTGGCAGAAATGTTGGTAAACAAGCAATTAAATGAAGGAGAAACTGTAGTTCTTGATCTGAATGAAGCGAAAGATGCTTTGGCAGGAAAAACTTCAAAGCCGAAGAAATCAGCGGCTGAAAAGTCTTCTCAATCATAAAATAAATAATTTAAATCATAATAAGAAAGCATCGGGATTTTTTCTCGGTGCTTTTTCATTTTTAGCAGATATTTAATTTATTTTTTCACGAAATAATGATTAATTAAGAAAAATAATTAACTTTATTGAACATTAAATTAACAATATCATGAAAATGAAAAAAACAGTTTTACTTTTTAGTATTTCGGTACTAAGCATTATCTCTTGTGCAAATGAGTCTACTTTAGCCACCACGGCTACTCCACAGCTTACAAAGCCGGAAGCGGTTTCAAAATTCAACGCAGCTATTAAAAAGGTGGCAATGATAAAAGATCCTGCTCCTTCAATGCCAAAAACCTCAGCAGAATTAAGCGATGAGAAAAAAGATATGCTGATTCCTGCCGCAAAAGAATTAATTGCTTCTACAGGAGTTTCTTCCGCTGAAATTGAAAGACAAACGAACAACGACAGAGAAAAGATCTTAAAATGGGCTGTTCAGGTGTATGGTGAGTACAACAAAAAAATAAATCAAAACTATCAATCTGCAAATTAAGTATACCATGAAAAAATTATTTTTATCTCTTGCCGTAATTTTATCCTACAGTATTTCGGCACAAACCACTCTTCCTCCATCAGGATCACTTTATATTCAGAATTATACACCACATTATGTAGGATATGTAATCTGGAAATCTAATTTAGGAAGCCCTGCTACAGGGTGCACTCCAAATCTGGAAGCTAGAAATATATCCAACGATCTGATGATGTTGAAACCAACCATAAACGCAAGCACTCCGAGAGAAGCGAACTATGAGTCTAATATGAATACTGGCTTTACAACAAATCCTACTTTTCCGGATACTCCTTTAATTGAAAGAGTAAATATCAATGCTAATTTCAATCCTCCTTATAATACTGGGCCCACAACTATTATTGAGCTATTCAGCGGGGTAACTACTTGGGCGGGTATGAAAATTGGCATTACAAACACTTCCGGAGTTAATATCGGAGGATATTATTTTTTAGGTGCTAGCTGTGGAACTTCTACCATAGTGACCGATTTTTCTGCTTATACCAATCCTGCAGTAAATGCTTCTTATTTTGCATTTGGAGGAGCTGATTGGGCAGTATTTTTCTAAAAGTTTTTATTCAACAATAATTTAGGTAATGGTCGCAAACTATTACCTAAATATTTTAATCACAAAACAAATTAGTATCATGAAAAAAACAATTTTTCTTGTAGGTATTTCTTTACTTACTATTTTATCGTGTGCAAATGAGTCTACTTTAGCCACCACGGCTACTCCGCAGCTTACAAAGCCGGAAGCGGTTTCAAAATTTAACGCAGCTATCAAAAAGGTGGCAATGATAAAAGATCCTGCTCCTTCAATGCCAAAAACCTCAGCAGAATTAAGCGATGAGAAAAAAGATATGCTGATTCCTGCCGCAAAAGAATTAATTGCTTCTACAGGAGTTTCTTCCGCTGAAATTGAAAGACAAACGAACAACGACAGAGAAAAGATCTTAAAATGGGCTGTTCAGGTGTATGGTGAGTACAACAAAAAAATAAATCAAAACTATCAATCTGCAAACTAAGTATACCATGAAAAAATTATTTTTATCTCTTGCCGTAATTTTATCATACAGTATTTCGGCACAATCTAATATTTACTTTCAAAATTATACTCCGTACATCATGGAAATGAATATTTTTAAGACCAATCAAGCTAATGTTGCAGGAGGATGTACGCCAAATTGGGATGGCAGAAACAGCATTACCGGGTTATTACCTCTCAAAGAATCTCCGACAGGTGGCGCTACCTCAACGGATGCATTTTATGATTCGGATTTAAATTTATCAAATACTTTTAATCCTATGTATCCGCAAACGCCACTGATTGATAGATGGATTCTTAATGCAGATTATGCAAATCCTTACATTTTACCCGGTTCTACAATCCCTGCAAGCAGTTTAGCAGCAAAAGATTTGGGAATGAAATTTGGAGTAAAAGATCCGGTGACGGGAACAAATGTAGCAGGATATTTTCCTTTAGGATATGTTAACTGTGGAGCATTACCCCTCCTTAATACAGCAGCCTATACAACTCTTTTTAATAGCTCTTATTTCACTTTTGGAGGTGACGAATGGGTTATCTTTTTTTAAAAAATTTTTATTCAACAATAATTTAGGTAATGGTCGCAAACTATTACCTAAATATTTTAATCACAAAACAAATTAGTATCATGAAAAAAACAATTTTTCTTGTAGGTATTTCTTTACTTACTATTTTATCGTGTGCAAACGAATCTAATTTAGCAACAACCGCTACTCCACAACTCACAAAACCTGAGGCAGTTTCAAAATTTAATGCCGCGATTAAAAAGGTCGCGATGATAAAAGATCCGGCTCCTTCGATGCCAAAAACCTCAGCAGAATTAAGCGATGAGAAAAAAGATATGCTTATTCCTGCTGCAAAAGAATTGATTGCTTCAACGGGAGTTTCTTCTGCAGAAATCGAAAGACAAACCAATAATGACAGAGAAAAGATCTTAAAATGGGCTGTTCAGGTGTATGGTGATTATAATAAAAAAGTAAGTCAAAATTATAAATCTGAAAACTAATATATCATGAAAAAATTACTTTTATTAGCAGTTCTATTCATTTCTTATGGCTTATCTGCACAAACAAACCCTGGAGACTTATATATTCAAAACTACACCCCACATTATATTGAATATTTTATCTGGCGTTCAAATTTATCAAATACCGCAGGTGGCTGTGCTCCTAGATTAGAGCCAAGAGCCGCCACAGGAGGGCTAATGAGATTATCCTATTCTACAAACCCTGGATACACTTCAACCGACGCTCTGCATGAATTTAATGTAAATACTACATTTTTTCCAAGTACTGCGTTTCCGACAACACCCGTCATTGGAGCCTGGATTTTAAATAGTACAACTACTTATACTGCACCAACTCCTATCCTTAATACATTTAGTAATGTAACGTCTTATCACGGGGTAAAATTCGGAGTACAAGATGTAAACGGGGTGAATATTGGTGGATATTATTCTTTAGGACAAGAATGTGGAACGCCTATTATTCCCGATTTATCGTATAATCCGAGTGCAGTTATCTCAGGAACCTTTTTTGCTTTCGGAGGCGCCAATTGGATGATATTATATTAAAGTTTCATTGAGTTTTTAAAAATCCATTAAAAAATATTCAAAATGAAAAAAATATCTTTAATAGTAGCCTGCATATCGTCTTTATTTACATTGGCACAATCTACAGGAGATTTTTATATTCAGAATTATACTCCTCACTATATTGAGTTTTATCTTACTAAATCTAATTTAACGGATCCGGCAACCAATTGTTCACCTACGTTAGAAGCCAGAAGCCCTACAAATGGGTTGCTGCAGTTATCTTACTCCCCAAGCCCAAGTATAATATCTACTGATGCATTGTATACAGCAAATGTAAACAACACTTTCGCTACAAGTACAGCTTTTCCTACTACTCCGGTAGTTGGCAGCTGGATTGTTAATTCTAATTACGCAAGCCCTTATTACTCACCAAACCCAATTCTTAATACTTTTAGTAATGTAACAACTTATCACGGGATAAAGTTCGGAGTAAAAGATGTCTACGGAGTGAATATTGGTGGATATTATTTTATGGGAGAAGGCTGCAACCTGCCTACCATAACAACAGATCTGACCTATGACCCAGCAGCCGTAATTGAAGGATCTTATTTTAGCTTTGGAGGAGCAAAATGGGTTGTACTTTATTAATATTTAAATTTTGCTGGATCATTTTCTTCTAAGAAGAAAATCTTTAAACAACCCCGAAAAAAATATATTTCGGGGTCTTTATTTATCTATTTAAATAATTAAAGCCCAACTACAAACCCAATATTTGGAATCAATCCGCTAGATAAAAAACTTGAATTTTCTTTATACAATACATTATACATTACTCCTATCTGCATAAAAGAGTTATTGCCAATTCTTTGCATATAACCACCTCCGAGATATAAAGCCGTTTCTTGTTCATTAATCTTATAATCGTAATATTTATCTTTATAATTGATGAAATACTGCTGAAGATTCGCCCCTACATAAAAAGATCTTGCAAAGTAATAATTAACAAACGGCCCTACTCCAAACAAAGTAGAACGGTAATAATCAGAAGTTTGCCAAGAAACACTTCCCAAAACTCCGGCTTCCAGATCATTAGTCAACCTGTAACCTACTCTCGGTGACGCAGATAAATTAAAAGCACTGTTGCTTCCAAAACCTACCCCGATACCACCTCCGAAAGTCCAGCGATTGTTATTTTCAGGAGAAGCGCCAATAGCAACCTGAGAAAACACGGCTCCAGAAATCATTAAGAATAAAAGAATAATAAACTTTTTCATATTAAATTGTTTTTATCGATGTTTAAAATTATGGTTTTTTTACGAATTTAATTAATTGTATTTTTGCGGCGTCAAACTAAGAACTCCCGTTAAGAGTTTCGTAAAATTGAAATACAATGAAAGTAGTAGTAGGCCTCTCAGGAGGTGTAGACTCGAGTGTAACAGCCTATTTGTTACAGCAACAAGGTCATGAAGTTGTGGCTTTGTTTATGAGAAACTGGAATGATGCTTCGGTAACGTTAGAAGACGAATGCCCTTGGATTGAAGACAGTAATGATGCCTTAATGGTCGCTCAAAAGCTTGGAATCCCTTTTCAGGTGATCGATATGAGTGATCTTTACAAAGAAAAAATCGTAGATTATATGTTTGATGAATATCAGAAAGGAAGAACTCCGAATCCTGATGTTTTGTGCAACAGAGAAGTAAAATTCGATGTTTTTATGAAAACAGCAATGTCTTTGGGTGCAGATAAAGTGGCAACCGGGCATTATGCAAGAGTAGATTCAACGATTGATGAAAATGGTAAAGAAATTTTCCATCTGTTGGCAGGAAAGGATAATAATAAAGACCAGTCGTATTTTTTATGTCAATTAAGCCAAGATCAATTATCTAAAGCATTATTTCCGATTGGAGAATTAACAAAACCTCAGGTAAGAGAAATTGCAAAGGAAATCGGATTAGTAACGGCTGATAAAAAAGATTCTCAAGGGTTGTGTTTTATCGGAAAAGTAAGTCTTCCGCAATTTTTGCAACAACAATTAGTTCCTA
Source organism: Chryseobacterium sp. C39-AII1 (assembly GCF_039672645.1). Lineage (NCBI taxonomy): Bacteria > Pseudomonadati > Bacteroidota > Flavobacteriia > Flavobacteriales > Weeksellaceae > Chryseobacterium > Chryseobacterium sp. C39-AII1. Next base: position 493,575 of record NZ_JBDFPQ010000002.1, read on the forward strand.
AAGAAGGTGAAATTGTAGAAATTTTTAAAGATTCTCCCCTTTTTGCACAAGAAAAACCTGAATTTTCTTCAAAACAGGAAGAATTAGAATTTTTAAGTCAGAAAATCAATTATAAAAAGACGGACGGAAAAGTGATCGGAAAGCATCAAGGTGCTCAATTTTTTACGATCGGACAAAGTAAAGGATTAGGAATCGGCGGCCATAAAGAAAGCTGTTTTATCATCTCCAGAGATATGGAAAACAATATTCTTTTCGTAGGAGAAGGACATCAGTTTCCGGGATTATTAAAAAGAGCCTTGAAAATCGATAATTCTGAATTGCACTGGGTTCGCGAAGATTTAAGATTGAAAAATGGCGAATCGATGGAAGTAATGGCAAGATTCAGATACAGACAGCCTCTGCAGAAAGCGACTTTATATCAGTTTGAAGATGCTTTTTATGTAGAATTTGAAGATCCACAATCTGCCATCGCGGAAGGTCAGTTTGCTTCGTGGTACGATGGTGAAGAATTGTTGGGAAGTGGTGTTATCGCTTAGTTTTAGCATTATTTGTCATTTTTGATGACAAACTTTATAATTTAAACGTCATAGGTTTTTGAAACTTATGACGTTTTTTTTATATACTGTTGAAAATTTTCAGAATTAATATTCAAATTAATCAAAATTCATTACCTCTTCCAACGTCTTCATGTATTCGTAAGCTGTAAGGTCGAATTTCACAGGAACAATTGAGATATATCCATCTGCCAAAGCCGTTTCATCAGCATCCGGAGATTCATCCATATTGTTGAAATACCCTGTTAGCCAATAATATTTTTTACCGTGAGGGCTTAATCTTTCTTCAAAACTTTCTTCCCATTTGGCATGAGCCTGTTTGCAAACCTTAATGCCTTTAATCTCCTCTTTCGGAAGTTTAGGAATATTTACATTCAATACAATACCTTTAGGCATCGGTTTTTCCAAAGTTCTTCTAACGATCTTCTGAATATAGTCTTTTGCCTGAGTAAAGTCTGCTTCCCAGCTGAAATCCAATAAAGAAAACCCAATCGCCGGAAGGCTTTCAACACCAGCTTCTACCGCAGCAGACATCGTTCCTGAATAAATCACATTAATCGAAGAATTCGCTCCGTGATTAATTCCTGAAACTACAATATCCGGTCTTCTCGGTAAAATTTTATCCAAAGCCATTTTCACACAATCAACCGGGGTACCGCTGCATGAAAAATCGGTTTGGGGACCTTCTAACTGTACTTCTTCGTAACTTAAAGTAGAATTTATGGTAATGGCATGACCTTTTCCGCTTTGTGGAGAGTTGGGTGCTACCACTACTACGTCTCCGATTTCGTTCATAAAACTGATAAGATTTCTGATACCCGGTGCTGTAATTCCGTCGTCATTAGTAACCAGAATAAGTGGTCTTTCCATAGAAATAATTTAATTTTAACAAATATACAATTTTCGAATATATGCTTTAATATTTAAGTTTTAAAGTAACTTTTTTGAAAAAATGGAACATAATACAACAATATTATCATTCTTTTTCTTTTTGAAAGCTTACCACTTCATACTCATCATTTGAACTATATTTTTTACAACTTTCATCATTGAATAATTCTGGTTCTTTCAAAAAATCTTCGATATATTTTGCACTTTCTTCCGTCTTTATCGGAACAATGATCACATGGAAATTTTTTAAAACATATTCATCTGCGTTTTTCACGGCATCTTTTTTATACTTTTTTGCTTCTGTAAAGTTCATGATCTAAGTGTTTATAATTATTTTCGGTAATGAATAAATTATACCATTCACCTTGTTTTTACAAAAATTATAACAATTTTTCAGTTGAAAAAAGATATAAAAACTTCTATAATAAAAAATCTTAAAAGTACCTGATATTTATAAATAAGGTATTAAATTTGATAGTTTGTAACAGTAAATTAAAAATTACTACTAATTAAAATACTTTTAAGAAAAATAATAAAAATACATTACAGATTTATGTGGAAAAATTTTAAGCTAAATAAATTTTTACTCCTAATTCCATTAACAAGTCTAATGTTTTGTTTCAACTCGCCAAAGAATGATGACGAAAAGATGCAGACGATAATGGTGAGCGTAAAAAATACACTTTCTTATTTACATTATAGTCCGAAACCGATAAATGATGCCTATTCGAAAGACGTTTATAAGCATTATTTTGAGATGGTGGATCCCGCAAAAAGATACTTCCTTCAGTCTGATATGGACGAATTTGGTAAGCACGAAACCAAATTGGATGATTATCTGAATTTGGGAGATCTTACATTCTACAAACTGACAATCGACAGATTGTATCAGCGTGTGGATGAGATTGATAAGATCACTCAGGACATTTTCAGCAAGCCAATTAATTTGGAAGAAGATGAAACATTAACTCTTGAGCCAAAGCTGAAAAAAGTACCTGCCAACAAACAGGAGCAGTATAACGAGTGGAAAAAATTCATCAAATACAATATTCTTCAGGAAGTTGAATCGATGAACAGCAAGGAAGAAGCTCAGAAAATTAAGAAAGATTCGGTTCAGAAATTCAAATTAAAAGATACAATTAAATATCAGCCACTTTCTCCAGATCAGAAGATTAAAAAAGCAACTGACGAGGTGAAAGATCTTGTAAAAGAAACATTTACGAGATTCAAAAAGAGAAAGAAAATGGATTGGTTCACGGTGTATATGAACTCTTACACTGAAGTTTTTGATCCGCACACCAACTATTATTCTCCAAAAGACAAGGAAGATTTTGACACTCAATTCGTTGGGAAGGTAATTGGGATTGGTGCTATTATCCAGGAGAAAAAAGGAAATCTTTTCTTAGGTGCATTAACAATCGGAGCACCGGCTTGGAAATCGAAGCAGCTTTCGGAAGGTGATAAAATTTTAAAAGTAAAATCTAAACCAAAAGAAGACGCTGTAAATGTGGTAGGAATGCTTTCTGATGAAGCGGTACGTTTGATCAGAGGTGAAAAAGGAACACCTGTTACTTTAACAGTTCAGAAAAAAGACGGAACCATAAAAGACGTTACCATGATTCGTGAAGAAGTTGCTATCGAAGATACTTTCGCAAGAAGTATTGTAGTGAATTCTCCAAACGGTAAAAAATATGGTTTCATTAATTTACCAAGTTTCAACGCAGATTTTGAAAACCCTAACGGAAGAAATGCTTCCGATGATATTAAAAATGAGATCATTAAGCTTAAATCTCAAAATATTGAAGGGATTGTTTTAGACCTTAGAAATAATGGTGGGGGTTCACTAACGGAAGTTGGGGACATCATGGGATTATTCATGAATGCTGGACCGTATGTTCAGGTAAAAGACGGAAACGGAAAAATTCAAACCTTAAAGAATAAGCAGGAAACACCAATCTGGACTGGGCCTTTGGTAATTATGCAAAACGAACTTTCGGCTTCGGCTTCTGAAATCTTGGCTGGTGCAATGCAAGATTATGGTAGAGCAATGATTATCGGTTCGCCGCAGTCTTTCGGAAAAGGTACCGTTCAGACGTTTGTTGACTTAAACAGATTCTTAAATACAGAAGATGATTTCGGATCTTTAAAACTAACGATTCAGAAGTTCTATAGAGTGACGGGAGAATCTAATCAGAGAAAAGGTATCGTTTCTGACATTCAGATGAAAGACTTCTTTACGTATGCTGAAATCGGTGAAAGATATGATGATTTTGCATTGGCTTGGGATAAAATTCCTTCTTCAAAATTTGATAAATTAAATATTTTCAACGCAGTAGCTCTAGAAAAAGCAAGTGCTGCGAGAATGGCGAATAATAAAAATTATCAGTTATTGCTGGAGTCTGCCCAATGGAGAGAAAAACTGGACAAAGAAGAAAGCATTACTTTGAATATCAACAAATTCAATCAGGTAATGAAAGACAGAAAAGCGCAAATTGAAAAATTCAAACCGTTGACTAAATTTGAAAACGGACTTCAGTTTACGATGTATCCTGCCGAAGTTGAAAGAGAGAAAAAAGATGAAGCCTTCAAGAAAAAATCTGAAATCTGGGTAAAAGGTCTTAAGAAAGATCCTTACCTTCAGGAAGCGATGAATATCGTTGCAGACATGGGCGCAAAGTCTTAAAAACATAGAAAAACAAAAAAACCGCTGACATTATGTTAGCGGTTTTTTTATGAAAAATCGTCAGATTATTTAATCTCAACACATCCCACTCTTCCTCCTGCATTACCCGTAGGCTGCGTATGAAAATCGTCTGCTGCTGCGTGTACAATAAGACCTTTTCCGATGATGTTTTTAGATTCATCTGTACATCCAAGACACCATTTATTGGTTTTAAATGTCAAAGTAGCTACCCCATTTTGATCTGCCACAAGGTTTCCGATATCTCCCATGTGGAAATGTTCAGCACCCCATTTTCCGTGATCGTTTTTCGACGGATTCCAGTGTCCTCCGGTAGAAGTTCCGTCAGCTGCAGAGCAGTCTCCTTTTTCGTGAATGTGTACTGCATGAATTCCCGGTGTCAAATTCGTTACATCCAGTTTCATGATAACTTCATCTCCTTTTTGAGTAAACTTTGCCGTTCCTCCGGTCTGTGTGTCGCTTTTAGATAGCACCTGATATGTGTTTGTCGTTCCGCAAGAAACAGCAAAAAGCGCACATCCCGCCAATAATGCTAATGTTTTACCTTTCATTTTTAAATGATTTTAAAGTGATTTTAGGTTAAATTTAAAAAAGATTTTCCAAAGCGCTTTATGATTCGTGTCGTTTTTTTAGGAATAGTTCTAAATGGCAACCACTCAGAATGAAAAATCTACGGTTCAGCAAGAAATATTTAGCAGATGAAAACTTTAGGTATAATTTTGAATCGAAAATTAAACCCATGAAAACTCAAAGACAACAACTTCTGCTTCTTATCGCTTTCTTTATTTTTAGTTTGAATTTTGCGCAGACCAAAATTTCGGGGAAAGTCAGTTTTAGAAATAAAGGGATCAGTGAAGTCAATGTCACGTTGAAAGACACCTACGATGGCGCCACAACCGATGTTAACGGTAATTTCTCTTTTGAAACCTCAGAAAAAGGAAATCATCAGCTTATTTTTACGCATCCGAAATACATAGAAACAGAAAAATCAATTATCATTGAAAATCAGGAAGTTTCTGTAAATGCCGACCTGAAAGAACAAATAAATGAAATTGATGCGGTCGTGGTTTCAGCGGGTTCTATTGAAGCTAGCGATAAAAAGCGAGCAACGGCACTTTTAACGCCTATCGATATTTACACCACGGCTGGTGCAGACGGACAGATTTCTTCGGCTTTAAACTATCTTCCCGGCGTTCAGAAAGTCGGTGAAACGGAAGGTTTGTTCATTCGCGGAGGAACAGGTACCGAATCTAAAATTTTTATGGATGGCAGCTTAATCAATAATTATTTTTCTAATTCTATTCCCGGAATTGCGGGGCGAGACAGATTCAATACTTCACTTTTCAAAGGCAATATTTTTTCAAGTGGCGGCTATTCTGCCTTGTACGGTCAGGCACTTTCAGGTGCTTTGATGTTGGAAAGTCTAGATTTACCGGATCAAAGTTCTTACGATTTCGGGATTTCGCCTATCTTTTTAAGTGCCGGTTTTCAAAAACTGAGTGAAAATAAAAATCATTCTTACGGAGCGACTTTAGGATATTCTTTGTTGAGTTTGATGCAAAAGGTTATTCCTTTTAATACCGATTTTGTGGATGCTCCACAAGGTTTGAATGGTGATTTTAATTTCAGGATCAAAACAAAATCTGGTGGATTTTTCAAATATTACGGAATGTACAATTCCAACAAAATGGGTGTGAAAACGCCAAGTCTTGAAGAGGATAATGCATTTAATCTGATCAGGTTAAAAGGTAAAAATACCTATCATAATTTGTCTTTTAAGCAAAAATTCGGGAAATATTTATTCAATGCAGGAGCATCTTATTCTTACAATCAATCTGATTTGAATTTTTCCACAGAAAAAAATGAAACAGAAGGTGAAAAATCAAAACTGTTAAATGATGGTAATTATCTGAATTTCAAAGCGGTTTTAGAAAGAAAGATGAACAAGATTAGTGCGATTCGTGGTGGTTTTGAATTAAATAATTCAGATGAAAATCTTGATTTTCAGCAGGTCAATAAACATTATCAGGATTTGATTTCTGCCGTTTTCGTGGAAACAGATCTTGGGTTTAGCAATCGTTTTTCAGCAAAATTAGGCTTGAGAGCTGAACATTCTTCTTATCTCGATAAAAGCAATATTGCCCCTCGTTTTGCCTTGGCTTATCGCTTGGCGAAAGACTGGACGACTTCTTTTGCGTATGGATTATTTTATCAAAATCCTGAAAGTAAATATATTAACGAACCTTCCAATTTAGATTTTCAGCAATCTCAACATTATATTTTTCAGGTTCAGAGAAGTTCGGAAGGTAGAAGTTTGAGGCTGGAAGCATTTTATAAAAAATACGATCAGCTGATTAAAACATTCACCATCAATCCTCAGGAAAACCAACATCAGCAGGTTCAATCTGCGTTAAATAATGCCGGATTTGGTTATGCAAAAGGGCTTGAACTGTTCTGGAGAGACAAAAAAACATTTAAAAATATAGATTACTGGCTCAGCTATTCTTATTTGGATTCTAAGCGCGATTTTATGAATTATCCGATGAGTCTGCAGCCTAATTTTGCTTCTAATCATACGTTGTCTGCTGTTGCGAAACGTTTCATTCCTGAATGGAAATTAGGAGTAAATCTTTCTTATACCTATGCAAAAGGCCGACCTTATTATGATATAGCAACAAAAATGGAAGGAGATAAAATGATTAATTTCACTCGAAATGAAGGTTATTTAAAAGATTATAATGCCTTGAATTTCAGTCTGAATTATTTACCCAATTTAGGAAAAAAAGATGCTAAAGCGTTTACCATTTTTGTCTTGAGTATTTCCAATATTTTAGGTTCGAAAAATGTTTATGGCTACAATTTTTCTCAAAACGGAAGGAGAAGCGCTTCCGTAGTTCCGCCTGTGAATACTTTTGTCTTTATCGGCGCATTCATCAGCTTTGGAGTAGATAAAACCGAAGATGCCATCAATAATAATTTATAAAAAACGGATTCTATTCAACTAAAAATTTATCTTTATTTAACCCAATATCAACTTTAAAAAATTAGAAAAAATGAAAAAATACTTCTTAACTTTTGCTTTAGGTTTGATGAGTTTAACAGCTTTTGCTCAGTCTAATTACGAAAAAGTAATGGCTGAAAAAATGGCTAAACTGGAAGCGTGTAAAACCACCGATGAATTTCAGGCATTAGCCAACGATTTCGACCGAGTTGCTAAGAAAGAAACCACGCAATGGCTGCCTTCTTATTATGTCGCGTTTTCTTATATTCAGAAAGGCCGGCTTTTGATGAGGGAAGGCAAAATGACCGAACTTTCGGTTCAGGCAAATACTGCTTTCAATTATTTAGATCAGGCGGAGAAAATTGCCGGAAATAACAATTCTGAGATCCATTTGCTTAAAAAAATGGCATATTCTCTAAAAATGATGGAAAATCCTGCCGAAAGATACATGACGGATGGCGCGAAGGCAATTGAGGAATTAAAAACTGCCGAAAAGCTGGATCCGACCAATCCGAGAGTGTTTTTGATTAAAGCAGAAGACACCTATTTCACTCCTGAGCAATACGGGGGAAGCAAGACAAAAGGTCTGGAACAGTTTAAAACAGCGTTGGATAAATTCAATGCTTTTAAACCTAAAACATCGCTGGATCCCAATTGGGGAAAAGCGGAAGCAGAATATTTCCTGAGCCAGAATTCAACAAAATAATCATCAAATAATAACTAAACCTTCCAAAAGTGAAGGTTTTTTTGTACCATTCAGGCTTGAAAATTGACTGTTCGGTAAACATTTATTTTTAATACTTTTATTTTAAACTAATTTTGAATCAAGAAAATCAATCATGAAACGTAAGCCTATCATCGTATTACTTTGGGTATCACTGGGAACAAGTTTGTTCTTCTTCCTGTTTTTCAATAAAGAGAAAACGATCATAAATTTTCTCATAACATTTGCCCTTTCAGCAATGTATTCTTTTGTTTTGGGCTTAGGAAATTATTTTATCAATGATTTTTTAAACAGAAAATTTCCTTGGTCTGAAGAAACCAGAAAACGATCTATTTTAACGATTCTTTTCCTGGTGGTCGGAAATTTTATTATGGTCTATTTCTGTAATTATATGAATTATGTGGTGATTCAGAAAGTGGCAACGGCAAGCGAGTTTTTCTCCAGCAAATACAATACTACCAATTGGTTTATGCTGAATGTTACGTTACTTATTTCTGCTTTTCTTCACGCGAAAGGCTTTATGGAAGAACTGAAAAAGACCTCCAAAAAAGAAGTGGTAGAGCAGAAATTGATTGCAAAGTCTGCCAATGCACAATTTGAAAGCCTTAAAAATCAGCTAGATCCACATTTTCTTTTTAATTCGTTGAATGTTTTAAGTTCGTTAATTGATGAAAATCCGAAACAGGCGCAGAAGTTTACTGCCTCAATGTCAAAGATTTACCGATACGTTTTAGAACAGAAAGATAAAGAATTGGTAACGGTTGAAGATGAACTTGAATTTGCTAAAACCTATTGCGATTTGCTTAAAACAAGGTTTGAAGACAGTGTAGATTTTATTTTTGATGTCAGAAAAGAAGATTTTCGCGAGTTTGTAGTTCCGTTGTCATTACAATTGTTGCTGGAAAATTGTATCAAACATAATTTTGCGACTTCTTCAAAACCATTAATGATTAAAATTTATTCTGAAAATAATACACTTTGCATAGAGAATAATCTACAAGTTCGGGAGCAAATAAAAGAAAGCTCAGGAATCGGTTTGGCGAATATTGTTCAGCGCTACGCTCTGCTTACGAAAAGGAATGTTTTCATTGAAAAATCTGAAGATTATTTTAAAGTGAAACTTCCGATATTAGAAAGTAAACCCAATACTGTCAGCATAAAAGCTGAAGATCAAGATAAAGCTTATGAAAGAGCTCAGAAAAGAGTAAAAGAAATCAAAAGTTTCTACGGAAACCTTATATCGTACTGTATTGTTATTCCTTCTTTGATTATTATTAATCTTATTACAAGCCCCGGAAATATCTGGTTTGTCTTTCCGATGTTGGGTTGGGGAATTGGTCTTGCAGCGCATGGAATGAGTGTTTTTGCCATTGGAAAAAATTGGGAAGAAAAGAAAATCAGAGAAATATTAGAAAAACAAAACAGACAATAAAAATACATTAAAATGGAAAATACTAATGAAAATGAAATCCGCTACAAAGCAGCTGCTCGGAGAGTAAAAAAAATCAAGAACTTTTATGTTTTTACATTCGTTTATTTCGCTGTAAATCTTTTTATCCTTTATCTGAATTATTCTGGATTAAAAGAAGGAGAAAGCATATGGCAATTAAAATATTTCTCATTGCCATTCTTTTGGGGGATCGGTTTAATCGGCTACGGAATGAATGTTTTCTTTTCAGGGTTTATTCTGGGAAATAACTGGGAAGAAAAAAAGATAAAAGAACTGATGGAAAAAGATAAATAATATTCAAAATACTAAGAAAGTCAGGAAGAAGAAATTTTTCCTGACTTTTTTATTTTTAAAATATATAAACATTTGATATTGAGTGATCTGATGAATGAATATAAACCTCACAGGTTTCAAAAACCTGTGAGGTTTGAATATGTTTACGGATAAACAAAACATTCATCTTTTCATTGAAATAGGATTTTTACCATTCGGTAATCATATTCTACCGTTCGGTCATATAAAATTGATTTGAGGGTGTTTCTTGTCCTACATTTGTCTCAACAAAAACAAACAACTTAATCTTAAAAATAAAAATTATGGAAACGTATACAAACAAAGAATCAATGGCTTACGAAAAAGCAGCGAAAAGAGTAAAAGAAATCAAAGGATTTTATGGAAATCTTACTTCATATTGCCTTGTAATTCCTTTTTTGATTGTTTTAAATGTGATAACATCTCCGGGACATTTATGGTTCTTTTGGCCAATGTTAGGTTGGGGAATCGGATTGGCTGCACACGGAATCAATACTTTCGGAATCGGAAAAGATTGGGAAGAGAAGAAAATCAAGCAGCTGATGGAAGAAGAAAGAAAAAACGCTAAGTCAATTTAATTAAAAACTAAAAAATTACAATCATGGAAATTCTTCACAACAATAAAATGAACTATCGAGAAGCTCAAAAGCAGATGAAGCAAATCAAAGGATTTTACATTCATTTAACAGTGTATGTTTGCGTTAATCTTTTCATTATCGGTTTGCAGGCAATTGATTTAGATCAAAATGAACAATTCTGGAGCTGGGATCTGTTAGAACTTCCTGCCATTTGGGGAATCGGGCTTGGTATTCATTGGATGAGCGTTTTCTTACCCACTTTTGTTTTCGGAAGAAACTGGGAAAATAGAAAAATTCAGGAACTGATGAGTCAGGATATTAAAAATTCAAAATCACTTTAATCAATTATTATTAAACCATTAAAAATTAATACAATGAACTATTATCAAGCACAAGAAAGAGTACAGCAAATAAAGAAGTTTTACAAACATCTTCTTTGGTTCGGAATCGTTGCCGCGATCATCTACGGAAGAGATATTTTCAGACACGGAGAAATTAATCTTTCTTTATTTCATGGATCTTTCATTCTAACCATTTGGGCTATTATTTTAATTGTAAAAGCGGTAAAATTATTTGTTTTGAACTCAGCATGGGAATCGAAAATGATTCAGGATGAAATGAAAAAATCAAAAGATCCGATTCAATTTTAAAAATTGATCTATTTTACCTAATTTTATTCGAAATTTAAACTAAAAATCAGGAGCTCAATGATAAAAACGGTCATTATTGAAGACGAAAAACCGGCTTCAAGGAAATTAGAAAGAATGCTTAATGAATTTCCTGAAATAGAAGTGGTTGCGAAAATAGAATCTGTGGAAGAAGGCGTACAATGGTTTTCTGAAAATGAACATCCACAACTTATTTTTTCAGACATAGTTTTAGGCGATGGTTTGTCATTCGATATCTTTGAGAAAGTTCCTACCAAAGGTTTCATTATTTACACCACAGCTTTTGACCAATATACTTTAAAAGCATTTAAGCTAAACAGTATAGACTATCTTTTAAAACCAATTTTAGATGAAGATTTGGCGGGAGCTATTGAGAAATTCAAGTCTTTTTTGCCTTCAGATAATTCGGTGAGCTCGCAGGAAATTAAGCAGTTGATTAAGAAAGACAAATCTACACTTTCAAGAATTTTAGTTAAAATTGGATATAATCTTAAAATTGTTCAGACGCAAGAAGTAAGCTGTTTTTTTAGCGAAAACAAGATTGTTTATCTTCAAACTTCGGAAAGAACGTATCCTTCAGATTTCACATTGGATGAGTTGGAAGATGTTTTAGACGAGAAAAAGTTCTTTCGTGTGAACAGGCAATTCATCATTAATTCAGATTATATTAAAAATATTCATACTTCGCCTAATTATAAAGTCGATCTTAATTTTCAGCCGCAGGAAGAAATTACCGTCAGCCGAGATCGTGTGAAAGATTTTAAAGATTGGTTGGTAAGTTAATGTGAATAAAGATGATAGAGAAAAGATGAAAGACTTTAAAACCTTTCATCAAGTGTAAACTAAAAACCATCAACCAAATCACTTATAATCAATACGGTTAGCCTCTGTATCTTCAAGTTGTTTTAGAATAGATTTTGGAATTTCTTCGCTATCAATCGGAAAACTTAAAGAATCAGAAATAAACGTTTTTCGGTCTGCTTTCTGGAAGATTTCGAAAAGGGCAATCGGCTCTTGATTAAAACTAATACATGTACTTATAAAATGCAATTCATGGAGCTTATATTCTGGATTTTTCAGCTTTTCCTTGATGTCTTTTATCCTTGAAATAAAATGACGCTGGCGAATGAACGTGTTGCTGTTCATGATGATAAAAACATAGTCGGCATAAGAAGTTACTTTGCCAAAATACTTATGACGGTCGCCGCCACTTCTTTCGATGAAATATTCGCCTGAAGTTTCGGATTTGTAGATTTCCGTGGCAGAACGCCAGATACGGTCTTCTTTTGCCTGTAAAGGGTTTTCAGGAAGATTTCTGTTATAAGAATACCAACAGCCAACCAATTTATCCAGCAATTCTGTATTCTGTTTTACATTATTCATCTCAATTCTTAGATCATTAAAGTTGAATGATTCGGTATTTGAATTGATGAAATCGATGTAATTAGAATATCCTAAAACTTTGACGATCAGGCTTAATTTTGCCAAATTGGGTTTACTTAAAATAGCATTTTCGTTTTGATCATACTTTTTTAATTTATTGATAATCAAATGTTCATATAAATAGTTTGAACCTAATACGTCGGGTTCTTTTTTTATGTTCTTTTCTGAATTGTCGTTGATAATTAATTCGTTCAATTCTGCAACAATGTAAGACCACTCTGTTTTTGAAACATCTTCCCAATGGTGTTTTTTTAAGAAATGCTGACACAGAAAATTCATTAATTTTTCCAGATGCTGAATGTCTTCTTTTTTCATACTAAAATTTCATAAGACTAATTTAAGATTATTTTGAAACTAAAAAAGACTGTTGTAAGACTTTTATATTCTAAATTCAAAAGATATTTGAGTAGAAACTAAAAGTTAAAACAATGGAAACAAAAATCGTATTACAAAATGATCTGCTTTGGAAGAGACTTCAGGGGTTTTCTTTAGACAAAGCCAATATCAATTTTCCTTTCTCAAAAAAATTAGCAAAAGAAGAAAACTGGACTGAAGATTTTACCGCAAAAGCGATAGAAGAGTATAAAAAATTCGTTTATCTCTGCTGTATTTTACCAAATGGTGCTTCACCCAGCGAAATTGTAGATAAAGTTTGGCACATGCATCTCATCTATACTCAGAATTACTGGGAAGAATTTTGCCCCAATATTTTACAGCAAAAACTCCATCATCATCCTTCAAATGGTGGACAAAATGAAAATGAAAAACACAAAAACTGGTTTTCAGAAACGCTGACAAATTATGAACAGATCTTTCAGGAAATACCGCCTCACGAAGTTTGGCTCACTAAAAAAGAACAGCCAAAACGTAAAAAATTCTGGCTCAATAGCTTTAAAATCCTGTCAATTTTATCGGTCTTCTTTATTTTAAGTTCCTGTTCAGATGGAATAGATAATTTATTGACTGTGATTTCAATAGCCGGACCTTTTATTTTCGTGATTATATTTTTGATGTCTAAAATTTTTGGAGAGGATAATAATAAAGATCGTCATAAAAATGACAATGGTTCTTCCGGAAGTTGTGGCGGGAGCTCATCAAGTTGCAACAGTTCATCTTGCGGAAGCAGTTGCGGCGGAGGTTGTGGAGGATGCGGTGGCGGAGATTAATTCAAAAATAGAAATTATGAAAAAGATAATCATTCACAGTATTCCCGTTTTGATAAGTTTTCTGTGGCTTATTACAAACCATCATTCATTAAATCCGATTTCTTTAAAAGGTCCTTATTTTCTCAAGTTTTATTTACTCCTTATTCTCGGGTTTTATATTTCAATTTTAAGTTTAAAATTCTTTAAAGGGAAACCTTCAAAAACAACCTTTTATTTTATGATCTCGATTTTCATTTTGGGAATCATAAAGTTGATAAAAGGAATCTTTTTAGCAAAACCCGTAGGTTTTTTATCTATAATTATGATTTTTGAACTGTTTGTTCTAGTTATTTTTTTTATAATTAAGCCTAAAAACAGATAATTTAATCTGATAAATGAAAACTTTACAGATCGAGAATGTTAAATATTTATTAAAAAGAAAATATGTTTGTGAAAAATTAAAACTATAAATTAATTGAAAATTATTATTCAGTTTAATGTAACAGATTATTTCCTTATTTATTTTGAATATTAATCCTAAATTTAATATAAAATTTTCTATTTTGAATTAGTTTTTATTTGAACTAGTTCATATTTATTAGCTTATCAATGTTTCTATATTTGCAACGAAAACATAAGGTAATAAAAACAAACGCAAATGATACGTTTAACAACGATGGCAATTTTTTTGTCAGCTTTTTCCTACGCTCAGAGTACGTATTCTATCAACGGAATCGTAAAAGACAAAGATTCCGGAGAGCTTATTTCAGGAGCTGTGATTCGAATAAAGGAACGTCCTGAGATCAATGTTACAACCAACGAATATGGCTTTTATTCTATTTCTTTGCCTGAGAATGATTATACTTTAATCATTAATTATACAAAGCATCGTGAAGCTTCTAAAGAAGTTCATCTGAGTGAGGCAAAAAGAATGGATTGGGATCTTTACAGAGATGATAATGAGACGACCATTCAGGAAGTTGTTATTAATAATCAAAAAAAATCTAAAATGATTTCTTCCCGCAATAAAATGGGCGGTGAGGTGATGGATGTTCAGGCGATTTCTAAACTTCCGGTACTTTTTGGGGAGCGCGATATTATAAAAACATTGCAACTGATGCCGGGAATTACTTCAAGAGAAGGAAATTCTGGATTAAGCGTGAGAGGCGCCAACACCGATCAAAATCTTATTTTACTGGATGAAGCTCCGGTTCTTAATAATTCGCATTTAGCAGGTTTCATTAGTACTTTTAACAGCGATGTTTTGAAAGATGTAAGCATTTATAAAGGGAATATGCCGGCTCAATACGGAGGAAGACTTTCATCCATCATTGATGTGAAAATGAAAGACGGAAACAATCAAAAATTTGGTGTAAACGGAGGAATAAGCACAATTGGTGCGAGATTAAGCGTTGAAGGACCGATTCAAAAAGGGAAATCTTCTTTTTTAATTTCTGCAAGACGTTCTTTTTTTGAATTGCTGATGGGTGGTAAAGACGATAAAGATAAAGAAAATAGTTCTGATACTTCTTCAAATTCAGGTAATGAAAAATTGTACTTCTATGACCTGAATGCAAAGCTTAATTTTCAGATTAATAAGAATAACAGTATTCACTTATCAGGATACATGGGAAGAGATGTGATGAAATTTGATGATATGGAGACTAATTGGGGAAATAAAGTAGGATCTCTAAGCTGGAACAGCATTGTTTCGGATAAATTATTCTCTAAAACGTCTCTTATTTTCAGTAATTACGACTACAGATTTTTACTTAATGATAATGATGTAAAGTTTGATTTAAATCCCAACATCAGAAACTTAATGATGAAGCAGGATTTTACCCATTTTGTTAGCCCGAAACATTCATTAAAATATGGTTTTCAGATTTCTAATTATTATTTCAATACCCCTAAAATTTCAAAAGAACTTGAATCTGCTTTCCTGAAAACACCAAGATCGATGTGGGAAAATGCGGTTTATATTAATGATGATTTCAAGGTTTCAGATCAATTATCATTTAATTATGGTATAAGAGCATCTGCTTATAATTCTAAAAGTAAAGGTGAAGAAAAGTTTCAGGAAAGTGGTAAAACGAACATTTTTATAGAGCCTAGATTTATGGCTACTTATGATTTTAACAATTCAAACAGTGTAAATTTCAGCTATGCCAGAAATACTCAGGGTATACAAACTCTTACCTCTAGTAGCGGCCTTCAGCTGAATGATATCTGGATTAATTTAGCCAAACCTCAGGTTTCGGATCAGCTTAGTCTCGGTTATGCAAAGAAATTAAAGAAAGGATACGAAATCAATGCTGACATTTATTACCGAAAAATGAAAAACATTGTGGATTACAGAGACGGTTTGGATGTAAATGAAGCTTTGTTTGAAGGAGATTTTGAGAAAAACTTATTGTTTAACGGAATAGGAAGAGCGTATGGACTTGAGTTAATGGCTAAAAAAACGACAGGTAAATTCACAGGCTGGGTGTCGTACAGTTTGTCCAAATCTGAAAGAAAAATTGAGGGAATAAACAACGGAGACTGGTACAATGCCACGTATGATAAAACACATAATTTATCATTAGTAGGTAATTATGAATTAACTCCTCGATGGACGTTTTCGGGTGCCTTCGTGTACGCTACCGGAAATGCCACAACGTTCCCAATCTCAAAATATGCTTTAGGAGATCAGCTAATGCTGGAATATGGGGCGAGAAACAGTAACAGAATGCCAGCATATCATAGATTAGATATAAGCGCAACGTATGACTTTAAGAAAAAGGGAAGATTTGAAAAATCGTTGACTTTCAGTTTATATAATGTCTATGGAAGAAGAAACCCATATTATCTTTCTTACGAAGCAGATAATAAAAACCAAGGAGGTATTATTTCAAAACAAGTGGTACTTTTCAGATTGGTACCAAGCGTAGGTTTTAACTTTAAATTTTAAAAATAAATACGATGATTAATAAAAAAATATTGTTTTGCTGTTCGCTATTTATGCTGCTTTTTAGTTGTGATGTAGATGATAAAGTAGTAGATATTCCTATGAAAGATGGCAGCGGGAAAATTGTGATAGAAGGAGAAATTACCAACGAAGAAGGTCCTTACGAGATCAGAGTTTCAAGATCGGTGAAAGTCACGAGCAATGAGGAAATCCCTGTAGTAACGAATGCCAAAGTGATTCTTAGTGACAATCATGGCCAAACAGAAGAGTTGGTATATGATCCGAATGACGAGTCTTATAAAACAAAAAACTTTACCACAGCAGAAGGTGATACTTATACACTTTCTGTGACGGTAGACGGAAAGGTCTATCAATCTACAAGTACGATGAATAAATTGGTAGAAATTGAAAAACTGGAGCAGGAAAAAGATAAATTGGATAACAGTACTTTTGTTTCAGTATTTTTTACAGATCCGGCGGAGAAAGGAAATAAATATGTATTGAAAGGCCAGAAAGGAGAGCTAGGTGCAACACAATACAATGTTTATTCTGACGACCAACTTAATGGAGGTACCATTGGATATCCGTTATATGGAAAATTTAATCTAAATAAAAATGATACTGTTTTTGTAGAATTACAATCTGTAGATACTCCTGTTTATAATTATTTCAGAGTACTTTCGAATTTAGGATTAGGAGATTCCGGCGATATTGCAACACCAGCCAATCCTCCAAGTAATATCAGTAACGGTGCTTTAGGTTATTTTTCAGCACACTCTGTTTCGGGAGATTATATTATTATTCAATAATAAAGATACAAATGGTGGAAATAATTCAACCATATTTTATGTAGTTAGATTTTTTAAGTAGCCTGATATTACAGCAATATCAGGCTTTTTTTATTTAAAGTAATGCTTAAATTAAATGTAACTATCATTTTAGTTATCTTTACTTTTTCTAGTACCATATTTTTCAGTAACAATATAAGTCATTGCTACTAAAATAATACTCAAGATGAGATGTGAATTTTCTGGATGCACGATCGCCTGATACAAATTATATCCGAAAACAGCAGATACAACAGCGATTAAAATCTGGTTTGTAAAAGCATACTGGTTTTTTAAAGTAGTTTTCATAATGATGTTTTTTAAATTGTTATTTATCAGGTAAGTATCATCATTCAAAAAATGTTACAGATTTTTTTATTTTATCTAAAAAAAAATCCGAAAATATCATTCCGGATTTTATCATTCTATCTTCTGAAAGGTTTGCCCATCGCTACTTTTCTATCCTTCTCAAAACCATGTCTTTGATATTGCGCATATTGTTCTTTAGATAGAATTCTTCTTAATCTTGCGTCATATTCTCTTTCAGATAGTCGTTCTCTAGAGAGTTCAGCGATTTTTCTTTCCTGCTTATCTGTTAATTTCAATCCTGAAAAACCTCTGTAATTTTGTTGGTGAAATTCTTGTTTTTCATTTCTGAAACCTTCTTTTCTCCCTTGTTGTGCATTGGCAGTGAATGCGAAAAATATACTTAAAGCCAAAACTAATTTTTTCATAATAATTAAATTTTAAATTGATATTGAATTCGTCGTTCTTGCTTTAGATTAAACAATAGATATGCCTGAAAAGGCTTCAAATAATGGCTTATAGAAGTATGAGTTATTTTTATAGATGAATGATAAAATTTAATCGACTAATGGAAATTAAGTTTTATTTAAAACGATTTTACTTCATCATATTTTAGAATTGATTTGAATATATAAACGTGACGAGAAAATAAAAGTTTAATTATAAAATCATTTTTCCTAATTTTAAGTAAAATAATTTTCCAAATTATGCGAATAGAATATGATATAAAACTGGGATTTAAGGACGTAATGTTCCGTCCGAAACGTTCAACATTAAAATCTCGTTCAGAAGTGGATTTAGAAAGGGAATTTACTTTTAAGCACACCAAAAAAAAATGGAAAGGAACTCCGATAATTGCAGCCAATATGGATACGGTGGGAACTTTCGAAATGGCGATAGAATTAGCAAAAGATAAAATTATTACGGCCGTTCACAAACATTATACTCCTGAAGAATGGTCTTATTTTTTAAACAGTCAGCCAGAAGAAATCCATCAATATATTGCTTTAAGCACCGGAACCGGAAAAGCAGATGAGGAAAAGATTAAAACCATCCTCAAAAAACACCCAAAAATCGAGTTTCTCTGTATTGATGTTGCCAATGGTTATTCCGAGCATTTTGTAGAGTTTGTGAAGAACGCAAGAGCTAATTTTCCTGATAAAATTATCATCGCTGGCAATGTGGTAACAGGAGAAATGGTAGAAGAGCTTCTTTTGGTAGGTGCAGACATTATTAAGGTTGGTATTGGACCCGGTTCGGTTTGTACCACAAGGGTGAAAACAGGTGTTGGTTATCCTCAACTTTCCGCGATTATTGAATGTGCCGATGCAGCGCATGGTTTGGGTGGTCATATTATTGCCGATGGTGGCTGTAAAGTTCCCGGAGATGTTGCAAAAGCCTTTGGTGGTGGTGCCGATTTTGTAATGCTTGGCGGAATGTTTGCCGGACATGATGAAAGTGGCGGTGAAATGGTGGAAGAAAATGGTAAAAAGTTTAAACTTTTCTATGGAATGAGTTCTAAAACAGCAATGGATAAACATTCCGGTGGTGTGGCAGAATACAGGGCTTCTGAAGGTAAAACGGTGAAAGTTGCTTATAAAGGTTCGGTTTCAGAAACCGTGAAAGATATTTTGGGTGGCGTTCGTTCTACTTGTACCTATGTTGGGGCTGCAAAGTTGAAAGAACTATCTAAAAGAACTACTTTTATACGGGTTCAGGAACAGGAAAATCAGGTTTTTAACTAAAAGATGGAAGCTGGGAGATGGAGGTTGGAAGTTATGAAGAAAGCTCGTAAACACTTAATAATCAAATACTTCAACTCAATTTTATCAAGTATAAAAGCCGAATCATTGCGATTCGGCTTTCTTTTTTATCTTTAAATTTTAATTCAAAAATTAAGGCATTAACATTCCTCCGTCAACATTTATTGTCTGACCTGTGATATAAGTTGATAAATCGCTTCCTAAGAAAACACAGGCGTTAGCTACATCTTCAGGAGTACCTCCTCTCTTCATAGGGATTCCGTCTCTCCAATATTGTACAGTTTTTTCATCAAGAACTGCAGTCATTTCAGTTTCAATAAATCCAGGAGCAATCGCATTACAACGGATATTTCTTGAACCTAATTCTAATGCCACAGATTTAGTAAATCCTAAAACTCCGGCTTTAGTTGCTGCATAGTTTGCCTGTCCTGCATTTCCTTTCAATCCTACAACAGAGCTCATATTGATGATAGATCCCGATTTTGCCTTCATCATTGGCTTAATAACCGCTTTTGTAAGGTTGAATACAGAATCTAAATTTACTTTAATAATTGTATCCCAATCGTCTTTAGACATTCTCAACAACAGGTTGTCTTTAGTAATCCCTGCATTGTTTACCAAAATATCTATTTGACCAAACTCCGCCATTACATCGTCTACTAATTTTTGAGCCGCATCAAAGTCTGATGCATCAGATTGGTAACCTTTAATTTGAGTTACAGAACTTAAAGCCGCTTCTAATTCTTTCGCTTTGTCTACAGAACCAGCGTAAGTAAACGCCACTTTTGCCCCTTGCTGAGCAAAAATTTCAGCGATTCCTCTACCGATTCCTCTTGTAGCTCCCGTTATTAGCGCTACTTTTCCTTCTAATAGTTTCATATTTCTTGACAATTATTTTCTTTACAACTAACTAGCCTTTTGAAAGTTGGCTAATTTACACTATTTAATTTCTTCTAAAATTAAACGGTGCGCAAAGATATTATAAATTGTTATTCAATACATTTTAAACCATTATTTTAGCAAAACTTTATGACTGTTTTTTGTCATGTGAGGATTATTGAGGTACTTTTTCGCCCACAAGATCTGTAAAGAACAGATAATCTGTGGTTTGCCCAGCGGTAAGCTTTATACCTTGTTTATCAACAGAATATTTATCATAAATCACCTCTTTCAAAGGTTCATTTTCATAATTGGTAACGCCAAACTTGTCTCCTTTCTTCACAACAATTTCATTTTCAGAAACAAAAGTAAAAATATCATCATATTGAAAAGGAATAATTTCTTTTCCTTTTTCATCTAAAATACCAAAAAGACCGTTAGAATTTTGAGCAACAATTGCCGGATAGATGGTTTCCGTATAATAAAAAACACCGTTTTCTTTTAAAGAGACAATATTTTTCAGCTCTTCATATTTCTTATCTTTTACAGAATAGGTATAAAAAACGCCTTCTCTCATTAAAATTAAAGTATTGGGTAAAATTCTTTCGATCTGAAAACCAGGTTCTAGAACATCTTTTAAGTCTTTATCCAAAAACCTCTGCTCGCCACCTTTCGTTAAATACACAAAATTTTCTCCCGAAATTTTTATGCCTTCAATGCTATCATATTCTTTAGGAATTACAATTTCTCCGTTAATATTAATGACAGCAACTTTCGGACTTTTCAAGGTCTTCTGCGTCGTAAACATATTGTTGAACAACGACTTTACATAGCTGAATTCCGTGGGATAAAGCTGTTTGGTTTCTTTCGAAAAAATACTTAGTTTATCTTTTTTTATCAGATAAATATATTTGGTACCTAAGAAACTTTCATCATAAATTTCTTCGGTAATCGGGTTTTCTTCGGCATCAATAATTCCGTATTTATTGCCCTTACTTTTAGTGATTAAAAAAGGATAAGAACCTATATTATCTACTTCACTATGCGAAATCGTGTTTAAAACTTGTCCGTTATTATCTACAATTTCACCCTGTTTGGGCCCTGTACTGATGTAAACTCTATTTTTATAGAAATATAAATTTTTCTCAAATTTTTTATCAGAAACCTTCTTGCCATCGGCATCGTAAATATACCAACCATCTTCATTTTTCACAAAAAAACGGTTTTGTCCGGCAAATTTTATTTTTTCAGAGTAAGGAATAACCTGTTTTCCATTATAATCAAAGACACTCTCCTTCCCTTCTTTAGAAGCAATAATTCTTTCATTAATACTCCAGGAAACATCCAGTTTTTGATTATCTAAAGGAATTAATTCTTTTCCTTTTCCATCAATAAGCGCAATTTTATCCTTTCTTTCTCCGTCTTTTATTTTTAAAATAAATCTATTTTTGAATAAATGTGAAATTTCATTTTTCTCAGGCGAATCAAAGGTAATCACTCCTAAAGAGTCTACGATGCTGGTTTTCTCTGCCACAACATCAATAATAAGCCCGTAACCTTTGGAATAAGAACGTACTTCCTTACCCAGTTTTTTAGACAGCAGAATTTGTTTGTATTGATCTGTCTGTCCTAAACAAACCGACGAAATCAATACGAAAATTAACTTTTTCAATTAAATAGAATTATTTACAATGAGAACAATCTCGCCTTTTAAAGTTTTACTTTTTGAAAATTCAATTAACTCGTTGATTGTTCCGCGTTTAGTTTCTTCGAATTTTTTCGAAATTTCACGACTTAGGCTTACCTTTGTTTCTTCACCAAAGAATTCTTTGATCTGCTCCAACGTCGTATTGATCTTATGTGGACTTTCGTATAATACGATGGTCTTTTTCTCTTCTGCAAGCTGCTTCAGCTTCGTTTGTCTGCCTTTTTTCTGAGGTAAAAATCCTGCAAATAAAAATTCGTTATTCGGTAATCCTGAAACTACCAAAGCCGGAACAAAAGCTGTTGCTCCCGGCAGGCAAATCATTTCAATATTGTTAGCAGAACCCGCTTTTGAAAGCAAATAACCCGGATCTGAAATTCCGGGAGTTCCTGCATCGGTAATGATGGCGATATTCTGACCGTTTTTAAGGTCTGTGATCACCTTTTCCGTTGCCTGATGC
Source organism: Chryseobacterium sp. C39-AII1 (assembly GCF_039672645.1). Taxonomy (NCBI): domain Bacteria; kingdom Pseudomonadati; phylum Bacteroidota; class Flavobacteriia; order Flavobacteriales; family Weeksellaceae; genus Chryseobacterium; species Chryseobacterium sp. C39-AII1. The sequence continues at coordinate 515,932 of NZ_JBDFPQ010000002.1, forward strand.
TCATTGTGCAAATGATAAGATTTTAAAGGCTTAGAGATCTCGAAATGCTTCAAAAGAATTCCGGAAGTTCTCGTGTCTTCGCATAAAATATAGTCCACCTCTTTCAGTACATTCACCGCCCTGAAAGTCATATCTTCCAAGTTCCCGACCGGTGTGGGAACAAAATAAAGAATTCCGCTCAAAATTTAGTTTATAAAAATTTATTTTCTACCAATATCCAAAGTCTCTGCGCATATTCATCCACTTTATTCCACTTTCTTTCGTAGTAAAGATCGCTCAGATATTCTTTTGCTTCTTCAAGATTTTTAAACCTGTTCAAAACAGAAACAACATCGTTCAGATCAGACTGGCTGCCTCCGAACAACATTTTCGAAAACGCAATTCTGTCGTTAAGATCCAACTTAAATTCAGGTTTCGGTTTTGCCGCTTCCATAAATTGAGTCGGAATATTGGTCTTCAAAATACTTCCCGTTTCCTCTTTTATCACAGGTTCCTGCTTCTTCTCAACGGGAATTTCTCTTTCCAAAGGATCATCATCAAAAAGAGTCTGAACACCTTTCAATCCTTTGATATTGGCTAATTTTATTTTTCTCTCCTGATGATATTCGTCTGTATTTTCAAAACTTTCATCAGAAGGATGTTTTTCTTTCAATTCAGGCTCAGGTTTATCGATTTCTACTATTTTTCGTCTATCGATAACCTCAGAAATATGAGTTTCCTCCTGTTTTTCTTCTAACTGAGCTTCGTTTTTAATTTCACTCAAAATATTTTCAACATTCGATGTTTCAGAAGCCATTTCGCCCTGACTCATATTGATGTTGGAGGCTATAAATTGATCTTCCGTTTCTTCAATTAAAATTTCCTCTTCATCATCCAGAATTTCCGCATCAAAAATACTCGGAATTGTTTCCGTAATTACTGAAGAAGCTTCATTTGAAATCTTTTCCTCCGCTTTTATTTCTGGTTCAAAGCTAAGTTGAACCTGTTCTTCATCATCAATTTCATTCAGTTGATTATTAAAAATTGCTTCCTCTTCCGTTGTTTTTTGATTAAACATTTCTTCATGAATGTTTTCATCATTATCTGGTTCAGAATCAGCAAGAATTCTTTCTTCATCAACGAAATTTAAAGTTGTTTCAACATTTTCAGAAGGTTGATTTTCTTCAATTTCATTCAACTGATCATTAAAACTTTTTTCAGAGTTAGTATTTTGATTATCAACATCATTTCGAACAGTTTCAGTTGCCTGAAGCTCATTATTTTCTTCAACCAAACTTACAAAATTCTCATGAAATTCATTCTCAACAATTTCATTCAGCTGATTGTTAAAAATCGCTTCTTCTTCCTCATTTTCATCAATTTCGTTCAATTCATTATTGAAAATGGCTTCCTCCTCCGTTACTTCATTACTTTTTGAATCATGAGAATCAAAATCATGAGCAGCGAAAGAAACATTTTCCTGATTTTCAAAAACATGAGAAACGTTTTCCGGAATAAAATATTCGATATTTTTCTCTAGCAATCTCAAAAAAGAAATCCTGTTAGCAAGCTCATCTACAAGATCTTGCTTGGAAAGTAATTCGTCGACATTGCTTATTTTGTCCAGATTATCAATGATATTCTTGGATTCAAAAAAAATTTTTTCCTTTAAATCTTGGATATTCTGCATATAAGAATCTTGTTAAAATTGCTTACTTTTGATGATAGAAATATACGGCTAATTTAACAAATGTTTTTAGAAAATACAATTAATCATTCCAAACAAAGCGGTTGGATGGAAGTTATTTGTGGCTCAATGTTTTCCGGAAAAACGGAAGAGCTTATCAGAAGGCTCAGAAGAGCAGAAATGGCGGGACAAAATGTAGAGATTTTTAAACCCAAACTGGATATTCGATATTCGGAAGATGATGTGGTGTCTCATAATCAAAATAAGATCCGAAGTACGGCAGTAGAAAACCCGAACGAGATTCTTTTGCTGGCTTCCAACTGCGATGTGGTGGCGATTGATGAAGCTCAGTTTTTCGATGAAAGTATTGTAGATGTAGCCAATCAACTAGCAAATAGCGGAATTCGCGTGGTAATCGCAGGCTTAGATATGGACTTTCTGGGAAGACCTTTCGGACCGATGCCCAATCTGATGGCTACTGCAGAATATGTAACGAAAGTACATGCAATCTGCAGAAGAACCGGAAATCTTGCCAATTATTCGATGAGAACTTCGCAAAGCCAGGATCTTGTAGAGCTCGGAGAAACAGAATCTTACGATGCTGTAAGCCGAAGAGTTTTTGTAGATGAAGTTTTGAATAAAAAAGAACTTTAGTATCAGATTTATTTTTAAATTTGTTTAGAATTTAATAGTAAAAACTATCAAAAAATGATATTAGAAATCAAAAATTATATAAAGATCAGCAATTCTATTGATGAGATTTTGAAAAATTCGCCCTTCAAAATGAAATATATCATTGAGAAAAGCGGGATTTCTGAACCTACATTTTTTAGAAAGATGAAAGAGAAAAAATTTCTTCCTGAAGAATTGTTGAAGATTGCGGAGATTATTGAGCCGGAAAAATCTCTTTTAAATTCATTAGAAGAAGCTGAAAGCGATTTTGAGAATGACATTTATTATTCTCATAATGATGTTATGAAAATTTCTGAAGAACGTTTCTTAAAGAAATATGGAAATAAGGTGGTCTAAATTTGCACTCCAGGATTTGGAGCAAATAGAGGATTATATCGGGAATAGATTTACCTTTAGAGAATATCAAAACTTTATGAATATACTCAATCATAAAATAGGATTGATTCTCGACAAAAAAGTGGTATTTCAAAAGCTGGAAAAATTTCCTGATTATCACAAGCTTTTGATTACCGAACAAACCACTCTAATCTACCGATTAGAATCAAAATATCTGAAAATATTCCGTTTATATAATAATTATCAAGACGAAGACAAAAAATTTATAATAGACGATTTATAAATGAACTATACAGTAGAAGACATTGCCAGAATCACCAATGCGAAAATTATTGGTGACAAAGAATTAGTTATCAAAAATATCGCTTTTGACAGCCGGATTATTTATTCTACAAAAAATGCGGCTTTTATTGCCATTAATACCCATAAAAATTCGGGTGAAAAATTTATTGAAGCGGCAATTGACCGAGGTATAAATGTCATTATTTCAGAACATCATTTTCCTCAGTTTGAAAATACAACGTGGATTATTGTTGAGAATTCTGTAAAGTTTCTTCAAAAATTAGCTAAATATCATTTTGAAAATTCTCATTTAAAATCAATCGGAATTACAGGAAGTAACGGAAAAACGATTTTAAAAGAATGGTTGTACCAATGTCTTTGGAATGAATTTCCGACCGTGAAAAGTCCGAAAAGTTTCAATTCACAGATTGGTCTTCCCCTTTCTTTGCTTCAAATTAACGATTCTCATCAACTGGGAATTTTCGAAGTCGGAATTTCCGAGCCTAATGAAATGGAAAAACTGGAACATATTTTTCATCCTCAAATTGGTTTGCTGACTCACATCGGAACTGCTCACCTTGCCAACTTTAAATCGGAAGAAGAATTGATCGATGAAAAAATCAAACTGTTCAAAAATTCCGAAGTTGTTATTTATAATAGTGACAATTCTGTCGTTGACAAAAAAATAAAAAAACTGTACTCTGACAAGAAATTAATTTCTTACGGATTTGAAAATCACAATAACGTTTTCTTTAAAAATAATATTTCGAAAAACGAAGATGTTATTGTGCAATATTTTGATGAAGAAATCACTTTTCCGGTTCATCAGAGAGACGAAGCGACATTAACCAATGCTCTGGCGCTTGTAACCGTCTTAAAGGAATTGGGAGTCGAAAATAAAAAGATCGTCGAAAAAATCAACGCTCTGAAGGCCGTTGAAATGAGGCTTGAAGCCATCGAAGCAATTAAGAGCAATATTGTCATCAATGATTCTTTTAATCTTGATCTTGATTCTTTGAAAACTGCCCTTCAATTTTTGAACGAATATAACAAGCCGAAGAAATCTTTGGTCTTAACAGATATTGTCGGCGTTAATTCCAATTCAAAAGAATTGTATGAAGAAGTTTCTGATTTGGTAAACGAACAAAAATTTGATTCCGTTTTCTTAATCGGGGATGAAATATCAAAGTTTAATGAATTATTTAAAGCTAAAACTTTCACTTTTATTGATACGAAAGAATTAATTGAAAGTAAACATCTTAACGAACTCGAAAATCAGATCATTTTGCTGAAAGGAGCAAGAAAATTCGAGATTGAAAGATTAAAAGATATTCTTGAACTTAGAAAGCATGATACGGTTTTAGAAATCAATCTCAACGCGATTCTTCATAATATTAATTATCATAAATCTTTGCTTAAACCAACCACAAAAATGATGGCAATGGTAAAAGCAAATGCTTATGGTTTAGGAAGTTATGAAATTTCGGAATTTCTGCAACATCATCATATTGATTATTTGGGGGTTGCTTTTGTTGATGAAGGCGTTGAACTTCGAAAAAAAGGAATTACCGTTCCTATTGTTGTCATGAATCCCGAACAACATAGTTACGAAACTGTTATTGAATATAATTTAGAACCGGAAATTTACAGTTTCAGGGTTTTAGAATTATTTTATCAGGCTGTTCAAAAATCCGGTTATGATAAAAAATATCCTGTTCATATAAAATTGGAGACAGGAATGCACAGGCTTGGTTTCAAAGGTTTTGAATTAGACCAATTAAGCGAAACTTTAAGTATAATGAATGTAAAAGTTCAAAGTATTTTCAGTCATCTTTCGTCTTCAGATATACCGGAAGAAAAAGAATTTACTTTAAATCAACTGAAAACATTTGAAAAAAATTCAAGCTATTTGATTGAAAAATTGGGCTACACTCCTATCCGACATATTTTAAATTCATCGGGAATTACAAGCTACACCCACCATCAGTATGATATGGTGAGAATCGGCATCGGAATGCTAGGAGAGTCACCAAATAGTGAAATACAAAAACAATTACGATCTGTTGTAAGCTTTAAAACCGTAATTTCACAAATCTCTTTAGTAGAAAACGGAGAATCTGTTGGTTACAGTAGAAGATTTAAAGCAGATCATAATACAAAAATTGCCACTATTCCCGTTGGATATGCAGACGGAATTCCAAGATTGATTGGAAATCAGGTTGGAAATGTTGGCGTAAATAAAACCTTAGCTCCTATTGTCGGAAGTATTTGCATGGATATGATGATGATTAACGTCGATCATATCCCGAATGTAAAAGAAGGCGATACCGTAACTGTTTTTAATGCAAAACCAAGTTTAAAAGAATTCGCAGAATACTGCAAAACGATAACCTATGAAGTATTAACCTCCATTTCGCCACGAGTGAAACGGATCTATATAAAAGATTAACACCTATGAGAAAACTCCTGACTCTATTATTTGTATTTCAATTGCTTTTGATCCATGCTCAGGTAAAGAAGGATTTAGTGATTCCAAAAAATCCTAAAATCGGGCTTTCACTGGCCGGTGGCGGTGCTAAAGGATTTTCTCATGTCGGAGTACTTAAAGTGTTGGATTCTTTGGGAGTAAAAGTAGATTATATTGCCGGAACAAGTATGGGTGCCATTGTCGGCGGTCTTTATGCTTCGGGATATTCAGGAAAGGAGATTGAAAAAATTGTGATGGATACCGATTTCTATTCCTTAATTATGGATCCGAAATCAAAAAGACAGGAAACCACTTTTTTCAATAAATCTGTAGATAAATATCTTTTATCGATTCCGCTTCAGAACGGAAAAATAACACTACCCTCTTCCATCAGTTCGGGACAGAAAAATGTTTATCTTTTAAAAGAATTATTTAAGAATGTTTCGAACATAAATGATTTTTCAAAACTTCCAATTCCTTTCATGTGTGTAGCTACCAATCTTGAAAGCGGAAACATGGAAATTTTTGAAAAAGGAGATTTGGTACAATCCATCATGGCGAGTTCTGCATTTCCTTCTTTAATGGATCCCGTGAAAATTGGTGACAGCATTTATATCGATGGCGCGATGACGGTAAATTATCCATCAAAACCATTAAAAGATAAAGGTATTGATATTGTAATTGGCGTAGATCTTAATCAGGATCTTTCGAAAAGAGAAGATTTGGGAAATATTATTTCCATTTTAAATCAGGTTATTGATTTCGGAATTAAAAAAGATACCCGCCGACAATATAAATATACGGATATTAATATCAAGCCAAATCTAAAAGGCATGACCGCCACCAGCTACGACGATAAGAAGAAAATTCTTGACAGTGGCTATGCAGAGGGTCTGAAATATATACGCATATTGGATGAATTACCGAAGCGACCATTTGACCGCATTAGACAGCGCATAAATCCTATATATTCTAATGTTTATAAGATAGACAGCGTTTCTATAGAAGGAGGCAAAATTTACGGTAAAAACTACGTTCTTGGTAAAATGGGACTTCGTCTTCCTTCTCTTCAAACTTACGGAAGCATCAATAAGAGAATAGATAAACTTGTGGCGACAAACAATTATCAATTCATCAATTATGATATAGTTTCTGAAAACGATGTCAATTATCTCAAATTATATGTCACGGAAGATGAAGCCAGGCATTTCCTGAAATTCGGTTTACATTACGACGAAATTTTCAAAACCGGTTTACTTCTTAATTATTCAGCGAAAAGACTTTTATTTAAAAACACCAATCTTTCCCTCGATGTTGTTGTGGGGGATAAACCGAGATATTATTTAAATTATTTTATCGATAACGGATATATTCCGGGGTTTGGAATCTACTCTTCCGGGATGGGATTTGATCTGAGAAATGAAAATAATCAAACCTATGAATCGTGGAAATGGTTCAGAAATGAAGCCTACATTCAGTCTATCTGGAAAGATAAATTTGCAATCGGAGGAGGAATTAGTCACGACTATTTTGAATCAAATATCAATGGCGAAAGCAAAAGATACAGTCGATTTTTAAATCCTTATGTTTTCCTGAAAAGCGATACTCAAAACGACAAAGATTTTCCGACAAAAGGAATCTATTTTTCGGCTGAAGGTAAAGTAGTCGATCTGCTAAGTTCAGAGGTGGAAAAAAGGCCGGTTCAGATCAAAGCAGATATCAGAATTAACATTCCCCTATCGAGACAATTTACTTATCGTTTAAACTTGTACGGCGGAGTTACTATTGGTGAAGAACTCCCGAATTATTATAAATATAAACTGGGGGGAATCTTCGAACAGAATTTAGTTAACTTCAGAACTTTTGGAGGGTTCTATTTTGCTCAGCTTAATACAAACAATGTGGTTTTAGTTTCCAACGATGTTCAATTTAAATTCAACAAAAACTATTTTGTAAGCGGAAATTTCTCTTTTGCGAATCTTTCCGACGATATAACATTTGAAGATGCTGTAAAACTAAATTACAGTTCTCTTGGGATTACCGCAGGATACAAATCTCCCTTCGGACAAATCAAAGTAAACTTCAGTCACTCACTAAAAAATAATCAAAAAGGCATATTCAGTGTAATTTTAGGGCACTGGTTTTAATTAAAACAATGATACAATTCTTTTACGAAAACTTACCAGAGACGGTAAATACAGAATACAAAAAATGGCTGGAAGACATCATTCTTTCAGAAGGAAAAAAGCTGGGCGAGATCAATTATATTTTCTGCGACGACGAATATTTATTGAAGGTAAATCAGGATTATTTACAACACGATTACTATACTGACATTATTACATTTGACTATGTAAAAGGCAGAACAATAAGCGGAGAGATTTTTGTATCTTTGCAGCGGATTTCCGATAACGCTTCTACTCTATCCCGAGAATATGAAGAAGAACTAAGACGGGTTTTAGCCCACGGCGTTCTTCACCTCTCAGGATACAAAGATAAAACAGAGGAAGAAGAAAAGTTGATGCGAAGTAAAGAAGATCATTATTTAGCAAAATACGAATAAAGAAATTGGAGATTCAGAGACAGAGAAATTAGTTAATTTCAAAACATCTAAATCTCTATTTTTTTAGGAGCTATTTCCCGCTCTCCGCACTCGCTGTTTTCTTTTTATTCAAAAAGAAAACGAGCTCAGACACATGCTGCGATCGGGGCTAGATAAAGCACAATAAAAGAGATTTTAGATCATAAGATTTACAAATGTTTCACGTGAAACATTTGTAAATTAAATTAAAAAATTAAGGCTTAAAACAAGCAATAAAAAATGATTTCAGAAATATATGATGTAATCGTAGTAGGTGCCGGTCACGCAGGATGTGAGGCTGCTGCTGCAGCCGCAAACCTAGGTTCGAGAACGCTGCTCGTTACGATGAATATGCAAACCATCGGACAGATGAGCTGCAACCCCGCGATGGGCGGAATCGCAAAAGGACAGATCGTAAGAGAGATCGACGCGATGGGTGGTTATTCAGGAATTGTGGCAGATAAATCTGCGATACAGTTCAAGATGCTTAACCTTTCAAAAGGTCCTGCGATGTGGTCTCCAAGAACACAAAATGACAGAATGCTTTTCGCAGAAGAATGGCGTTTAGCATTAGAAAATACTCCAAATCTTGATTTCTTTCAGGACATGGTAAAGCAGCTTATTATCGAAAATGGTAAAGCTGTTGGTGTTGTAACTTCATTAGGAATCGAGATCAGATCCAATTCAGTTGTTCTTACAAACGGAACATTTTTGAATGGTTTGATTCACGTTGGAGATAAACAATTAGGAGGCGGAAGAATGGGTGAACCCCGCGCTTTCGGAATTACAGAACAATTAGTTTCTTTAGGTTTTGAAGCAGGAAGAATGAAGACTGGTACCCCACCGAGAGTAGACGGAAGAAGTCTTGATTATTCTAAAATGGAAGAACAAAAAGGCGATGAAAATCCACAAAAGTTTAGCTATTTAGACACACCTAAATTAACCAAACAATTAAGCTGTCATATCGTTTATACGAACGAAACAGTACACGATATTTTACGTGAAGGGTTTGATAGAAGTCCAATGTTCAATGGTACAATTCAAAGTTTAGGACCAAGATATTGTCCATCAATTGAAGATAAAATTAACCGTTTTGCAGAAAGAAACAGACATCAGTTATTCGTAGAACCGGAAGGTTGGAAGACCGTAGAGATCTATGTAAACGGATTCAGTTCTTCTCTTCCGGAAGATGTTCAGATCAAAGCAATGAAACATATTCCAGGATTTGAGAATGTAAAAGTATTTCGTCCCGGCTATGCAATTGAATATGACTACTTCCCTCCTACCCAATTGAAGCATACCTTAGAGACAAAATTGATCGATAATTTATACTTTGCCGGACAGATTAACGGAACAACAGGATACGAAGAAGCAGCAGGACAAGGTTTAATTGCTGGAATCAATGCTCATAATAAAGTACACGAAAAAGACGAATTTATCTTAAACAGAGATGAAGCCTATATTGGTGTTTTAGTAGACGATTTGATTACGAAAGGTACAGAAGAACCTTACAGAATGTTTACTTCAAGAGCGGAATACAGACTCCTTTTGAGACAAGATAATGCAGATATCAGACTTACAAAAAGAGCTTTTGATCTAGGTTTAGCAAAAGAAGAAAGATTAAAGAGAGTTGAAGAGAAAGTAACTAAAAGTCAAGAACTTGAAACCTTTTTACGAGAAACGTCTTTAAAGCCACGAGTGATCAACCCAATTTTGGAAACAATTGAAAGCAGTCCAGTAGATCAGGCTTACAGAGCAGCGCAGATTCTTACAAGACCTAATATGACGTTGGAAAAACTTGATGAGATAGATTTTATTAAGGAGGTTTCTTCTGCATATGACGACGAAATAAGAGAACAGGCTGAAGTAAATATTAAATACAAAGGCTATATTGAAAAAGAAAAAGAGAATGTAGCTAAGTTAAATCGTTTGGAAAATATTAAAATTCCTGAAGATTTTGATTATAAAGCTATATCCAGTCTTTCTGCAGAAGCTAAACAAAAGATGTCTAACGTAAGACCAAAAACGATAGCGCAAGCCGGAAGAATCAGTGGGGTTTCTCCTGCAGATATTAATGTTTTATTGGTATATTTAGGAAGATAAATTTAAAATGTTTCACGTGAAACATTACTAAAAATAATAATTAAAATTAAGATATTTATGAGTTTGATTAGAATTCTGAATATCTTAATTTTTTATATATAAATAAACAAATTCAATGAAAATAAAAGATCATTTTCTTTCACAGGAAATTTTTGAAATTAAAGAAACAGATACAAAAGGGGTTTTCAAGACCTCCCCTATTCCATCGAATATTTCAAAATATTACGAAAGTGAAGATTATATTTCCCATCATCAGGATTCCGGAAGTTTAAAAGAAAAGCTTTATAAATTTTTGCAATCATTCAATTTACAGTATAAAAAAACAATACTTTTAGATAGAATTAAAAAAGGTTCAAAAGTATTGGATTACGGCTGTGGTGCGGGAGAATTTGTAAAATACATAGAAAATGATTTCGAAACTTTTGGATTTGAACCAGATGCTGATGCCAGAAAAGCAGCACAAAATAAAATTTCAAAAGCTACTATTTTAGATAATATTAATCTTATTGAAGATCAAAGTTTAGATGCTATTACACTTTGGCATGTTTTCGAGCACGTGGAAAATCAGGACGAAATGCTTGAGATCTTTAACAAGAAATTAAAAGAAAAGGGATTACTAATTATTGCTGTTCCCAATCCTACTTCTTACGATGCAAAACATTATAAAGAATATTGGGCAGCTTACGATGTACCAAGACACGTTTATCATTTTTCTAAAAATGGAATGGAAAATCTAATTTCTAAGAAGCCCAACTGGAAAATGAGAAAAATCAAACCATTGGTCTTGGATTCGTATTACATCTCTATGTTGAGCGAAAAATATAAGAAATCACCTCTTTTTTGGCTAAAAGCAACGATCTACGGAACGATTTCTAACGTAAAAGCCCTTTTTTCTAACGAATTTTCAAGTTTGATATACATTATCGAAAAAAAGTAGAAAATCGATTTTTGACCTGTTTTTGAAGGTCAATTTTCAGCATTTTTGGATTAAAAAGCAAAAACCTGGGAAAATTTTCTCAGGTTTTATTTTTTCCGGTTTCCCCCTACTCCATAACTTTTCTCAGAATTTTTTTTTTGAAAAGGTAATTTTTTGAAAAATCACTTCAATCCTATCAAATTTTGTTAGTAAAAAGTTAGTAAACCTGAAAACCGAAAATATTTTTCAGGATTTGATCAAATTCTAAATTTTCCATCAAAAATTGAAATTTAAATTAAAACCGAAATAATTGGATAGTAATCGATTTGTATAATTTTAGAAAAAAGTAAAATTTGAAAATTTAGATTCTACGGAATGATAAACTTTGGAAATAATCAATCCTAAAAATTAACCAAAGACAAAATTCAAAAAAAGGAAAATTAAATTTTGAAAAATTTACTGAACATTTAAAATTAAATTCAGATTTAATGATAAAGAAATTTACCTCTTCAGATTTATACAAAATTTTGAAAATAGATTTTTTATAAATTTTTATAAAAATGAATTTACAAGGTTCTCAAAATTTAAAAGTTAATAGAAAATAAAAAAGTCCACTGAAAAATTCAGCGGACTTAAAATTTTATACTTTTAAAAATTTTTTAGTTGTTTATCGCAGCAACACCCGGAAGTTCCAATCCTTCCAAACTTTCAAGCATCGCTCCACCTCCGGTAGAAACATAGCTTACTTTTTCTGCGTAACCGAATTGTTTTACGAAAGCAACACTATCCCCTCCTCCAACTAAAGAGAAAGCACCTTGTCTTGTTGCTTCAGCAATACTCTCACCAAGAGCAACCGTTCCGGCTGAGAAGTTAGACATTTCAAATACACCAATCGGACCGTTCCAAAGAATTGTTCTTGAATTTAACAATACATCATTGAACTGATCTCTCGATTTTGGCCCCGCGTCCAATCCCATCCATCCTTCAGGAATGGCGTAAATATCTTCTTCTCTTCTTTCAGAATCATTGCTGAATGTTTCTGTGATGATTGTATCAGACGGAAGATATACTTTTACATTATGTTCTTTCGCTTTTCCTAAAATTTCAAGAGCCAAAGGCAGTTTATCTTCTTCTACCAATGAAGTTCCGATCTTACCGCCCAGCGCTTTAATAAATGTGAAAGCCATTCCTCCACCGATAATTAAATTATCAACAGCTGGAAGAATATTTTCTATAATGGTAATTTTAGTTGAAACTTTTGATCCTCCTAATATAGCTGTTACAGGGCGTTCACCACTTTTCAATACTTTATCGATGGCCTGAAGTTCTTTAGCCATTAGCAAACCGAAAAATTTAGTTGATGGAAAAAATTTAGCAATAACAGCTGTAGAAGCATGAGCTCTATGTGCTGTACCAAAAGCATCGTTCACATAAGCATCAGCCAATTGAGAAAGTTTCCCAGCAAAAGCTTCATCACCTTTTTCTTCTTCACTATGAAAACGAAGATTCTCTAATAAAAGAATTTCACCCGCTTTAAGCTCTGCAGCAGCCTGTTCAGCCTTCTCTCCTACACATTCATTCACAAACTTCACTTCCTGTCCTAATACCGCAGAAACTTCCGCCACAATATGCTTCAGTGAGAATTCATCCTTCACCTCACCTTTTGGTCTTCCCAGGTGAGCCATTAAGATCACAGAACCACCGTCCTGAAGAATCTTGTCAACCGTAGGCTTTACGGCAACGATTCTCGTGTTATCTGTAACTTTCAGCTGATCATCCTGCGGAACATTGAAATCCACTCTTACAAGAGCCTTCTTATCATTAAAATTGAAATCATTGATTGTTTTCATAAATATCGTAGAATTTTCGTTTCACAAATGTAAGATTTTAAAATTCCCGAAAAGCCGCAACCCTTTAAAAGTTTTCAAAAAGTTTCCCCCACACTCCACATTTATTAATCAACATAATTTCTTTCTCTTTAAAAAAAGAAAAATGATACTGTTGTTAAGTATTGTTAGTTTCGGGGATAAGTTTTTAGGCTTAATTTTGATAACAAAAGATTGTGACTCATTTCACAACTTATATACATTGTAAATATCTGTAAAATAGAGCTATTATACCACTTATTAACAAATGTTGATAATTTTATGAAATTCTCTTTATTAATAAATATTCTATGGAAAAACTAACAATTACTCTGAGAAAACTTTTTTAAAATTGTGAGCAAAAAATTTGGACTCAAATTCCATTACAAATTTTTCTAATGTTACGAAACATTTACTTTCAAACATTTTTCCACATTTACTAACATTACATTTCACAATTAATTCGCAAAAATTTAAGACTTATCCACATTATACTTACATTTGTGTTGAAATAAATCTATAAAGGCTTAATACAAGAATTATGAAAAGAAAAATTGCCGTTGCCGCTGACCATGCTGGTTACGAGTATAAGGAGATTGTTAAGAACTATCTTTCGGAAAGGTTTGAAGTTCAGGATTTTGGAACGTTTTCCACAGACAGTGTGGATTATCCGGACTTTGTACACCCTGCTGCGACATCTGTTGAGAATGGTGAGAACGAATTGGGAATTTTATTTTGCGGAAGCGGAAACGGTGTTCAGATCACGGCGAATAAACATCAGAAGATTCGTTGTGCCCTTTGCTGGATGCCGGAGATTGCAGCATTGGCAAGACAGCATAATGATGCGAATATGATTTCTATTCCCGCAAGATTCATATCCAAAGAATTAGCGATGGAAATTGCAGATAAATTTCTTTCTACAGATTTCGAAGGAGGCAGACATCAAAACAGAGTGGATAAAATTCCATTTTGCTAAAATATATAAAGGCTTGTAAATCAATTTGCAAGCCTTATTTATTTTTTAATTTGTATCTTTGCACAGTCCGATAGAAATTACCATTCTATTATTTCCATTTAAACCTGTATAAATAGTAAAACATATTTAATAAAAGGTTTTTCTCCATTCTTCTCCATATTTGTATTAAATTTATACAAAACTAAAACTTCCGTTGTAGAATAATTGGAAGAAAAATTGATAGTGTTTAAATGAAATTAATGTAGCAATACGAACAGCTTTTGTATTTCTTCATATTAATTTTTGTATTTGGACTATAACTAATAATAATTTAAAATGCCAAAAAAAAGAAAATATATAAGTCAGAAAAATGACCATAAATTGAGAGAAATAGGGCGACTTATTTTACGATTTATGAATGAAAATTCCACAAAGGTCTATAATTATAAACAGATCTCGGATGGAATAGATTATAAAAATCCAAGACAGAGAGAGCTTGTGATCCAAGCTTTGCATAAGCTGAAGGCTGATGAAAGAATTAAAGAAGCCGAAAAAGGAAAATACGTTATTAACCTTAATATTAAAGGAACATTAAGCGGAATTATAGATTTTAATCAATCCGGAAATGCCTACGTTAATGTCGAAGGTTTGGAAGATGATATTTTTATTCACTCCAAAAATGTGAAAGATGCATTGCAAGGCGATAAAGTTTTAATTGTTACGTATACTTATAAAGGAAAGAAGCTGGAAGGTTCAGTTTTGGAAGTGTTGGAAAGAACAAGAACAGAATTTGTGGGAACTCTTCAGGTTGTTACCCATAAGGATTTCGGATTTGTTGTTTGCGATAAAAAGACGATCAACACTGATATTTTTATTCCAAAAGGTAAATTTGGAGGTGCTGAAGACGGCGATAAAGTAATCGTAAAAATGACAGAATGGAAACCTGGAGATAAAAATCCGGAAGGTGAAATTATTCAGGTTTTGGGTGCTCCCGGAGAACACGAAACGGAAATTCACTCTATTCTTGCTGAATACGGTCTCCCTTACGAATTCCCTGAAGAAGTGGAAAGAGACGCCGATAAAATTGATAGAAGTATCAACGATGAAGAAGTGGCAAAACGTTGGGATATGCGTGGAATAACAACCTTCACCATTGACCCGAAAGATGCTAAAGATTTTGATGATGCCTTATCGATCAGACAATTAGAAAACGGAAACTGGGAAATCGGAGTTCATATTGCGGACGTTTCACATTATGTGGTTCCGGGAACTATTTTGGATGATGAAGCTTACCAAAGAGCTACTTCGGTGTACTTAGTAGACCGCGTTGTACCTATGCTTCCGGAAGTTTTGAGTAATGATGTTTGTTCGCTTCGTCCACACGAAGATAAGTTCACTTTTTCAGCTGTTTTTGAATTGAATGATAACGCAGAAATTCAGAAACAATGGTTTGGCAGAACAGTGATTCATTCAGACAGAAGGTTTACTTACGAGGAAGCTCAGGAAAGAATTGAAGGACAAGACGGAGATTTCAAAGAAGAAATTTTAGTTTTGGATAAACTGGCGAAAATTATGCGTCAGAAAAGAATCAAAGACGGTGCGATTACTTTTGACAGAAGCGAAGTTCGATTCAATTTAGATGAAAACAATCAGCCGATCGGAGTTTACTTTAAAATTAGTAAAGATTCCAACCATTTGATTGAAGAATTCATGTTGCTGGCGAATAAAAAAGTGTCTGAATTTGTTTCATTAAATAAAAAAGGAGGAATTAGCGATAATACCTTTATTTATAGAGTTCACGACGATCCGGATCCTGCGAAATTAGAATCTTTGAGAGATTTTGTTTCAACTTTCGGATATAAAATGGATCTTGCCAATACCAAAAAAGTAGCGGAATCTCTAAACCGATTATTACATGATGTAAAAGGTAAAGGCGAAGAAAATATGATTGAAACCTTGGCGATGCGAAGCATGAGTAAAGCGGTGTATTCTACAGAACCAATCGGTCACTACGGTCTAGGTTTTGATTATTACAGCCACTTCACCTCTCCTATCCGTCGTTATCCGGATTTAATTGCGCACAGATTGTTGCAGCATTATCTGGATGGTGGAAAATCTCCGAGCAGACCTGAATTGGAAGAAAAAGCAAAACATTGCAGTTCAATGGAAAGGTTGGCAGCTGATGCAGAAAGAGATTCCATTAAATACATGCAGGTGAAATTCATGGAGAAACACCTAGGAGAAACTTTCAATGGGGTAATTTCCGGAGTTGCAGAATTCGGTTTCTGGGTTGAAATTCCTGAAAATGGTGCAGAAGGTTTGATTAAATTGAGAGATTTGGTTGATGATTCTTATACTTATGATGCCAAAACTCACGCAGTATACGGATCTAGACACGGAAAAAGATATCAGTTGGGAGATCAGGTTCAGATAAAAGTGGTAAAAGCAAACTTGATTCAAAAACAGTTGGATTTCAAGATAGTTGATTAATTAAAACATAAAGTTTACTTTTGTATTAAATGAAGTGAATTTAATATTCATTTTAAAAAAATACTGAATGTTTGAACTTATATTATCTGCTGTTATATTAGGATTCATGTTGAGTCTGGTTTTTATAGGACCTATTTTTTTCCTTTTAATAGAAACCAGCTTTTCCAGAGGTCCAAAACATGCATTGGCATTGGATATTGGCGTGATTTCGGCAGATTTACTGTGTATTTTGGCAGCTTATTATGCCAGCGCAGATATTGTAACTTTAATTGATAAACATCCTGGTTTTTACAGAATTACCTCTATCCTTATTTTTGTATATGGGATTGTAATGATGGTAACAAAAACCAAAATGCATATAGCGGGAGAAGAAAAGATCATTAATCAGAATTATTTTAAAACTTTTATTAATGGTTTTTTCTTCAACCTTTTAAACGTAGGAGTTATCCTATTTTGGCTGGTAACGGTGATTTCCGTGCGAAATCAATATCCGGATACCGGCAATTTTATTTTATATATCGGAGTTGTAATCGGTACTTACCTATTGATTGATCTAATGAAGATCTTTCTTGCAAAGCAATTCCATGATAAATTAACCCAAAAATTGGCCAATAAGATCAGAAGAATTGTTGGCGGAATTCTTATCGTATTCAGTTTCTTTATTTTCCTTCAAAGCTTTAAAAAATTCAATCAGTTTGATAAAAGGCTTGAAGAAGCAGAGAAAACTGAAGTTAAATATCAAAAGACCAAATGACAAAAATAATCTTTCCAAAATCCCTTAAAAAAGGTGATAAAATAGCTGTAATTTCCCCTGCAGGAGCCGTAGAAGCTTCTCAGCTCGAAAAGGGAATTAAGATGATTAAGAGTAAAGGATATGAACCTGTTTTGGGTGAACATCTTTACACTAAATTCTCCAACGGATACAATTATGCTGGAACAGAAAAAGAAAGATTAAAAGACCTCAATTGGGCTTTGAATGACAATGAAATTTCAGCGGTTTGGGCTTCAAGAGGCGGTTATGGCTGTCAGCAGCTTATTCAGGAATTAAGCCTGAAAAACTTTGCTAAAAACCCGAAATGGTATATCGGGTATTCTGATAATACAGTGATCCAAAGTTATTTATTGAAAAAAGGTTTTGCTTCTATTCACGGCCAAACCATTAAAACTTCAAGCTTTGGCGTAACGACAGAAAGCTATGAATTGATTTTTGATATTCTAAAGGGTAAGACGCCAAAATATACAATTGCTTCCCATCAATTAAATAAAAAAGGAAGTATTAAAGGAGAATTAATTGGCGGAAATCTAGCGTTAATTTATGCTCTTTTAGGAACAAAATATTCTTTCGATTTTAAAGATAAAATTCTTTTCATTGAAGATATTGGTGAAAATTTTTATGCATTGGATCGGATGATTATGAGTCTTGAACTTGCTGGAGTTTTTACAAAAATTTCAGGACTAATCGTTGGCGGAATGACTAACATGGGCGACGAAAAAGACAATAAAAAATACGAAGAAAGTTTTGATGAATTTGCTTATAAATTAATTTTGGATAGAATTTCTAAGTATCAGTTTCCTGTTGTTTTTGGTTTCCCGAATGGGCATATTAAAGACAATCGTCCTTTGATTATCGGAAGTCAAATAAAGGTTAAGATTGAAAATAAGGTTAAGATTGAAAATAAGGTTAAGATTGAGTTTTAATCTCTCCTACTCTCCTACCCTAAAACACAAGAATGGCAGATCACAACGATTTCGGAAAAAAAGCAGAGGATCTGGCGGTTGATTATTTAAAGAAAAACGGCTACAAAATTCTGGTGAGAAACTTTCGTTTTCAAAAAGCGGAGATTGATATTATTGCTGAAAAGGATAATTTGATTATTGTTATTGAAGTAAAAGCTCGCTCGACAGATGTATTTATGTTGCCTCAGGAAGCGGTTACAAAAACGAAAATCAGATTAATTGTTTCTGCAGTGAATCATTATCTTGAAGAATTTAATAGAAATGAAGAAGTAAGATTTGATATTATTTCTATTCTTCCGGATGAAAAAGGAAATTTAGTTATTGAACATATTCCCGATGCCTTCGAAGCATTTGATGCTAATTAGTAAAAAGCACAATACCGAAATAAAATATTTAAAAAATTATTGAAACGATTAATATCAACTGTTTGTTTAGTTTTACAATTAAACTAAATATTTAGTTTTTGAATCATATTCATTAATATAAATTTTACAGTTAATACGTACAAAATTATGAAAACAGTATTGATAACCGGTGCTACTTCCGGAATTGGAAAATCTACAGCAGAACTTTTAGCTAAACAAGGAAACAGATTAATTATCTGCGGAAGAAGAACTGAAGTCTTAGATTCTGTAAAAACCGAACTTTCTCAATTTACCGAAGTGTTTAGTTTAAAATTTGACGTTAGAAATTTAGTTGAAGTAGAAACTGCGATCAATTCTTTGCCGGAAGAGTGGAAAAATATTGATGTTTTAATCAATAATGCAGGAAATGCTCATGGTCTAGATCCGCTATCAGCAGGTAAAACGGATGATTGGGATTCTATGATTGATGGAAATGTGAAAGGACTTTTGTATGTTTCCAAAATGATTATTCCGGGAATGAAAGAAAGAAATTCTGGTCATATTGTAAACATCAGTTCTGTGGCTGCAAGGCAAACTTACGCCAACGGAGTTGTGTATTGCGCTACCAAAAAAGCAGTTGATGTAATTTCTGAAGGAATGAGAATAGAATTAACAGAATTTGGAATTAAAGTGACTAATATTCAACCAGGTGCTGTGGAAACTGATTTTTCTATGGTAAGATTCAAAGGTGATAGCGAAAAAGCATCAACCGTTTACGCAGGATATGAGCCTTTAAAAGCTGAAGACATTGCAGATTCCATCGCTTATTGCGTTAATGCTCCGAAACATGTTTGTATTTCAGATATGACGATCTATCCGTCGGCTCAAGCAGAACCGAGAACGATTTACAGAAAATAGTCTCGAAATAATGGTTTAAATTTGCAGAAATATTAGCATTTTATCCAGGATAAATTTGCTAAACTGTTGAATTATTACATTTAAAAAAATGAAAATCTTATATCTTGAAACTTCTTCAAAAAACTGCTCGGTGGCTATTTCCGACAATGAAAAACTATTGTGCTTAACCGAAGAAGTTTCTGAAAATTATAAACAATCTGAAAGCCTGCACACATTTGTAGAATGGGCGTTGGAAGGTGCCGGAATTTCAATAAAAGATATTGAAGCCGTTTCTTTAGGTAAAGGTCCGGGATCTTACACGGGTTTGAGAATTGGCGCTTCGTCTGCTAAAGGTTTCTGTTATGGATTAAAAATTCCATTAGTAGCAGTAAATTCTTTAGAAAGCATGATAGAGCCTTTTTTAAGCCAAAACTACGACTTTGTAATACCTTTAGTCGATGCAAGACGAATGGAGGTTTATACGGCCGTTTATGACGGTGTGACAGGTAAAGAAATTTCTGAGACGGAAGCCAAAGTTTTAGATGAAACTTCTTTTGAAGAATTTAAAGATAAAAAAGTGATATTTGTAGGAGACGGAGCGAAGAAAGCACAGGAAATTTTGCAACTTCCAAACGCCGAGTATAATGCAACTATCTACCCTTCTGCACAATATTTAATCAATAAATCCCTTGAAAAGATCAACAATAAAGATTTTGAAGATATTGCGTACTTCGAGCCTTTTTATCTGAAAGATTTTTATGGGGTGAAGAAAAAGAAAAGCGAAGATTAATTTCTTCGCTTTTTTATTGTAATTCAATTTACTGTGCTTTTTTAGCCGGCTTCTTTGGTAGCGTTGTTGGCGGCGCAGAATTCAAATCATCAATCAACAGATTGTTATTGTTAGGAACCACTTGTTGTGGCTGTTTGTTATTTTGATTCTGCTGCACATTATTCATCATCGTAGTGCCCTGAGGATTTTTGTTAAGTCCTTGGTTTGAACCCGGCTGATTCGGAACGAAATTTCCGCCATCTTCTCCCGGTTTTTGGGCTAAATTATTTCCTTTATTATCCGTAGCCTGGAAAGATAAATCGCTCTTCAGATAATTCAGCATTTCTTTGGCTTTCAGACCTTCAGGGGTTTTAGCATAATTTAAAACAATTTGTTCCAACTGAAGAATCATGACCTCTTTCCCACTCGATTTTCCTGCGTTGAAAGCATTTAACAATGATAATTTTGGAACCAAAGCATCTTTAGGATTTTTTTGAATGGCTTGATCTAAAACATCTTTACTTTCGGTAAATTTCTCAGATTCATATAAAGCATAAGCCCTTTTGTATTCATTTTCAACGGCTTCAGAAGATTTTACAAATGTATTACTCTTCGGATTTCGTGCAAATTCTGCAAAAGATGAATATGGATAATCTTTCAACAAAATACTTTTTGCTCTTTCGGCAGCCATAGGATTTTTCTCATGATTCATGGCAAAAATCTCATATAATGCCTGCAACATTACTTTTTCTTCTGGCTGAACGTCTACCAAATCGTACAATGTTTTCGTGGCTAAAGAAGTATTGGTAAAATAATTCTGATACATGATTCCCAGACCTAATGAAGCAGTATCTCTATCCTTTTTCAGTTGAGATAATTTACCTGCATCCGTCGGAATTTGTTCAATATAAAAAGCTGGCTCAAAACGTCTCGGATTAGGCGCTGTGGTTTGTCCTAAAGCCTCGTTTTTCATATCATCAAGCGATGCGCCCATTTTCTTAGAATAACGCCAGTTATCTACCAATGCTCTGTCTCCCCAAACTTGTTTAAATGAAGAAGTTCCTTTCGCTACTGTTCCTGTATTGCTGAAATAGAAGCCTTTGGAAGCAACCCCGAAATCTTCAAAAGAGTTGGAGCCGTTGGCAAATAAAGAAGTTGAACTATAATCGCCTGTATCAAAGCCTTTTGCTCTTTCAGCACGTCTTCTTTCAAGCTCTTCTTTTTCTTCTTTAATTTTTAATTTAGCAATATATTTACTGAAAAAATCTGTCTTCTGTTCCGGAGACATTTTTACCAGATTTAGAATACTGTCATTTTTTTTGATTAAATAATAGTTTCTGGATATTTTTTTAATATTTGTAGCCTGATCTTGCAATAAAACTTTTGACGGCTCGTAGGTCATCACAGCCAAAGCGGAATCGTAATAGCTTCCCGCGCCGATATAATCATTTTTAGAAAGGTAACCCTGCCCTATTTCATAATATGCCAAACCACGAATTTGAGGGTCTGAAACCTTCTCCAGCAAAGATTTTCTGAATAGTTGCTGAGCTTCATCTTTTTTACCAGCTTTATCGGCCATTAGCCCTAAAGCATATAAAAATTCGTTCTTTCGGGAACCGTAAGTTCCTTTCTTACTGATGCCTTCAAGATACTTTTTACCGCCTTCATAGTCTCCTTTTCCGTTGAAAGTTTTGGCAACTTCAATTTGAGATTTCACTTCAAATTCGAAATCGTTGGCATATTTATAAGCCGCCATAAAACTTTCTCTTGCCTTATCACTTTGTCCGGAATTTTGTAAAACCTGCCCTCTTAGATAGGCAATTCTGCTTTTTAATTTTCGGTCGGAGTTCAGTTCAAAAGCACGATCTAATTCTTTGATGGCTTCGTCTTTTTTATTCGCATCTAAAAGAGATTCAGCATAATAAATACTTAATAATTTCTGATAGCTTTTATTAATTTTATCATTCTGAAGCTTTGCAAAAGTCTCGTGAGCCTTGTGATAATCTTTAATCTGAGCATACGCTAAACCCTGATAAATTCTTGCTAAAGGAATTCTTTTGTCTTCCTTCATGTGAGTGAAAACGTAGTTCAAAGCATCAAGTGCTTCCAAAGATTTTCCTCTGTAAATTCTCGATTGAGCAAGAATCATGTAAGCTTCGAAAATCTGCTTATTTTTTTCTTCTCCGTTTCGGATTACAGAATATTTGTTGATTGCCTTTAAAGCCTTTGCTTCAGCAATTTCAAGCGTGGTAGCACCTTTTGTAGCAGGTTCTTCATTGGGTTCTTGTGGTCTTCCTAAAGCATTTTTAGCAGCGCCTAACGCTCTTTGAGGAACTCCCTCATTAGAAGGACCTCTGTTGATTTCCGCCATTTTCATAGAGTTTTCGGCGAAAGCTGAAGATTGTCCCAAATCACTTCCTAACGGCTGATCTTCGTAGGTTAAAATAGGAATATAAGGCGCATAAAAATTATCTTTATGTGCCTTATCTCTGGTTTCAAACTCGTTGTTCAACGCATCTTTTGCATTAAACAAGGTGTTGTAATATGTGGTAAAACCCTTCATGAACTTGGATCGCTGTTCCGGCCTTTTTACTTTCGTTCCGCACGAAATAACGATACACGCCACTAAAAGGAATAAAATATTCTTTTTCATTATTCAATATAACTCGCTAATCTGCTTTTTATTATCAGAAGCTTTGATGATTTTGTAAAAATAATAAAATTTTATATTGAAACTCTTTATATTTCTTTCAAAATTTTGTAAACCAAATGGGTAGGAAGTCCCATAATGGTATAAAAGCTGCCATTCATCTTTTTAATCTTTGCCATTCCGAGCCATTCTTGGATTCCGTAGCTTCCCGCTTTGTCGAAAGGTTTGTAATTTTGAATGTAAAAATTGATTTCTTCATCAGAAATCATATCAAATTCTACGTCGGCAACATCGGTCTCAGTTATGATTCTATCTAAAGTTTTGATGGTAATTCCTGTATAAACCTGATGTGTTTTCCCTGAAAGAAGTCTCAACATATTTCGTGCGTCTTCTTCATCTTTTGGTTTTCCAAGAAACTGATTATCAATAGCAACAACCGTATCGGCGGTTAACAAAATCTCACCTTCCTCTAAATTTCGAAATGCATCTGCTTTTAATTCAGATAAATAAGCTGCGGACTCTCCTACTGTGATGTTTTCAGGAACAATTTCTTCACAATCGATTTTTACCACTTCAAATTCAAACCCTAAACTCGCTAAAAGTTCTTTTCTTCTGGGAGATTGTGATGCTAATAATAATTTCATTTTCAGTTAATTAAATAGATTGTGTGCTGTCCTCATGCCAATTTCCCTGAACTTTCATTACCTGCTCAATAACATCGCGTACTGCTCCACTTCCACCTTTGATGGGCGAAATATAAGAGGCTACTCCTTTCACTTCAGGAACCGCATTTTCAGGACATGTTGCAATGGCTGAGTTTTTCATCATAGGGATGTCCGGAAGATCGTCTCCCATGGTTAGTATCTCCTCATTTTTAAGATTATATTTCTTCTTGAAATCCTCATAGTCAACCATTTTATTGTGAGATTTTGGATAATAATCTTCGATTCCAAGATAATTGATTCTGTGTTTTACCATTTCATCATTTCCACCTGTGATAACTCCGATCAAATAATCATTTTTTAATGCTTTTACAACGGCATATCCGTCTAAAACATTCATCACTCTCGACATATTTCCGCCGGGCATCAAATAGACGCTTCCGTCTGTGAAAACTCCGTCTACATCGAAAACAAACGCTTTTATATCTTTTAATTTCTCTTTATAACTCATACATTTTTTGAATTGAGTGATTCATTGTTTTATAAATCTCCAGACTTTCATCTTGTAATAATTGCTCATGTAATTCCAGAATTCTTTTATCATTTCTTACCGCAGGGCCGGTTTGTGCCGCTTTAGGTTCAATTTTATAGATTTTCTGAACTGTTTCATCAATTAAAGGCAAAAAATAATCAAACGGAACTTCCTGAGAATCCGAAATTTCTTTGGCTCTCGAAAAAAGATGATTCACAAAATTACAGGCAAAAACAGCCGTTAAGTGAATATATTTTCTCTTCTCATGTGTGCTTTCCATCACATTTTTAGAAATCTTAGAAGCAAGTTCAAATAATGTTTTTTTATCTTCTTCATTTTCGGTTTCAATGAAAAAAGGAATGTTTGAATAGTCTAATTCTTTTGATTTTGAAAACGTCTGCAAAGGATAAAAACTTGCTTTTCGGTACTCACCTTTTAAAGCTTCCATCGGAAGAGATCCTGAAGTATGTACCACAAGAGCATCCTTCTTTTGAATGAGTTTTGAAACATCTTCCACAGAATGGTCACTGACACAAATAATATATAAATCCGAATCGACTAAACTTTTCGTTGAATAAGAAATATTTAATTCTTCTGAAATTTTTTGAAGTTCAGTTTCATTCCTGCCAAAAATCTGGGCTAAAGGAATATTATTTTGAACAAAAGCTTTTGCCATATGATAGGCTACATTTCCGGAACCGATAATTACAATTTGCATAAAACAAAGATAATATTTTTAGACAGGAAGATAGGAGAGGGGAGTTGGAAGTTTTATTATTTAGATTTTAATTGGGTTTTAAAAGCTAATTTTAACATTCATTTCATAAAATATTATCAAAGAAATATTTCTTTTTTCGCTAAATAGACCTTATTTATATATCTGTAAAGTCTTTATTAAGCTTAAAAACCTTTGAACATTTCCTCATTTAAACAGAAATTTAAAGATTAAATATTTTTTAATCAATTAATTATCAATTTTTCAATCTAAATTTTAGCAGAAAATAAAAGTAAAACTGTAGCTTGGTAATTTATCATATTACTGAACAGTAAAGAGATTGGTATGGTTTTTACTAAAATTATTCTAATAAAAAGCAATAAAAAGTTGAAAATCATTCTTATATTTAATTCCAGATATTTGAACTGAAAATTGAAAAAGTAATTTAACTTTCTGTTATTTTTGTAATCCAAAACAATGAAAGCATCTTATGAAGATTAAGGACGCGGAAATTATTTCGTTGATGCAAGATCCACGAACTCAGGAAAAAGGGGTTCGTGCTTTGATGGACGCTTATCAGAGCAGATTGTATTGGCACATAAGAAGAATTATTGTGGACGGAGATCTTGCACAGGATACTTTGCAGGAAACTTTTATAAAAGCTTATCAGAATTTTCATCAGTTTAAAAATGACAGTCAGTTGTACACCTGGCTGTACAGAATTGCCACCAATGAAGCGTTGCAACAGGTAAATAAGCTGAAGAAAATGCAAAAATCTGATGAAGATCCGGAGTACCACATGCAGAATCTTGTGGCAGATAATACAGAAGGAGATGCGGAAGAAATACAGATATTGCTGCAGAACGCCATACAAAGCCTGCCCGAAAAGCAGAAACTGGTATTTATGATGCGGTATTATGATGATTTGCCTTACGAAGAGATATCTAAAATTGTAGATATGTCGGTAGGGACTTTAAAAACAAATTATCATTATGCCAAACAAAAAATAGAAGAATATATCAAAGAGAATTACGAAAGATAATTTTTGAGAAACAACAACATGAAAGATTTTGATCTAGAAAAATTAGAACGCAAGAACATTTACAAAGTTCCTGAAAACTTGTTTGAAAGTATTCAGGGGAAGGTGATGAGCGAGCTTAATGATTTTGATCTGGAAAAATTAGAACGTAAAAATATTTACACCGTTCCTGAAAATTTGTTTGAAAATATTCAGGAAAGAGTATTGAATGAAATAAAGGTTGAGAAAAAGGCACCAATCTTTAAATTAAATTGGGCATATGCAGCAGCTGCATCTTTAGCCTTAATTTTTGGAGCTACTTTTGTTTTGAATAATGACGATTCAAACAATGCGGATACGCCCACTCATTTTGCTACCAGTGATCAAGGTCCTAAGAAAGAAAGCGAAGTGGCGTATGAAACCTTACAATCTGATTTAACTTCTGTTGAAAATAATAATCAAACAGTTGGAAATCAGGAAAATAAAAAGTCTTTTTATGCAAATGATAATGCAAACATAAAGACTACAAGTGAAACGAAAACTCAAACAGTAAAACCTGTAAAAAAACAGACTGAAACTCAAATGAACGAATATTTGGATGCTTTTTCAAATTCTGAAATTTCAGAGTTGGCGAGCAATTCTACTCAGGATGTTTATTTGGATATATACAACTAATATAGGAAGATGAAAAAGATATTATTTACACTTTTTATTATTTATGGTTTTGGCTTGAATGCCCAAAGGACGGATTATGATTGGAAAAAGATGGACCCTAAGCAAAGAAAAGAGGTAATAAACAATCTTTCTCCCGAAGAAAGAAAAGCACTTCTTACTAAGTTCAGGAATAATATGGTGATGGATAATCTGGAAATAGATCCTAATGATAAGGCTGAATTTACCCAGATTTATAACGAATATCTGGAAAGCCAGAAGCAGATTAAAAACCAGTTTAATTCTAACTTCAACCCAGAAACATTGTCTGATGATGAAGCAAAAGCCAAATTACAGCAAAGTTTCGAAGTAGGGCAGAAGCTTTTAGATAATCGAAAGAAATATGCAGATAAAATGCAGGAAGTGATTCCTTGCCAAAAAGTTTTGAAGCTTTTCCAATCTGAGAAAATGATGAAGGATAAAATGGATGAAAGAAAACCTCACGGAAATCAAAACGCTCCAAGACAAAAATAAAACCCATAATAGTTTATTTTTTTAATGTTGGACGACTCTTACAATTATTTTGTGAGAGTCGTTTGATTTTTGGGGTAATCTTATACTTTTGTAGAAAATATAAAGCATTATGAAAAAAATTATTTTATTCCTGTTATTTTCTGTTGTTGTTTCTGCGCAGAAGACACAATATATAGAACTAAGAAATAGTATAAAAGACAAGAACCATATTGCCAAATCTCTTACATTACTGGACAAAAGAGAAGACAAGAATATAGGAATTGTTTCTCATCGAAAAGATCCTTATGAAGTAAAGTTTGAAAAAGATGATCTTGAAAAATTATTTTCCGATTGGTTTTCAGAAGATAATAAAATAAAAGGAAGCACTCCATATTTTCTTATGTTGGAGGATTTAAAAGTCAATGACATCGTTAATGGGAGCTCTGCTTCCGGACATTTGGAAATGAAAGTATCTACTTTTTTAAAGAAAGGCGATAATTATTATTTTCTTAAGAGATCAACTGTTTCAAAAACATACAGACAAAGAGATCATGCATATATCACTAGAATCATTGCGGCTAAAATAGGCTCAGAATTAGCAACAATCATAAAAGATTCTTATGCAGAACCAGTAGTAGATATTCCTTTGGCAGAAACTGATCTGAGTAATTATCAAAAATTAATTATTGAACGGTTACCTGTTTTTAAGGCAGAATCTTTCATAGATGGTGTTTACAAAGATTATAAATCATTTGCAGAACAAAAACCAGACAAAGAGCTTGAAGTAAGGAAAAATAAAGATGGGATTATTAAAGGAGTGAAAAGAGTAGATGGTTATGATAATCTAGGCAAAGATGTTTTTGCAATTATTGATAATGGGATTGCTTATAAAAAAACACCTACTGGTATCATAGAAATTGAAAAAGATAATGATGGAATTTTTATAACAGCATCCGAAGAAGAACTTTTTCCAGAAGGTAATACGTATACTATAACAGGAGCTGCTATGGGAGGTGTGATAGGAGGTTTGGTAGGTGGTATTATTGATGTTACAACTTCAGCAGCGCGTAAGAAAAATGCAAAATATTTTAGAATAGGAATTGATCCTCTTACAGGTGAGTATATTTTACCTGAGAGTTTTGATAAATATAAATAGAACAAAAAAGAGAGACAACATGTCTCTCTTTTGCTTTATTTTTTATCTGTTGAATAAGAATAAGGAAAATCTTTTTCGTTGGTTCCTCGGTTCTTATTAGGCTTATTTTCCATGTTAAATTGCAGCGTTGCACCTTTCATTAATTCGGCATGACTGAGCCAATTTTTAGAATAGGTTTGCCCATTCATATTTAATGATTTTACGTAACGGTTTTCATCGTTGTTATTGTCGGCTTTAATCTCGATTGTTTTTCCGTTTTCTAAATGAACTTTAGCATTTTTAAACAAAGGCGCGCCCAAAACATATTGATCTGTTGCCGGAGTTACAGGGTAAAAACCAAGTGCCGAGAAAATATACCAGGCTGAAGTTTGTCCGTTATCTTCATCACCACAATATCCATCCGGAGTTGGCTGATACATACGGTTCATGGTTTCGCGAACCCAATATTGCGTTTTCCAGGGCTCTCCGGAATAATTGTATAAATAAATAATATGTTGAGCCGGTTGGTTTCCGTGAGCATATTGCCCCATATTGGCATTCACCATTTCCTGAATTTCATGGATGGTTGAACCATAATAAGAATCATCATAAATCGGTGGCAATTCAAAAATCTGATCCAGTTTTTTTGAAAACTCTTTTCTTCCACCCATTAGTTTTGCCAGTCCGTCAATATCCTGAAAAACAGACCATGTGTAATGCCAAGAATTCCCTTCTGTAAAAGCATCCCCCCATTTAAACGGATTAAAAGGAACCTGAAAACTTCCGTCCTGATTTCTTCCACGAGCCAATTTTGTCTCAGGATCGATCACTTTCTGGAAATTTTGGGAACGTTTGTAATATTCACCCCATTCAGATTCGGGTTTTCCTAAAGCTTTTCCAAGTTGTGCAATTGCGAAATCATCATAAGCATATTCTAAAGTTCTCGCAGCATTTTCATTGATTTTTACATCATATGGAACGTAGCCTAATTTTTTATAATATTCAATTCCCAGTCTTCCCGTTGCTTGTGACCCTTCATTATTTGCTCCGTGAAGTAAAGCCTGATACAAAGTTTCGATATCATAACCTCGCAAACCTTTCATATAAGCATCTGCAACCACAGAAGCAGAATTATTTCCGATCATAATATCAGAATACGACGGACTCGACCATTCCGGAAGCCAACCGCCTTCTTTGTAATCGCTAATTAATCCTTTCTGCATTTCAACATTAATGCTAGGATAAACTAAGTTTAAGAAAGGGTAGAGGGCTCGGAAAGTGTCCCAGAAACCTGTTCCTGCAAAACGATATCCAGGCTCAGTTTTCCCTGAATAAGGACTGTAATGAACAACTTCTCCTGCTTTATTGATTTCATACATTTTATGCGGAAAACAAAGCATTCTGTATAAAGAAGAATAGAACGTTCTCATTTGATCGATCGTTCCTCCTGCAACTTCAACTCTTTTTAATTTTTCATTCCAGGCCAATTTTGCTTTTTTGAAAGTATCATCGAATGAATCTTTGCTGAGTTCTCTTTGCAAATTTAATTCTGCCTGTTCTAAACTAATGAATGAAGAAGCTACTCTTAAGTTGACTTTTTCGCCTTTTTTCGTAGCAAAACCAATTACAGCTCCGCAATGATCTCCTGTAATTTCTAAAGCATCTTTTACAAAATCTTGGTCTTTCCAAGTTGAATATTTCGTGAAAGGTTTATCTGCATAAATCACAAAATAGTTTTTGAAATTAGTCAGTTTTCCTCTCGAATATCGTGTTGAATAACCAATAATTTTATTTTGAGAAGGAATAATCGTAATGCTCGAACCTTTATCAAAAGCATCGATCACAAACCACGAATTTTCGGAATCAGGATAGGTTAAACGCATTTGAGCAGCTCTTTCTGTTGGAGTAAGTTCTGCCGTAACATTATGATCAGCCAAATAAACACTGTAATAATAAGGTTTTGAAACCTCTGATTTATGAGAAAACCAGCTTGCTCTTTCCTCTTCATTAAAGCGCATTTTCCCTGTCATCGGCATGATGGAAAACATTCCGTAATCATTCATCCACGGTGAAGGTTGATGGGTCTGTTTAATTCCTCTGATTTTATCGGCATCGTAAGTATATTGCCACCCGTTTCCGTTTTTTCCGGTTTGTGGTGTCCACAGATTCATTCCATGAGGAACTGAAACGGCGGGATAGGTATTTCCGTTAGAAAGGGAAGGTTTTGAAAGTGTTCCGATTAAAGGATTTACAAATTCTTCAGGATTTTCGGGTGCTTTTTCAATCCACTGCGATTGGAATGGAGCAAAAGAAATGATGAAAAGGAGTAAAAGAACTTTTTTCATGAGCTAAAATAAGTTTGGGCTAATTTAAAAACAAATATGACTAATAATTTTACAAATTACACAGATTTTGAAAATAAAGTTTTTGAACCATTAAGATCATTTAAGTTATTAAGATTAATTAAGTGCCGCTTCTAAAAACGAAGTCATCTTAAATATTCTAAACTTCTTAACCCAAATCTTAATGGTTTAAATTAAATGCAAGGCTTTTTTATTCGTGTTTTTAGTGTGAGAAATTTGCGCTATTTGTGTTTAAATCAGATTTAAAATTAAGAATGAGGAATTATCCCGCATTTTGCTATCTTTGCAAATTACAAGGTTCTTAAATGAAAAACATACGAAATTTTTGCATAATCGCTCATATTGACCACGGTAAAAGTACTTTGGCGGATCGTCTTTTGGAGTATACCAATACGGTGACTCAAAGAGAATTACAGTCTCAGACGCTGGATGATATGGATTTGGAGAAAGAACGTGGGATTACGATTAAGTCTCACGCGATCCAGATGGATTATGAATATAAAGGCGAAAAATTTATATTAAACTTAATTGATACACCAGGACACGTTGATTTCTCTTACGAAGTTTCCCGTTCAATTGCTGCTTGTGAAGGGGCACTTCTTATTGTTGATGCTGCGCAAAGTATTCAGGCACAAACAATTAGTAATTTGTATTTGGCGTTGGAAAATGATTTAACGATCATTCCGATTTTAAATAAAATTGACCTTCCTTCTGCAAATCCTGAAGAAGTAACTGACGAAATCATGAATTTGATTGGTTGTGAATATGAGGATGTCTTGAGAGTTTCAGGAAAAACAGGTGAAGGTGTTCACCATTTGTTAGAGCAAATTGTGGAAAGAATTCCTGCTCCGGTTGGAGATCCGGATGCACCGCTTCAGGCTTTGATTTTTGACTCAGTTTACAATCCTTTCAGAGGAATTGAGGCTTATTTCAAAGTGGTAAACGGAAGCATTACGAAAAACGAAAAAATTAAATTCTTCGCTACAGGTAAAGAATATGGAGCTGATGAGGTAGGTACTTTGAAGTTGAAGCAGGTTCCTAAGAAAACTGTAGGTTGTGGAGATGTAGGATATTTGGTTTCAGGGATTAAAGATGCCCGTGAGGTAAAAGTAGGTGATACCATCACTTCTTTTGATAAACCGGCAGCAGGACCAATCGAAGGTTTTGAGGAAGTAAAGCCAATGGTATTCGCAGGTATTTATCCAATTGATTCTGAGGATTTTGAAGAGTTAAGATTCTCTCTTGAAAAATTAAGATTAAATGATGCTTCTCTGGTTTTCGAACCGGAAAGTTCTGCAGCTCTTGGTTTTGGTTTCCGTTGCGGATTCTTAGGAATGCTTCACATGGAAATCGTTCAGGAAAGACTGGATAGAGAGTTTAATATGAACGTTATAACAACGGTTCCGAACGTTTCTTATTTTGGATATACTAAAAAAGAACCGGATGTTCCGATTTTGATCAACAACCCATCTGAAATGATGGATCCATCAACAATGGATAGAGTAGAAGAACCTTATATTAAAGCTTCTATCATTACAAAATCTGATTTCGTTGGATCTGTAATGACGCTTTGTATCGAAAAAAGAGGAGAGATAGTTAACCAGAGTTACTTAACTTCAGAAAGAGTAGAGTTAATTTTTAATATGCCTTTGGCTGAGGTTGTTTTCGACTTCTATGATAGATTGAAATCGATTTCTAAAGGCTACGCTTCTTTCGATTATCATCCAATCGGATTTAGAGCTTCTAAATTGGTAAAAATGGATATCCTGATCAACGGAGATATGGTTGATGCATTGTCTTCATTAATTCACGATTCTAACGCATATTACATCGGTAAAAGAATGTGTGAAAAACTTCGTGAACTGATCCCGAGACAACAATTTGACATTGCAGTTCAGGCAGCATTAGGAACGAAAGTTATTGCAAGAGAGACAATTAAAGCTTTAAGAAAAGACGTTACCGCAAAATGTTACGGAGGAGATATTTCCAGAAAGCGTAAACTTTTGGAAAAGCAGAAAGAAGGTAAGAAGAAAATGAAGCAGATTGGTAGAGTAGAAGTACCGCAGTCGGCATTTATGGCTGTTTTGAAGCTGAATGATTAATTATCTTTGATGATTTTAAAATATAAATCCGCAGATTTTTTCTGCGGATTTTTTTAATTTCTCTAAAATGAAATTCAATAAACTTTCAGAATAAAAAATATTGTTATAGTTTTGTGTATTCACAACGCAAATTAATACAATGGAGTCTCCAAAAAAATTACAAGACATAAAAGTCGCTGTAGACGCAGTTATTTTCGGATATTTTGATAAAAAAGATCTTCAGCTTCTGTTGATTAAAAGAAATATTGAGCCTTTCAAAGGAGGATGGGCGCTTCCGGGTGGTTTGGTTTTGGATGATGAAAATTTGGATGATGCGGTAAAAAGAGAACTTCATGAAGAAGCAGGCATAAAACCTGATTTTTTAGAGCAATTATACAGTTTTGGAAATGTGGGTCGCGATCCGCGAAATAGGGTTGTTTCGATCGCTTATTTGGGCTTGGTGAATCCTTCTTATCACGAATTATTTGCCGATTCTGATGCCGAAGATGCGCAATGGTTTAGCATTAATAAGCTTCCAAAATTGGCTTTTGACCATCAAACGATTATTGATATGGCACTAAAAAGGCTGCGTACAAAACTTCAATTTCAGCCCATTGGTTTTAATCTTCTCAATGAAGAATTTCTTTTTTCAGATCTTGAAAATTTGTATAAAACAATCATCGGAAAAGAAATCGACCGCCGAAACTTCCGCAAAAAAATCATGAGCTACGGCTTGTTGAATGATACCAATACGTTAAAAAAAGAAGGCAGCGGCAGACCCGGAAAATTGTTTACTTTCAATCAGGAAAAATATAAAGAATTGGAAGAACAAGGATTTTATTTCGAAATCAAATAATTTTTTTTTGCTCCTGATTCACGTTTTTTAGTCTAAAAAAAAGCCAAACAATAGAAAATTTATTCATGCATTCGTGGCTATTCTTTAGCATAACTAATTATCTTTAAAATATTTTGTTATTGAAAATCAATTAATTAAATTTATTAGTGTAAAATTAACGCAAATAAATTTGGTTAATAAAATTATATTTCTTTACATTTGTGTAACAATAACGCAATCATGAAATACACAGTAGAAAATATCATCGAAAGATTTCAAAAAAAAGAGAAACAAGAATTTCTATTCTTCTGGGGACATACAGTGAAAGATGAAATTACAAAGGCATGTTTTAGTCAATGGTTTCCTTTTGAGTTTAAAGAAGATGGAATGAGCTATAAAACTGCCGAACATTATATGATGGCCGGAAAAGCGAAATTATTTAATGATGATGAAATTTTAGAAAGAATTTTAAAAGCAGAAACTCCAAATCAGGCAAAAAGTTTAGGAAGAAAAGTCAGAAACTTTGATCCGAAAATTTGGGATGAACATAAATATGAAATCGTAAAACAGGGAAATTTTTTGAAGTTTTCACAGCATGAGAAGTTTAAAGAATTTTTACTTTCAACAAACGATAAAATTTTGGTTGAAGCGAGTCCATACGATACAATTTGGGGAATCGGAATGTTGGAAACCGATCCAAGAGCAGAAAACCCATTACAATGGGATGGTGAAAATTTATTGGGATTTGCTTTAATGGAAGTTAGGGATGAATTAAGAGGGTAAAAAACACAATAACCAAACACAAAATATTAATATAAAAAGCTGATTAAAATAATAATTCGAAAAGAATTAAGACAAAACCATGCAGTTTTTAATTAGCGTAAAAACAACACAAAAAAATGAATTATGGAAGAAGACTTAAAACCCAGATTCATCGAGTCATTACAAAGAAATAATGACCAGATCAGAGAAGACCGTGCCCGAATTATCGGAGAAGATGCAGAGCTGATTTACAGACGAAGAGTAGAAGATATCGAACTGAAAATCAAAAGACTGGAAAGAGAACAAGAAGGTTTAATCGACATCAGCCCATTAGACAAAAACAGTTTGACATTCGCTGATTTTCAGCCGGAAGCATTCGTTCAGAAAGACATAGAATTATCATTAACAATCAGAAATTTAAATATTCAATTGGAATTAACAAGAACAAGATTCGAGTATTTATTTGGCAAAAAATTTTAAGTTATGGGAGGTACAAGATACGACATGGACGCTCGTTTTGACAGAGCAAAGAAAGCAGGGTATGCATCGAAATCTGCAAGTGAGATTTTCACGCAGAATGCAAAGAGAATGGCACATGAATCTATGAATCCACATGGTATTTCTTTCAGAGAATCAAGAGATTCTGCGGTTCATCCGAATTCAGTTCCGATTATTTTAGGACTAGACGTAACGGGAAGTATGGGACACATTCCTTATGATTTAATTAAAGAAGGGCTGCCAAAATTAATGGGCGGAATTATCCAAGATGGTGTTCCGGATCCGGCACTTTTATTCTTGGGAATCGGAGATCATGAATGTGACGGTTATCCTTTACAAGTTGGTCAGTTTGAATCGGGAGATGAAGAGCTTGATATGTGGTTAACAAGAACTTATATCGAATCTGGAGGTGGAGGAAATGCAGGAGAAAGTTATTTATTAGCTTGGTATTTTGCCGCTTTTCACACAAGAACAGATGCTTTTGAAAAAAGAAATCAAAAAGGATTATTGTTCACTGTTGGTGACGAACCTTGCCTGAAAACGCTTCCTGCTTCAGCGATCAGAGAGATTATGGGAACGGGACAGCAGACTTTCAAACACACGGAATTGCTGGCAGAAGCTCAGAAAAAATATGAGGTTTTTCACATCAGCGTTCTGCATTCCGGACAAGCGGTTAATGCTGATAAAGGTTGGAAAGATTTGCTGGGACAAAACTGTTTGTCTATCGAAGATTACAGAGATGTTCCGAAAGTGATTAAAGATGTGGTTTGCAGTAAATTTAAAGATAGTTTTACTACAACGGATTTAAAAGGATTAGATAATATTCAAATGTATTAAAAATGAAAACAGCACAAATAATTATAGGCTTAGGATTTGGGGACGAAGGCAAAGGCATTACAACCGATTTTCTGGCTCAGCAACATCCTGAGTCTGTAGTTATTCGGTTTTCAGGAGGTCAACAGGCGGCGCATACGGTGATGATTGATGATAAAAAACATGTTCATTCCAGCTTTGCGAGTGGTGCGTTGCGTGGTTTGCCTTCGTATTTTACGGAACATTGCACGATTCACCCAACGTTTTTATTCAATGAAAGGGAAGAATTAATGCAAAAAAATGGAAAAATAGAATTGACAACCCATCCTTTAGCAAAAGTAACGACACCTTTTGATGTTTTATACAACAGAAAGAATGTTAAAAATTTAGAGCATGGAACTTGCGGAAAAGGAGTGGGAGCAACGATGAAAAGAAATGAGACTCCTTTTAAATTATTTGCCGTTGATTTAATTGCTCCAAGAGCGATGCTGATTGAAAAATTAAAAGGAATTGCCAATTACTATGGTTTTGAAGAAGGAGAAGAAATTGAAAATGCTTTGCAGGATTTTTTAGAAGCCATTGATAAAATGGATTGGAAAATAGAAGGTTATGAGTACTTGAAATCATTTAATCATCTTATTTTTGAAGGAAGCCAGGGAATTTTGCTGGACATGGATCATGGTGTTTTTCCGAATGTAACTTTTGCAAATACGACTTCTAAAAATGCTTACGAAATTTGCAAACTATTAAAAATTGAAGATATCGAAATGTTTTACGTGACCAGAAATTATTCAACCCGTCATGGAAATGGATGGATGAGCAATGAAAAATCATTAAATCTGAAAAATAATGAAGAAGAAACCTGTACTTTTAATGAATTTCAAAAAGATCTGCGTTTCGGAGAATTAGATTATGATTTGTTGAATTATGCCTTGAAAGTGGATGAAGCCTATGTTGTTGCTCAAAAGAAAAATCTGGTGGTAACATGCTTAGATCAGTTGGATGAAATATTTAAAATAGAAAATCTTAAGATGAAATTTGATGCGGTTTTTAGATCTTATTCTCCGTTTTCGAAGGATTTTAAAAAGAATTGACAACATTGTGATCTTTGCTAAGTGAAACGCCTTTGCCAACTTAAAAATATACACCAAGTTTAAAAAAAATCTTTGCGCCCTTTGCGTTAAAAACTAAAATTAAAAACATAAAAAAGCACAACTATGAAAACAAAAACACTATACAGACCCGTCGGAGAAAAAGAAATGATTTTAATTATCGAAAATAATTTCAAAATATTTCCTCCAAGATTAGAATGGCAACCCATTTTCTATCCTGTTTTAGATGAAGAGTACGCTTCCGAAATCGCAGAAAAATGGAACACAAGAGACGAGGCTGGAAATTATTTAGGTTTTGTAACGAAGTTTGAAGTGTTGGAAGAAGTTGTCAATCAATATCCTTCACAAAATGTCGGAGCAAAAAATCACAACGAATTATGGATTCCTTCGGAAGAATTGGATACTTTTAATCAGGCAATTGTAGGAAAAATTTTAAAGAACCAACAAATGCTGATGTAGAAAATTTACTATTAAACATAAAAAAACTAACAATGACAAATAAAGGAATGGCAAAAGATACTTTGGATATCCTTGCCAAGAAATATTATATAAACGAACACAACGAAAAAATAAATATAGAAAACGAATTGGAAGTTTCCACGAAAGGGACACTTTTGTTCTATCCCGATGAACTTTCAGAATTGGCAAATAACGAACTTCCCGAAACTCATTTTGAAACGCAGTTTGAAGTCTGGAGATGCAGTTCTTTAAAAGCAATTTTACAATTAGCCGAAGAAGAAAATCAGGAAAAAATCATGTGTCTGAATTTCGCATCAGCAAAAAATCCGGGCGGCGGTTTCATCAACGGAGCCGAAGCTCAGGAAGAAAGTCTGGCGAGAACTTCAGGATTGCATGAAAGCCTGCTTCAAGGTTGGGATTATTACAAAATTCATCGTGCAATGGAATCTTGTTTTTACACCGATATGATGATTTACAGTCCGAAAGTTCCGGTTTTCAGAAAGGATAAAGGCGAATTATTGCCGAAACCTGTTTTGTGTAATTTCATCACGTCTCCGGCGGTGAATGCAGGAGTTGTAAAACGTCAGGAACCGGAAAGAGCTCACGAAATTTTCGGAGCAATGGATGTAAGAACAGATAAAATGCTCGCTTTGGCTTTACATCAGGGAAATGAAACCTTGATTTTAGGAGCTTGGGGCTGCGGTGTTTTTAAAAATGATCCGAAAGAAATCGCGGAATTATTTAAAAAACACCTTCACGGAAAGTATAAAAATAAATTTAAAAGAGTGGTTTTTGCGATTCTCTCGAAGAAGGAAGAGATGATAAAGCCGTTTGAAGAAATATAAAATCATTTTGAAGTAATTTATAATCAATAAATAGTTTACTAATGGAAGCCCAAAGGACAATCGAGGATATTGCGTATCTAATAAAAAATGCCAAAAATAAGCCTATTATATTATTAGGAGCCGGAGCTTCTGCTTCTGCAGGAATTCCATTAGCAAACAAAATTATTGAAGATATACTTGAAATCCATAAGGAAAAACCATCCATTAAAAGATTAAAAGATGAGCATAAAAAGGATTACTACAAGTTTATGGAGGCTTTATCTGCGCAAGAAAGAAGAGGTCTTTTCTACGAGTATATAAATAATGAAAAAGTAAGGCTAAATGTGACTCATATTTATTTAGCTCAAATGTTGAAAAAAGGACTAATTGATTATGTTCTTACAGTAAATTTTGATGACTTAATGTTAAAGGCTTGTGCAATGTTTAATTTTATTCCTCCGGTTTACGATGTGTCTATATTAAATGACTTTACAACAACATTTTTAGAAAAATCAATTACTTATCTACATGGTCAACATCATGGTCAATGGTTATTGAATGCAGAAGGTGAATTGACAAAAGTAAAACAATCCATACCAAAAATCTTTGAAAGAATTTGTCATGATAGAACATGGATTGTCATAGGTTACAGTGGAGAAGATGAGATTTTAGATGAGATAGCTAATGTCGGGAGTTTTGAGAATGAGCTATATTGGATTGGATATAATGATAGTCCTGTTTCAGATAAGGTACAGAACAAATTATTTACTATCCCTCGAACAAATGCCTATCATATTAAAGGATATGATTCAGATTCTTTTTTCTTAAAACTTCATTCAGAATTAGGAATAGAAACACCGGAAATCTTTAATAAACCATTTTCTTTTTTGAAAACCATGTTGGAAACAGTAAGAGATATCCAAATAGATAAGAATAGTGATCATAAAAGTCTTTTTGAAGGAATTCAAGAAAGAATGGAAATTAGTAAAAAACAAGTTTCAGAAGCAATAGATATTATTGAAAATAAAGAAAGTGAAGAACAATTAATACAACGAATTATCGAGAAAGCAATTAAACATGATTTTTCACTTAAAGATGCAGTCATGTTTGAAGATCAAATAGAAAGAAATAACTATAATAAAGCTAAACAAACATTAGGAAATTATTATGGAGAATGGGGAATTAAACAAGGGAAAAAGTTTAGATTATTAAAAAATCAAGCAGATATAGACAGCGGAATTTCAAATTTTGAAAAAGCGATAGAATTAAATCCTAATAATGGCTCTATTCATTCTGGATTTGCTATTATTTTGTTTGATTCCATCTTATTTAAAGGTGAGCCGTATTCATTTAATAAAGTTTTAGATTTATTTGAAAAAGCAATGAAGTTAGATTCTAATTACAATTTATACTTCAATTGGGGAACTGTATTATCAGATATTGGAACAATTACCAAATCTGAAAAATACTTTAAAATGTGCTTTGAAAAATTTCAAAAAGCTAAGGAATTAAGTCCCCAGATTGTTGCTACTTACTTTAATTGGGGAAGTGCTTTAAATGAACTATCTAGAATTAATAATGATAAGAAAGTATTATTAGAAAGTATTGCAATGTATAGAATTGCATTAGAATTGGATGAAAAAAATATTGATATTTTAAATAATTTAGGAGTTGCTTTAAAGGATCTGGCGATTCTAGATGACGATGATAATTACTTTGAAGAAAGTATTCTATTATTTAGAAATGCTATTAGAATATCTTCAGAGAATGATAGGATTCTTTATAATTTAGGGATGACTCTTTTCAGTTATAATAAAAAAAATACAAACGCTAAATTATTATCAGAAAGTTTTCATTGCTTTACTAATGTATTGAAAATAAATCCACACGATTACGATAGTTATAATAACTGTGGAATAATTCAGTCAATAATTGCAAAAAATGAAAACGATATAAACTTATTTGAAAAAAGCTTCGATTATTTTAAAAATGCAATTAAGATTGAACCACAAAATAGCAATGCTTTTTTTAACTGGGGCAATGCTATTTCTTTATTAGCAGAAATTAAAACTGATACAATTTTATTTTATGAAAGTATTGAAATGTATAAGCAAGCTTTGAGAACTAGTAAGAATGATGATGAAATTTATTCACAATTGGCACTATCAGAGTTAAATGTTGGAATAATTAATAAGAGTGAATTTAATTATTGGGATAGTTTTTCAAATTTTGAAAAGGCATTAGAAATAAATCCTAATAATGTTAGCGCTTTAAATCATTGGAGCTTTGGATTATTAAGGTATTCATATCTGCTAGAAACAGAAGAAGAACGTAAAATTACTCTATTAGAGGGATTGGAAAAAGGCAAAAAGGCATATTCATTAGGCGAAAATTCATATAATTTATCATGTATTTATGCTGTTTTAAACGATAAAGAAAATGCTCTAAAATATTTAAAAGAAACGTTAGAAAGAAAATTAATACAAACAGAGTATGTTTATAATGATAATGATTGGGACAATTTTAAAAATGATCAAGATTTCATTAAATTATTAAACATATATAAGTAAAAAACAAATGAAAAAACTAACCATATTAACTGGCGCCGGAATCAGTGCCGAAAGCGGAATAAAAACCTTCAGAGACGGAGATGGTCTTTGGGAAAATCATACTATAACGGATGTTGCAAGTCCGGAAGGGTGGAGAAAAGACAGAGCTTTGGTTTTGGAATTTTACAATCAAAGACGTCGCCAACTTCATGAAGTTGAACCAAACGATGCACACAAATTAATTGCTGATTTGGAGAAACATTTCGATGTTCAGATTATCACACAAAACATCGATGATTTGCACGAAAGAGCGGGTTCTACAAATATTATACATGTTCACGGAGAACTGTTCAAGTCATGTTCTTGCAATAATAAAGGTCTGATTTACGAACAAAAAGATGATATCAACATCGGTGATAAAGCAGAAGATGGAGCTCAATTGAGACCTTTTATCGTTTGGTTTGGAGAAGATGTTACATTGATGTATGAAGCCTCAAAGAAAGCAAAAGAAGCAGATATTTTCTTGGTAATCGGAACATCTCTGCAGGTATACCCGGCTGCGGGATTACTTCATGATATCAAGGATGATTGTCTTTTAATTGTAATCAACCCTAACGAAACAGGCTTCGGATACGGACAAAGAGCTGTTGTGATGAAAGAAACCGCAACCAAAGGAATGAAATTATTGTACGATAAATTGCTAAATCTTGCCTAATGGAAAATATTGTAAAAGCAGGCATTTTTGGAGTTTGCGTTGGCGATGCTTTGGGTGTTCCTGTGGAATTCAAAAGTAGAGAAACGTTAAAAATGTTTCCTGTTGAAAATATGCAGGAGTTTGGATCTTGGAATCAGCCGAAAGGAACTTGGAGCGACGATAGTTCATTAACGCTTTGTATTGCAGAGGAATTAACAAAAGGTTATGATTTAGAAAAAATCGGACAAAGTTTTGTAAAATGAAATAAATACGGACATTGGACTGCCCACGGAAGACTTTTCGACATTGGCGGAACAACAAGACATTCTATTGCAAGGTTAATTAAAGGAGAAAGTGCCAGATTTTCAGGAAATATTTTTGAAGAAGATAATGGGAACGGTTCTTTGATGAGAACTCTTCCGGTAGCTTTTTATCTTAAAAATGAGGAAAATATTGAAAAATTATATCAAACTGTAAAAGAAGTTTCTTCAATTACTCACGGACATTTCCGTTCTGTTTTTGCATGTTTTGTCTATGTGATTTTTGCGATTGAATTGATTAAAGGAAAAGATAAAAGAGAGGCTTTTCATCATATACAAAAGTTAGCTTTGGAATTTGCAGAAAATCAAAACTTTAACCCAAAGGAGATTCAGCTTTTTGATAAAGTTTTAAGGAATGATATTTCAACATATTCAGAAGATGAGATTAGAGGAAGCGGCTACGTTCTTCACAGTTTAGAAGCCTCATTATGGTGTTTTCTAAATTCTGAAAGTTATTTAGAAGCTGTTTTGAAAGCTGTCAATTTAGGAGAAGATACGGACACAACGGGAGCAATCACGGGTGGAATTGCAGGAATTTATTATGGTTTTGAAAATATTCCTGAGGAATGGGTTTCCGTGCTTGCTAGAAAAGAAGATATAGAAGAACTCTGTATTAAATTAGATAAAAAATTAATGAAATAAAAAAACATAAACCATGAACGAACAACAAAAGAAAAAAATAAGCAAATTTATCAGCTTAGTTCTAAGACATAAACCCGAAATCATCAATTTAAATTTAGATGAAAACGGTTGGACAAGTGTTGATGAATTAATAACAAAATCAAAAAGAGAGTCTCATCAAGGTTTTACCTTTGAACAACTCGAAGAAATTGTGGAAACCAATGATAAAAAACGTTTTATTTTTAATGAAGATAAAACTAAAATTAGAGCAAACCAAGGGCATTCGATTGATATTGATTTGGCTTTGAAACCCCAGCAACCACCTGAGTTTCTGTATCACGGAACAGCTGAAAGTAATATCGACTCTATTTTTGAAAATGGAATTGAAAAAAGAAGTAGACAGCACGTTCATCTAAGTCAGGACAAAGAAACCGCAACCAAAGTTGGAATGCGCCACGGAAAGCCGATTATTTTAATTATCAAAACAAAAGAAATGTTTGATAACGGAATAGACTTCTATCTTTCCGAAAATAATGTTTGGCTGACGGATTTTGTGGATGCAAAATATATTTCAAATTAAATGACAAGAACATTAGCAATAGGCGATATTCACGGAGGATTCAAAGCATTGAAACAGGTTTTGGAAAGAGCCAACGTAACTGAAAATGATAAATTGATTTTCCTCGGAGATTATGTCGATGGCTGGAGTGAATCTTCTGAAATCATTCAGTTTTTAATAGAACTTTCGGAAAAGCAGGAATGTATTTTCATCAAAGGAAATCACGATGCATGGACGGAAGAATGGCTTTCGTTGGGAACAGCTCCCGATATCTGGCTTTTCAACGGCGGACAAAGCACAGTTGAGAGTTATTCCGAGTATTCTTTGGAAGGGTTGAAAACCCATCTTGAATTTTTTCAGCGAATGAAAAACTATTATGTTGACGAAGAAAACCGCTTGTTTATTCATGCCGGTTATTCGTCTATGCATGGTCCTGAAAAAGAAGTTTATTCCAGCAATTATCGTTGGGATAGAACCCTTTGGGAAACTGCTGTTGCGATGGATAAAAAGCTGTCTAAAAACTCCGAATTATATCCTAAAAGATTGCTTCTGTATAGTGAAATTTTCATTGGTCATACGCCAACTTTACATTTGGGAATTAAAGAGCCCATCAACAAAGCCAATGTCTGGAATTTGGATACCGGAGCAGCCTTCACGGGAGCATTGACTATAATGAATGTTGATACCAAAGAATTCTGGCAAAGCGATCCGCTTCCGACTTTATATCCTGATGAAAAAGGGAGAAATAACGATAATGTTAGAACTAAAAACCGATAAAGCCTTAAGCATAAACATCTGCGCAATCTGTACAATCCGCGAGAATAGAATAAAAATAGACATCAAGTTTGTCATGCTGATGAATGAAGAATCTTTCGTGAAAATAGCATAGATTCTTCATCCCGCTTATTTTCTTTCAGAATAGCAAATCTAAATATTTAAAACGGAAAATATGTGATTATAATGTTCAGAAGAGGGTAAAAATAGATTCCGAGGCTAAGAATATTAAGCAAAACTTTTGAGATAAAAACAAAAAACCCTCCGTAATAAATTACAGAGGGTCTTGTACCCCAGACGGGACTTGAACCCGTACATCCGAAGATACAGGATTTTAAGTCCTGCGTGTCTACCAATTCCACCACCAGGGCATGGAGTGGAGCGAAAAACGGGATTCGAACCCGCGACCCCAACCTTGGCAAGGTTGTGCTCTACCAGCTGAGCTATTTTCGCATACTGTGCGGATGAAGGGACTCGAACCCCCACGCCTCTCGGCACCAGATCCTAAGTCTGGCGTGGCTACCAATTACACCACATCCGCGTTGTTTATACTAAAAACTTATTTTTTAAAGAACTTGTTTCGTTTTCTCGTTTTCAGTGGTGCAAAGATAGGATAAATTCTTTTATCTCCAAACTTTTCAGTAAAAAAAATTAAATTTTTTACATTTTTTTTTTCTCGTACCCTTTATTACGATTGATTTTCTTACTTTTACCACGTTAATAATTACGATATGGAATTACAAGGAACGGTAAAGAAAATATTTGACCCTCAAACATTTGCGAGTGGTTTCCAAAAGAGAGAAATGGTTATTTTAACTCAGGAACAGTATCCACAACCGATAAACATAGAATTTTTGTCTGATAAGATCAGTTTATTAGATAATTTGAAAGAAGGAGAAAATGTAAAGGTGGGAATCAACATCAGAGGAAGAGAGTGGGTTTCTCCTCAAGGTGAAACGAAATACTTCAACTCTATTACAGGATGGAGAGTAGAAAAAGTATTTGATAACGCTTCTGAGCCTACTCAGGCGGCACCTTCTCAATCTGCATCTTCTGTTTCCAACGAAAATCCTTTCGCGGGAGACGACGATGACGAT
This sequence comes from Chryseobacterium sp. C39-AII1, assembly GCF_039672645.1. Classification (NCBI taxonomy): domain Bacteria; kingdom Pseudomonadati; phylum Bacteroidota; class Flavobacteriia; order Flavobacteriales; family Weeksellaceae; genus Chryseobacterium; species Chryseobacterium sp. C39-AII1. The sequence continues at coordinate 560,270 of NZ_JBDFPQ010000002.1, forward strand.
TTGCCTTTCTAATTAAAAGAATACAATCAATACAAATCCTACTTTTTATGAAGTGGGATTTTTTTTCTAGCAATGGTTCGATTAGACGAAAACGAAATTTCATTTCCCGATCCGGAACTGTACGACGGGCACGAAGGGGTAATTGCCTTTGGTGGAGATTTGTCCATCGAAAGGCTTTGGTTTGCCTATCAGTTGGGGATTTTTCCGTGGTATAATCCTGACGAGGAAATTCTTTGGTGGTGCCCCGATCCAAGATTTATTCTGGTTCCGAGTGAATTGAAAATCTCAAAATCAATGAAGAAGATTTTGGATCGAAATGTTTTCAATTTTACAGAAAATCAGAACTTTCGGGAAGTTATTCGAAATTGTCAGGAAATCAACCGAAGAGGGCAAACGGGAACCTGGCTTTCTGATGAATTGATGGAATCTTTTATTCAGCTTCATGAATATGGTTTAGCAAAAAGCATAGAAGTCTGGCAAAACGGAGAACTGGTTGGTGGATTTCACGGTTTGCAGGTGGGCGATGTTTTTTGTGGTGAAAGTATGTTTGCCAAGGTAAGCAATGCTTCCAAGGCAGGTTTTATTCATTTTGTTGAAAGTAATAAAAATAACCTTTCACTAATTGATTGTCAGTCTCATACAGAACATCTAGAAAGCCTCGGTGCGAAAATGATTCCCAAAAGAGAATTTTTAAAAATTTTACACAAAAACAATGAACGCAGATAAAGAAAAATGGATTCTTCTGGTTGTACTAAGCATTATCTGGGGATCTTCTTTCATTTTAATTAAAAAATCTTTAGAACATTTCAATCCTTATCAGGTAGGTGCTTTACGTGTTTTAATCGCGGGAATTATCCTGATGCCTGTGGCGATTTCAAAATATAAATTATTTCCTAAGAAACATTTAAAATGGTTAATATTAGCTGCTTTTACGGGAAACTTTATCCCAATGTTTTTATTTCCAATTGCTGAAACGCAGGTGAGCAGCAGTATTGCAGGAATTATCAACTCGATGATGCCTATTTTCGTCATTATTGTCGGTTCTTTGATCTGGAAGTTTGAAACCACAAAACAACAGATTATAGGCACTTTAATAAGTTTTACAGGCGTTTGTTTATTGGCTTTTGGAGGTGGTGATGGAGAAGGAGGCTCGTTTAAATTACTTCCGATCTTATTATTACTTCTAGCAACTTTTTGTTACGCATTAAGCACAACAACGGTAAAATCTAAATTAATGGAAGTTTCTTCAACGGTTTTATCGGCTTTTGTCTTTTCTTTCGTTTTATTTTTACCATCAGTGATTGCGTTGGCATTTTCAGGATTTTTTTCAACCTTTAGTTTGGATGAAAATAATTTAACGGGATTACTATTCGTGAGTTTACTCTCCATTTTCGGAACCGGATTGGCGATGATGATGAATTATCGATTATTAAAAGTATCAACACCCCTTTTTGCTTCAACCGTAACTTTGGTAATGCCGATTGTGGCTATTATTTGGGGCTTTTTGGATGGTGACAGATTAACAACAATGCAGTTTTTTGGTGCAGGAATTATCATCGCTGGATTAATATTTTTAAGAAGTAAGCAAAAAAAATAACAGTATGTTGTAAATTAATTTATATTTGTGCTCTTAAAATTAATAAGACATGAAAAAAATTATTTTATTAGGCTCAATGGCCTTTCTTACGCTTTCTTGCGGTTCAGACGATGACGACAACACCGTTACAAACAACACAGATCCTACTCAACAAACGGCTATTCTTCCGGTAAAAATGACCGTAGACGGCGAATCTATGAAGATTAACTACGATGGTACGAAAATTACCAATATCACCAGTACGAGTAATTCGGGAAACAAAATTGTTTTTGAATACAACGGAGATGTTATTACTGCCATTAAGTCTTATGAAGGAAATATACTTCAGTCGGCCATGGAGTACACATATGCCAACAATCTTTTAACAATCGCTGCTAACAAAGAATATGCAAGCAATGGTATTTCAATACAAGCTTCTGTTACTAATGAATATACCCATGTAAATGCTAACCAAATTAAAGTAAAAAGAACCATATTTGGAGGTTCCCCGCAACCTGTAATGAATACAACCTATAATTACAGCAACGGAAATATGACCAGCTCTTCAGGAAGCGGAACTTTAACTTCCAATGGAGTAACGACCAATTATAGTGAATCATCAAATTATACTTACACGGATAAAAATTATGCTTTTAAAAATGTAAAAGGTTTTGATAAATTAGTTCATACTGGAGATAGTACAGATGGAATGTCTTATTTATTTTCTAATATAAAAAATAATATCAGTTCTTACTCTCAAACTACTACATGGACGAGCACTTCCAGTACAGGTAATAGTTTTAATGGATATAAGTACACAACAACATTCAATACAGGTGGTTATCCAATTGCTGAAACCAGAAAATCTGTAAATGCGAATGGAGTACCAGACAGCAGCCAACCTGAAGTTTACAGCTACGAATATAATCACTAAAAATAAAAAATCCTGCATCGCTGCAGGATTTCTTTTTATATAAGATTAATTCTTCTTTTTTACTTTAGCTTTTACCTTTTTCACTTCATCTTTAATGAACGGATACTTTTTCTGCATATCCGACACCAATGAAGGATCTAATTCTAAAGCTTTCTGAAGCGATTCTACACCTTTTTCCTGATCTTTAAGGTTCAGATAACAATTACTTAGCTGATAAAACAATTCTGCTCTATGATGTGCTTTTACGGCTTTATTTAAAATTGTAATCGCTTCTTCATATTCACCCAAAAGCATTAAAACTTCCGAATAAGCATACCAATTGTAAAATCTTGTAGGTTCTGCTTCTACCAAAATTTTCAGGCAAGAAAGACTTTCTTCAAACTTTCCTGAATCGATGAACAAAAACGCCAGTCTTTTTTGATAATCTAAATTACTGCCATTCAGCGAAGTAGCTTCTTTTGCAAAATGTAAAGCTTCTGTCATGCCGCCCATTTCCTCGTAAAGATAAGATTGCTCCATCATCGCAAGATAAAACTGAGGATCTTCTCTCAGCGATTTCTGGAAGTAATTTAACGCTACAATAGGCTGTTTTAAAGCCTTATAACAAAGTCCTACTTTATAAAATGTAAATGCTTTGGTATATTCTAATTCCAGCATTTCTTCATAGACTTCGATGGCTTTTTTATACTGGCCTAAAGCTTCATAACAAGCTGCTTTATTAGCATATACTCCAACAGAACTAGAATTGATCGCCAATAAATAATCGTAACCCTTTATCGCTTCTTCGTAATTTTTTCTGTTGAAATAAAACTGTCCGTATTCAAACCAAGCGACTTCTGAATAGGCAAATTCATCTAAATATTCATTAAGAAAGGCAATCGCCTCCTCGCTCTTATTCAGTTCCGAAAAACAGATCATAGCATTTTCCAAGGAATATTCATCCGTTGGGTCTTCTTTCAATGCTTTTCTGTAATGTTTAAGCGCGTTAAAAGGATCTCCAAGATTCACATATTCATCCGCGATAAAATTGTGAAGGAAGTTTTCTTCTTCTTTCAATTCCAGCGCTTTTTTACAAATTTCAATAGATTTTCTCGGATTTCCTAAATTCGAATAATACTTCGCGTAGCACACCAAAAAGTCGGTGCTTTCCATAGAAGAACCTTTCAGCTCATCAATAAGGTCTTTCGCTGTATTATACTCTTCCCATTCCAGAAGAATTTCAAGTTTTTTGATCTTGATATCTAAAGAATTGGGATGAAGCTTTAAACCGTAAGTTACCGCTGTATCGGCATAATTAAAGTCTCCAAGCTCCAGATAATAAACAATAATGTCTTCTAACTCTTCTGTATCAAAGTAGAATTCATCATTATTTTCCATCATTTCTTCGAACTTTTTTACAAGTTCATTTCCAAAATATTCTTCCAATATAAACCAGTTTTAAGATTTAAGACTTGAGAGATGAGATATACAAATACTCTGTTCTGAAAATCTTAGTACTATAAATTTAATAATTATTCTTTTTCGAATGATGAATTAGCTGTTAAATTTTTCTAAATCAAACTATTGATTTTAGCTATCATATCATCACCCAATTTATCGGCCTCTTCCTGAGATTTAGCCTCTGTATAGATTCTGATAATTGGTTCTGTATTAGACTTTCTAAGGTGAACCCAATTATTTTCAAAATCTATTTTTACACCATCTACCGTAGAAACCTCTTCATTTTGATATTCTTTTTCCATTTTGGTTAAAATATCATCCACATTAATTTCCGGAGTCAGCTCAATTTTCTTTTTACCCATAAAATAGCTCGGATATTCAGCTCTTAATTCAGAAACTGTTTTATTTTCCTTTGCTAAATGCGTTAAAAATAAAGCAACACCTACCAAAGAATCTCTTCCGTAATGTAGCTCAGGGTAAATAATTCCTCCGTTTCCTTCACCACCAATTACCGCATTTTTCTCCTTCATCAAAGTAACTACGTTTACTTCTCCCACAGCACTTGCAAAATATTCTGAGTTGTGAGTTTTAGCAACATCTCTCAAAGCACGGCTTGAAGAAAGATTTGAAATTGCCATACCATTTTTATGTTTCAATAAATAATCTGCAACGGCAACCAATGTATATTCTTCCCCGAACATTTCACCTTTTTCATCAATTAAAGCTAATCTGTCGACATCCGGATCTACAACAATTCCGAAGTCTGCTCCTTCTTTTTTCACCAATTCACAGATGTCTCCCAAATGTTCCTTTAACGGTTCAGGATTGTGTGGGAAATGACCTGTCGGCTCGCAATACAATTTTACTGTTTCACAACCAAGTTTATCTAACAGCATTGGGATTGCGATACCTCCCGTAGAGTTTACAGCATCTAAAACCACTTTAAAGTTTTGAGATTTAATAGCTTCAACATCTACCATCGGCAAGTCTAGAATTTGCTGAATATGAATATCAAAAGCATCGTCTCTGGTTTCATATTTTCCTAAATTATCCACTTCTGCATAGTTGAAGTCTTCACTTTCAGCCAAAGCCAATACTTCTGCCCCATTATCACCACTGATGAATTCTCCTTTATCATTCAATAATTTCAGAGCGTTCCACTGTTTAGGATTATGAGAAGCGGTAAGGATAATTCCACCGTCTGCTTTTAGTTCCGGAACCATAATTTCAACTGTCGGAGTCGTAGAAAGTCCTAAATCAACCACGTTAATCCCAAGACCCTGTAACGTTGCTGTCACCAAAGAAGAAACCATTTGCCCAGAAATTCTGGCGTCTCTCCCGATAATCAACGTTAAATCTTTTTTATTTTTATTATTCTGAAGCCAAGTTCCGAATGCCGAGGCAAACTTTACCACGTCCAGCGGCGTTAAGTTATCATTTACTTTACCGCCAATGGTTCCTCGGATTCCTGAAATACTTTTTATTAATGACATTCTGAGTGTTTTATAAGTTTAATCTAATTTATTTGGTGTTTTAAAACTAGGCAAAATTAGATATTATTTCTTATACCTCATCAGAAAGTTATGAACAACCGCAATCCTTATCGCAGTTTGATCTTTTTGAACTAAACTTTTTCGGTGCAAAATTCTTTCTGAGTACTTTAAATAAAGAGTAACAGGCAAATGCAACGATTAGTAGAACAATTACGTATTGTAAAATTAATGAAGAGTCCATTATTTTAATATCTGATATGCTATCATCGACACAAAGTATGCCAAACCTGTCATCATCGCTACCTGTAAGCCAGTCCATTTCCAGCTTTTGGTTTCTCTGTAGACTACTGCAAGTGTAGAAATACACTGCATTGCAAATGCGTAAAACAAGAGTACCGAAACACCGGTTGCAAAACTGAAGACTTTCTCGCCATTCGGTTTTACGTCTCTTCTCATTTTATCGATCACTTTCACTTCAGGAGCATCATCATCTAAGCTGTAAAGCGTTGACATTGTTCCTACAAACACTTCTCTTGCCACGAAACTCGTCAGGATTCCAACGCCCATTTTCCAGTCATAACCCAATGGTTCAATAATTGGCTCAATTCCTTTTCCCATTTTAGCCAAATAAGAATGATCTAGCTCAACATTGGTTGCCACCAACTGGTCTGGTTGTTGTTTTGGTCCGAAATAACTCAGGAACCAAATGATAATGCTTACAACGAAAATAATCTTTCCAGCTCCGGTAATAAAGTCCCAAACTTTCCCCAAAACCATTTTAAAATCGTATAAGAACAATGGTTTTTTATAAGTAGGTAAATCCATCACAAGATAGGTTTTTCCTTTATTTTTAATAAATCCTTTAAGAATAGCTGCAGAAAGTAAAGCTACGGCAAAACCAAGCAAATACATTCCCATTAAAACAATGGCTTTATACTGAATTCCGAAGAATGTTTTATCTGAAATAATTAATCCAATAATAATACTGTAAACAGGAAGCCTTGCCGAACACGTCATAAAAGGTGTCACTAAGATGGTCAGCAACCTTTCCTTTAAATTTTCAATATTTCTCGTTGAAATGACCGCCGGAATTGCGCAGGCTGTCCCTGAAACCAACGGAACAATACTTTTTCCGTTTAATCCGAATGGTCTAAGAAGCCTATCCATCAAGAAAACTACTCTTGCCATATATCCCGAATCTTCCAATAAATAAAGGAAATATAAAAGAATCCCGATTTGAGGAGCAAAAATTACGATTCCTCCGATACCTGGAATAATTCCGTTGGAAATCAAAGAATTGATTGGCCCTTCCGGCAAATGTTCTGAGGTGAAAGCAGCCAGTTCTCCAAAAAGCCAGTCGATTCCATCCATCGGATATGCTGCGAGGAAGAAAACGCTTTGGAAAATAATCAACAAAATCAAAAGGAAAACGATATATCCCCAGAATTTGTGAACCAAAACCTTATCAAGCTTTTCAGTTAATAATTCCTTGAACTGCGGTTTTTTAGTGATTACGTTGGATAAGATTTTATCAACATTCTGATATCTTCTTACAGTTTCCTGAACTTGTAATCGTTTCGGAACTAAACTTTTATAATCCGGTTCGTTCATCGCCCCAGTAATAGATTCTATTCTGCCTAAATCTGTTCCTAAAGAAAGGCTCATCCAGGCTTTATATTCATTATCAAACCCTTTGTGAGAAGCTAATTTCTGAATGAAATCTTTATGCTCTGCTGGTGTTTCAAATGAAACTTTATTTGTTTTCAAGAATTCGTTGTTTAAAACGGCTTCTTTTATTTCATCAATTCCAATTTGCTCTTTCGCATTGGTCTGAATAATTTTTATGCCTAATGCCTCTGAGAATTGCTGAATATCAATAGTAATTCCTCTTCTTTCCGCCTGATCGATCTGGTTCACCACCAAAATCATCGGAACTCCCAAATCCTGAATCTGTTGGAACAAAAGAAGACCTCTTTTTAAGCTTAGTGCTTCAAGAATATAAATAACTCCGGCGTAATCTTTTTGATTATCAATTAAATATTTAGAAAAGATAGCTTCGTCTTCTGAACTTGGATACAAGCTGTAAGAACCCGGCAAATCGATAATCTCAACTTCCTCGTTCTTATACGTATAATTCCCGGAATGGCTTGCTACGGTAACTCCGGCGTAGTTTCCGGTTTTCTGTTTTTTGTTGCTGAGTGCATTAAAAACCGTTGATTTTCCTACGTTTGGATTTCCTACTAAAAGTATCTGTTTTTTTTGAGTGTCCTGCATTAATTCAATTCTTCAACAATGATATAATCTCCTTCTTCCTCACGAAGAGCAATACGGCTTTTTTCATCTCCAAACTCTACATACATGGGTCCGCTGAACGGGGCCTGATACAAAATCCTGAACAAAGTTTCGGGAAGAAGCCCCATTTCAATGATCTTGTTGGGCATTTTCAGACTGTCATTATCATACCCTACAATTTTTCCCATTTTGTTTTTGGGAAATCCGCTCAACTTATGTAAATCCTTCTCTTTCAAAGCCAAATTATTTGTGCCTGCAAATATACGTTATTTAAATTTAATCTAAATAACGGATTTCTATGAAAGAAATCAACCCAAACACATCGCTGTATCTGGGTTGATTTTACAAAATATAATTTAGTTGATATGAAGCTTTTTTATTTCGCCTGTCCTACTTTTTCTACATTCCCTACTTTTATTTTCTCGTAAGGAGGTTCGATAGGGTTGTCATTGGCGTTGAAGAAATCTTTGTATGCTTTTTCCTGTTTTTTCATCATGTCTCCGATGGTTCCATCCATTCCCGGAATAGATTTGGAAAGCATATCCTGAGTCATCATCGGTCTTATCGTTGCAAATGGATCTTTCTTGAAATCGCTGTAAGTTTTTTCAAACTTCTCTCTAGATAATTCATTCACTTTACCTCCTTTTAAGTTCATGAAATTTTCAACGTAAGAGAATTCAGTGTAATCATTAATTTTCTTGTTTCCCTGTAAAACCCAAGAATAGTCTTTTTTATCGTCTTCAATTTTCACGATCAAGCCCGGAAGTCCGGAAAATTTATAAGGCCCATCCTGAAACGGAATATCTGAAGAGAACCAAGCCGTCCATTTTCTTCCTCCAACTTCAGTTGTTGCTTTTTGAGCGTTGTATTCGCCTATTTTTTGCTTATCGCTAAGGATATTCCATTTTAATTTTAAATCTTCATTGTAACCGATGTTGCTTGGCGTAAATCCGCTTGTGATTTTATCTACATACTGAATCTTCATTGTTGGATAAAACTTGTAGATTCTAGCTGAAATCTTCGGTGACTTCATCGACTTTGAAAGATCTTTCATCATTCCAGATTTTTTCATCGCCTCAAATTCAATTTTCATGATTGAATCTTGAGCAATTATCGTATAATCTTGATAGATAGATCTATTTTTATCGGTAATATCTAAAATCGTGATTACTTTATCAAGTTTTGCCGAATCTTTCTTTGGTTTAAATGTCAATTCATAAAAGAAACGGTTCGCGGTTTCCTTTTCCTGTGCGTTTGCAAAAATTACAATAGCTAATAAGAATACTGAAAAAAGTTTTTTCATTTTGAAAGGTTTACTAATTAGTTCACTATCCTCAACTTTTGTTACAGATTTTGTGCCTTTTTATTTTTAATGAATTTTAAAGAAATTAAAAACTATTGATTTTCAATTAAATAAAAATAAAACAATGATAAACATCAGTTTGTAACATCATTCTCTTAATTAATATGAAACAAAAAACCAACCTCAGCGAGATTGGTTTTTGTTATTTATTTAAAGTTGAATTTTACCGTGAACATGACTTGGCTTGGTCGAAGTTGAATCTTCGTGTAAGAAGAACTGTTCGTTGACTGGTTGATATTATAAGTTTCAAAGAACTTTCTATTAGCGATATTTAACCATTTCAATTCAAAATCAATTTTCTTTTTAGACCATGAAAACTGATAAGAAACATCATAAAATGCATTTTTATACTTATTAATTCCGTCACTTGTATTCACCTGATCCCAGTTGAAACCAATGGTATGATTTTCTATTGGATAAAAATACAGCGCCAAATTATGATTAAACCCAGAGTTTACTCCTAATCTGCTTTGAGTCGTACTTAAACCAACATTATCCTGTTTATTTCTTGATAAATTAAGCGTATAATCTAAACTTGCCCAGCTAAAATATGTATTGTTGAACTTAAACCCGTAAGTCTGAGTATTATTTTTACTTAAATATTGAGTATCATCTAAGAATGCATCAGATTTTGACAATGTATTTCCGTAGCTCACAGAAGCATTGGTCTTGAATTTTGGAAAATATTTACCTACTTCTACATTAAATCTGTTACTTTTTGCGTGGTTTTCTCTTTCAATATATTTAATTAAAGTAGATCCCGTATTCACATCCAAAATTGGAGAAGAAAGTAAATTTCTTTTATTATCACTCAATGAATAATTTACATTAAAAAACAAATTATTTAGCGGGTTTCTATATTCAATTCTTGATCCTACACTTTTAGAAGTTGTCTGCGGAATCGGATTATTAGGATCCATCACATTAAATCCTCTTGGGCTTAACAGCATATATCCTGCATACGCTGTCTGAACATCTCCAAAATTATTGCTAATATTTCCGTTTACGCTTGCTTTCCAGAAAGAGGCAAATGTATACTGCACAAATGCGTTGGGAGTAAATGTAGTTTTATTTAATGATTTTGAAACTCCTCTCAGATCGTCTTCAGCCTTAATACTGTTGAAATTAGCCGGAAAATTAGCAAAAACACTCCATGATTCAGATTTATAATTTACCCCAACTGAAGCTGAAGGTACAATTTCAGTAAATTTCAGATTGTTTTCATAAATACCATCATTAAAATTAGGCGGAACGTCCCCAGGAATGGCAGGATTTGTAATAGCTGCTCCATCAAAATTTGTATTGAGTTTATCTGTTGAAAAATCAAATCCTACTTGTGGTGTGAATGTCCATCCTTTTGTAGAAAAGCTAACATTCGCTGAATGTGATGTGTCTAATGTTTTCAATCTAAATTGTTGCATTGCCGACGTTCCCGGTGCAAAATTTACAATCCCGTATTTATCTTTTTCATTCGGATCTGTGGGGTCTGTTTTTGGAAGTTTGTAAGGTAACTGTAAATAGTTTGCCGGGCTAACAACCAATGTCTGCTGATCATCCTGATAATTGATATATGATTTGAAGTTTACCATCTTTTCTCCCCAAGGGATAATCGTACTCAATGAATTTTGAAATGACGATGTAGGAGACTCTACCGATTGATTTCCTGATCTTCCTGCTCTGTCTGCAAAAGCTCTGTCCGCATTCCAAAACTGGCTGAAACTTGTGGTATTTTTAAAGAAACCTTTCTTCGCATTTTTAGTAAAGATCAATTCACCTTTTAATTTATCTGTATAAAAGTTATTTCTTGTGCTCATTACCACTGTAGATTGCTGTGGTCTTTCGCTCGTTGGGAAGTAAGTTGTTTCGTTATAATCTTCTCTTTCTACCGCATTATTGGTGTAATTAGCACTTGCCTTTAGTTCCCATTCTTTCTTTTTATCAATATTTGTAAGATAGTTGGCAGATAAATAATGAACATTATTCATTAAGTATCTTTTAACGGGCAAATTGGGTGTACTTGCTGTTTCTACATTCAGCCAGTCATTTTGAGAAGCATTGATTCTTTTTCCTTCCCAGCTGCTTCCAAACGCCAGAATATTTCCTTCATTTTCCACCTGCTCGCCCATGTTGTTGGTTTTATAATTAACCACCCATTGACTTTTCTGTCCGAAAAACATAGGTGTTAACTTCACATTCCAAAGCCAGGGATCACCGAAGCCTGTTCCTACTTCACCACGTCCGGTCATGGTTACTGAATTTTTAAGCTTAATATTAATAGCCGCCTGATCAGAAGGAACCTTTCCTGAAAGAATCTTTACCGGCTGGTGGTTTTCAAGAACTTCAACTTTCTGTACAGCATCTTTCGGAAGCGAGTTATTGATTGTTCCATAACCGCCTTCCATTAAGTCTTTTCCGTTAACGTAAAATTTATTGATGGCATTTCCCTGATAGAGAATACTTCCGTCGGTATTTACTTCAATTCCGGGGATTTTCTTCATTACATCAGCTAATGTTCTGTCGTTTTTGCTGTCGAATGCTTTCAAATCGTAGGCAATGGTGTCACCTCGTGAGGTAATCATCTTTGTTTTCAGCTGAACTTCTTTAATTTCGGTAGCTTCAGATTGAAGTTTAAAACTCAAACTCTGATCGCTATTGCTGATTTGCTTTGTTAATGGTTTTTGGTTGAATGCTTTTACCTTCAAATCTACATTGGGTTCTGCCGTGGTAAAAGTAACTTTGTATTCCCCTTTTGAGTTGGTAATTCCGTAGGCAAGAATGGCGTCTTTTCCTGGTTCTTCTATGGTAACGCTCGCGCTGGGAATTGCTACTCCGTCTTCATCTGTAATTTTCCCCGAAACTGTTTTTTGTGCAAAAGACAATACGGAGAAAAATATCATCAAAAACAAAGAAATCTTCTTTTTCATAATTATTATTTGCGTAATTAGTTAGCTGTTTTGAATTTTTGTTACACTTTTAGTAAAGATGTAAGATTATTTAAAAAGTTAAATTGAAAATTATCACTACAAACATAGTGATAAAATCATTTAATACATCGCTTTATTTAGAAATTTTTAGATTTTATGGGAGATAAAATTTTGAATATTGTTTACAAATCGAATGAAAAGACAAATTTCCTAGCCGTGATTGCAGCGGCATCCTTTTGTGAAGCAACGCGGAACAAAAGATATAGCGGAAAGCGCGAAAAAGCTCCTGATGAAAAATATTTCATAGGAAAAGGCTATTTTGAAAATAATTTAATGAATAAAAGAAAACAGATATATTGTCTAAATCTATCTAAAATAAATTGCATTTATCTGATAATTTAAAAAATTGCACTTTCTTTATGAAAATAAATGGTATTGCAGAAAAATTCTATTTAATAAGATTCTTTATTGTTTTTATTTAGTCTAAATATTTAAAATAGTGATTTGAATCATAGATTAAAAAAAACTTAAACGCTACAACGTAACTATTTATTTAATAATTTTGTAACATAAAATTTATAAGATGGGAATTAATTTAAAGCCTATAGATATTGTAGATGATATTACTCAAGAAGAATTCATAGAAAAATATCTAAAGCCCAGGAAGCCCGTTGTCATCAAAAACATGGCAAAAAAGTGGCCTGCTTACCAGAAATGGACAATGGAGTATATGAAAGAAGTAGTTGGAGATGTGGAAGTTCCGTTATACGACAGTTCCAAGGCTGATCCCGCTGCTCCCATCAATGCTTCCGCTGCTAAAATGATGTTTAAAGATTATATCGATCTTATCCAGAGAGAGCCTACCGATCTTAGAATTTTCTTGTTTGATCCTATAAAACATGCTAAAAAATTATTAGACGATTATATCTCTCCAAAAGATCTAATGGGCGGATTTTTAGATAAATATCCTTCCATGTTTTTTGGTGGAAAAGGTTCGGTCACCTTCCTTCACTACGATATCGATATGGCGCATATTTTCCATACCCACTTCAACGGAAGAAAGCATGTGCTTCTTTTTGATTACAAATGGAGAGAAAGATTATACCAGATTCCTTATGCAACCTATGCTTTGGAGGATTATGATATCGAAAATCCGGATTTCACAAAATTCCCTGCCTTAGATGGTGTAGAGGGTATTGAATGTTATCTTGAACATGGTGATACGCTGTTTATGCCGACAGGTTGGTGGCACTGGATGAAGTATCTGGACGGAAGTTTCTCTATTTCTTTGAGAGCCTGGGATAAATCTTGGGCAGTAAAAGCGCATTCTTTGTGGAATCTTACCTTCCAACGTAAGTTTGATGATATCATGAAGAAGAATTTCAAGAAGAAATATATGGACTGGAAAGAGAAAAAAGCAGTCGAAAGAGCAGAACTCGCTTTAAAAAAAGGGTTGCCGAAAAGATAAAATGAAAAGACGTTTCAATTAGAAACGTCTTTTTTTTGTTTTATAAAACTCTATAAATAGGATATTGTCTGAAAGTTTTTTCCTCGAAATAAGGAGAGTTTTTATAAACCCAATCCAGCTGAGCCGTTCCATCGTCGGCGAATTTTTTGTCGGATGCTTTTTTGGCTTCGAATCTTTGTTTTAAATCTTTATCTTTTTTCAGTAATTCTGCCGCCGTATCTTCAAAAATATAAGCTGAATAATATTCTTTTTGAGCTAAAATTCCATCAAAGAAATTCCAGTTAAAGAAAGAATCCAACGCTTCCGGTTCTAGAGTTTCAATAATATATTTTACTCCATCCTGATTTGTGGGAACGAGGTAATCTCCGGCAGAAAATAATATATTTTTATTGGATTTATCAACTGTTGTTTCAAAATGCAGATAATGACCTTCGTATGGATTTTTTACGGTTTTAAAATCATTAATTTTATAAGATTCAACAGCAATTGTACTGTCTTTCTGGATCGATTTCATTTGGATCTGATTTCTTTTAAACTCTTCAATTACCCGATATTGCGATTGCGGGATCACATAATATTTCGGAATCGTGATGTAACCCGTCGGAACAGCTGTCGTGAATAGTTTTATATTTTTCGTGAAAGGCTTATTTCGGTCGTAATATAATCTTGGTTTTCCTGAAATTTCGCTTGGCTTGTATTTCCCTTCATACCCTTTAAAATCCATCGTAGAGTATTTCGTAGAATCGATTTTCCAGCGAATTCCATACTGTTTTCCGGCTTGATATTGTTTTAAATTTTCAATTCGAAGCTGTTTGATCTTTTTGTAATCTTTGTCTAAATTCTGAAGATTGACGAGCATATATTTGTACGTTGCATCGACTCTTTTGTCATAAGGTTTCAACATATGTGTTTCAGGAACCGTTCCCAAAGAATTGAACAAAGTCGTGTAACCCGTAGAATATCTCGGAGAATCCTCAAACGAAGCAAAACCAACTTCCGGAACATCCCCGTGAATATTGACATAAGGCGTACTTTCGTAACCTAGTTTCTTTAGATCTTCAAGATTTTTAGCCTGATAATTGTTGTAGAAATATTCACCCAAAACATTTCCCAACCTTTCTTTAAAAGTTGAAATATAAGTGAAAGTATACTGATAATCTGCTCCGTTACTTACATGATTATCAATAAAAACATCAGGTTTCAGCCATTGGTAAATCTCCTGAAAGCTCTTCGCATTTTTTGTATCTGCTTTAATGAAATCTCGATTCAAGTCATAATTTCTGGCATTTCCCCTGAAACCATATTCTTCAGGACCATTTTGATTCGCTCTGGAAAACGAACCACGATTCAACATGCCGCTTACATTATACGCTGAAATTGCTGCAATAATGAAATTTTGTGGAGTCTTAATTTTTTTTATTGCTAAATCTCGCATCAACATCATCGTTGCATCGATTCCGTCCGGTTCACCGGGATGAATGCCGTTGTTAACGAAGAGAATTGCCTTTTCTTTTCTTAATTGATTTAAATCTTTCTCAGGAAACGGATTGTAAATAACTACATAAATCGATTTTCCGTTGTCGTCTTCTCCTTTTTTCAGATATTGAATCGTATTAAAATTTTTAGCTAAATCTTGATAATACGCATTCATCTCGTCATAAGTAACGGTCTGATTTCCATTTCCTTTTTCGAAAGGTGTCTGAAATTGAGTTTGAGCGAAAGCTAAGGTTGAAGCAAAAGAAAATAAGAGATATTTCAGTTTCATTGAAGTGATATTTCAGGATTTAAAATTACTGTGTTTTTGTAGAACGACGAAATGATTTTTTACTGTAAAAGAAGAGTAAAATGAATACGTAAAAGATATCTTTAAAACGACGATAGCAAATAAGAAATGAAATAGGGGTTTCAGCCAAAATAAAATTTTCTATTTTTGTCTAATTCCTTATTTCAATGAAAAAAATTATCCTTATCGAAGACGAAACGAGTGTGGTGTCCTTTATTAAAAAGGGACTTCAGGAAAACGGATACGAAATTTCTGTGGCTTTTGATGGGCGCACGGGCGTTCAGCTGGTGCAGTCGAATGATTTCGATTTGGTGATTTTGGATATTATGTTGCCTGAAATGAATGGTTTGGATGCCTGCAAGGAAATCAGAAAAACAAATAAGCATGTTCCGATTCTCTTTTTGACGGCTTTGGGAACTTCCGAAAATATTGTTCTCGGACTGGAGAGTGGTGGCGATGACTATTTAGTTAAACCCTTTAAATTCATTGAGTTAGTGGCTCGTGTAAAGTCTTTGTTGAGACGAAGTAATAATAATGGAAGCATTCCCGAAATTATTGAACCAGAGGTTGATAACGAGCATGTTTTTCAGTTTTCAGATTTAATTTTAAATGATTATACTAAAAAAGTGACGCGCTCTGGGGAAGAAATTTCATTAACTTCAACAGAGTACAAATTACTTTTATATTTCTTAAACAATCCTGAAAAGGTAATTTCCAGAGCTGAAATTCTGGATGCCGTTTGGGGAGTTAATTATGAATTAGGAACCAATGTGGTGGATGTTTATGTAAATTATTTACGAAAAAAATTAGACAATCAGGATGATAATAAACTGATACATACCGTGATAGGAATGGGATATGTCTTGAAAAAACCTTAAGAAATGTTTAATAAAGTCGTTACAAATCAAACCAAAACGATGGTGCTTTTAATGTTGGTATTTACCGCCATCATATTGCTGTTCAGTGGATTGGTTTATTTTTCGATTGTCAACTTTTCGCATCAAAGGTTTTATGAATTATTAAAAATTCGTACCACGACAATTGTTCAGATTGAAAAAAGTAAGGATGATCTTGATATTCCTGAAAATTACATTCTCAATAGCTTAAATGATGAAGAGTTGCCAATGGAACGCGATTATGTTTTTGCGGTTCCGACAGATTCTAATTATAAAAAAATTTCCCACGAAGTTCATATTCCGGATTATTTTTTCAAGAGTATTGTGAAAAAAGGAGAAGCCAATTATAATGATAAAGAGTTTTACTACATCGGGCAAACCTTCAAACATGATAACAAAGATTATATTGCGATAGCTTCCGCCAAAAACCATTATGTGGTTTATTATTTAGGCTTTTTGAAGCGAACTTTGATCACCTGTATCGTGCTTTCGCTTTTCTTTAGTATGATTTTCTCTTTTTACTTGTCTAAAACTTTATTTAAACCCATCTTAAAAATTACCGGAAAAGTAAAGGAAATTAGTTCTGAAAATCTGCATTTACGCCTTGAGCCACAACCTGATAATAAAGAATTAAACGAATTGGTAGATACCTTCAATGGGATGCTGAATCGTATTGAAACGTCTTTTGAAACCCAGAATCATTTGATTGGAAATGTTTCCCACGAATTGAGAACGCCTTTAACTTCCATTATGGGCGAAGCAGATGTCGCGCTTTCCATCAGCAGAACCAATGAAGAATATAAGGAAACACTAGGAATTATTTTAGATGAAGCCGAAAAGCTGGATAAAAAGATCAAAGCTTTATTGATGATCGCCCAAACCGGGTTCGACGGCAAGATTCAGAAAATGGATAAGGTGAGAATGGATCAGCTTCTTTGGGATGTGATTGAAACATTGCGAAGAATTGATTCCCGAAATAATATCTATTTAGACATCAGTATGTTGCCGGATAACCCTAAAAAATTAAAAGTTCAGGGGAATGAACAACTATTGCATCTTGCAGCGGCAAATATCATCAGTAACGGTTGTAAGTATTCTAATTTTCAACAGGTTAAAGTTTCCTTGGGTGCGACTGATGATGATGTTTATCTTATCGTAAAAGACAACGGAATCGGGATTCCGAGAGAGGAAATGAATAAAATTTATGATCCTTTTTTCCGTGCTTCCAATACCAAAAACTACGAAGGTTACGGGATAGGGCTTCCTCTGGCTCGAAACATCGTAAGAATGCACCGTGGAGAATTAATTGTAAGTTCTCATGAAAACGAAGGAACAACCGTACAGCTTCGTTTTCCGAATTTTTACAGTGTGCAAACCGAAGAGAAATTAGATTAATTTACAGGCTAATTTACTTCTGTTTTTTCCAACCTTTACTTCTTTCATATTAATTAATATTAACAATTTTCTAATCTCATTTTAATCTCTTTAATGACATTTTAATTCCGTTCCAAAGGTCTTCTAATTTGGTCGTTCTAGTTTTGTATTATCAAAATAAGATAACGAAACTAAATCTTAATAATATGACCAAAACGATTTTAATTGCCACAGATTACTCTCTTGAGTCTTTGAATATTTTGAAGAAGGTGCTTAAAGAGAAAGATGCTTCGGAAGACCAAAATCAATATAATATTCTTTTGGTTTCGGGATACGACATGGGAGATTCTATCAGAGATCTTCTGTTCAAGACAAAAAGTACGATTTTCAGTAAGATAAAATCTAGAGAATTCAGTGATGCTTACGGAATTATAAAGAACAAATATCCACATTTGATCAATAGGATTGTGTGCGATATTTTCACGGGAAGCTTTCAGAGAACATTCAACAATTTTGTGAAAGCAGAAAATATTGAGGAGGCATATTACTCTCCATCAATTAAAAGTAAAGGAAATGGGAAGTTTGATATAGTTCCTTATATCAAAAAGTGCAAAGAATTAGAATCTCACGAAATTACTGTTGAGATGCCACAAAGACTTCCTGAAAAAGGAAGATTGGCAGAGATCTTTGTAGAGGCTTAAAATATTATCAATTATTTTAAAATTTAAAAAATGTTAAGGAATTATAGTAACAGCAGGACTTTGGGAGACAACATCAGGTTGGGAACGCTGACTGCCTTCACGGCGGGTACTATAAATATAGCATCTCTATTGATATTTCTCTCTTTTACCTCAAACGTAACGGGGCATTACGCCATTTTAGCAGCGGAAATCAGCAAAGGCAACTGGGCGCAGGTTGGGGTTGTAGGATTATGGATCTTTCTTTTCTTCTTCGGAGGTTTTGTATCGAATTTTATTGTTATTAATTTCAATAAAAGAAGTAAATATTTCGCTCATGCAATGCCGTTGATCTTAGAGATCATCTGTCTATTGTTTGTCGGAATTTACGGACAGTTTTATTATCAGAAAACACTGGAAGAAACAGAATATTTGGTGTCGTTAATGTTATTCGCAACTGGCTTGCAGAATGGTTTAACGGCGAGTATATCCAATTTTTCGGTAAAAACAACCCACCTTACGGGTACAACGACCGATTTGGGGATTTTGGTTTCCATGTTTACCCAGAAAAAATTCAGAAAGAATGGCGAATTGGTGGCCAGAGCAAAATTACTTTCAAGTATCATGTTTGCCTATGTTTTGGGAGCGGTTTTCTCAGGATTAACATATTATTATCTTGAGTTCCGAGTATTTTATGTAATCAGTTTGTGTTTATTGGTGGTTATCGGATATGATGCTTATAAAATTCATATCAGACACTTTAATACAAAGTACAGATATAGTAAAATTTATAAAAAACCAAACCTCTTGGCTTATCTGTATGATAAGATCCACGGAATTCCTGAAATTAAGGAAAAACGTGAGAAAAAGAGAAAGCTTGTATTTGAAGAGTAATGGAATAATACCCATGAATGAATTCAACGAAATACATTTTTAGAACAGACAATGTTAAATAAGAGATATAAATATCAGTATTAATTTTGTGTAAACTAGCTGTGAAACACCCCTGATCTGTAACGGAAAAGGGGTGTTATTTTTAATTGATGATATAAAGCAAATCCAATAGCAATGTGGAAAAAGCGGTGAAAATGTTAATAATTAAATTTTAATTCACGGTTTTATTATTTTTATTCTTATTTCGAATGACTATTTTTGTAAGTTGATTAACCAATTTATGTCAGATATTATTCAGCTTTTACCGGATCATGTAGCCAACCAAATAGCGGCAGGAGAGGTGGTGCAGAGGCCTGCATCCATTGTGAAAGAACTTTTGGAAAATTCGATAGATGCAGAGGCTACCAAAATAGAACTGATTATCCGCGATGCAGGAAAAAATCTGATTCAGGTAGTAGACGACGGAAAAGGAATGTCTGAAACCGATGCGAGAATGGCATTCGAAAGACATGCGACATCTAAGATTCGTGGTACTGAAGATATTTTTAAGATCGCTACAAAAGGTTTCCGTGGCGAAGCACTGGCTTCTATAGCGGCAGTTTCTCAGGTTGAATTGAAGACCAAGCAGAAAAATGCAGAAGTAGGAACCAATATTTATATTGAAGGAGGGATTTTCCAGTTTCAGGATCCTGTGCAAACGGCAGACGGTTGTAATTTTTTGGTTAAAAACCTGTTTTACAACGTTCCGGCAAGAAGAAAATTCCTTAAAAATAATAATGTTGAATTCAGACATGTGATTGATGAATTTCAGCGTGTTGCTTTAGCGCATGAAAATCTTGAATTTTCACTTTTTCATGATGATGAAGCGGTTTTCAGACTAAGAAAAGGAAGCCAGATGCAGCGTATCGTAGATATTTTCGGAAGAAAACTACAACCGTTGTTGATTCCTATTAAAGAAGATATTATCTGGTGCAAACTTCACGGCTTTGTCGCCAAACCGGAAGGAGCAAAGAAAACACGAGGCGAACAGTTTCTTTTCGTCAACGGAAGATATTTTAAAAGTCCGTACTTCAATAAAGCGGTTCAGGAAGCATTTGAAGGACTTCTTTTACCAGGATATGTACCTTCTTTTTTCTTGTTTTTAAACCTTGATCCTGAAAAAATTGATGTTAATATTCATCCGCAAAAAACAGAGGTTAAGTTTGAAGATGAGCATCTTATTTTCGCTTTGCTTCGGTCAACCATAAAAAGATCATTGGGAATTTATAATGTAGCGCCAAGTCTTGATTTTGAAAGAGATCCTGAGTTGGACAGCATGATGAACTCTTCGCCGAGCAAAAGTAATGGCGGTGGCGGAATGCTTAAAATGCCTGAAATTATTGTAGATAAAGATTACAATCCGTTTTTGGAAGAAAGAGAAGTGGCACAGGCTGAAATTCAGAATCTTACAGAAATGTATCATCAAAATATCAATATCACGGCAGAACCGTCTAAGATCAATTTGTTTGAAGAGGAGGATTTTGATGAAGATCTAATGAGACTCCCGAATGGTTACTGGCTTTTTAACCAAGAAGATCGTACGTTGATGCTCGACTTGGGAAGAATGCACAGGCTGGTGGTTGCTGAAAATAGCAAAAGCACAAAAAAAACGAACAATCATAGTCATTCATTGTTATTTTCTCTGGAGTATCACATGAATGAAATTGAACATGTAAAGTATAAATCTTTCAAAAAATATCTTCCTGGCCTGGGATTTGAAACCACAACGGCTCATGGAAATGTATTGAGAATAGATGCAGTTCCGGAAGGAATGAAAGAAACACAGGTGATTAAATTCTTGGAAAATTTGTTTGAAATTTTAGAATATAAAACGGAGGAGGAATTTATGCAACACTATCAAAACCAGTGGGGTAAGATGAATTCTAAATCCAGATTTGATTTCATTTATAAAGCTGATGCCGAGCAGTTAATTAAAGACTTCACCGCATTAGGCTTCCCGGAATTTTTACCAACAGGAAAAAGATGTTTCTATGAAGTTCCTTTCAATGATTTTAAAAATAAATTTTAAGTAAATGTTTAACAATATACCGCCGATTACAAGAAATATTATCATCATCAATGCTGTCGTATTTGTTGTAGCTAATTTTATCTTTAAAGATCAACTTATAGAATCTTTGGCAGGGTTTTATCCGTTTTCGCCTTATTTTAAATCATGGCAGGTGATTACGCATATGTTTATGCATGGAAGTATTATGCATATTTTATTTAATATGCTGACTTTATTTAGTTTTGGACCTATTCTAGAAAATGCACTTGGTGAAAAAAGGTATCTTATTTTGTATTTTTTAAGTGGTTTAGGTGCTTTTGCATTATTTAATCTTTGGAATTTTGTTGAGGTTCAGCAAATTACCTCTAGTTTAAATGAATTAGGATTTAATACAAATGCTTATTTAGCTGGAGCTCAGGTCAACTTTTCCGGATCATCGGAAGCTATTTTAAAGCAGCAGGAATTGGTGGAAAATTTGAAAAATATTGTTGCAACCCCAATGGTTGGAGCTTCAGGAGCAATTTTCGGTGTTGTAGCAGCTTTTGCGACATTGTATCCAGATGCTAAAATTGCGATGATGTTTATCCCTGTTCCGATGAAGGTAAAGTATTTAATGCCTATACTTATTGTTATTTCTGTTTATTTAGGGGTTTCAGGAAATGTGGGAGGTATTGCCCATCTGGCTCACGTAGGAGGGGCTTTGGTCGGTTTTATCTTAGCATGGAGTTGGAGAAAACATTTATATCGATTTAATTAAAAAACACAGTGAAAATTGTTCGATTAATATTTTTGGTGCTGCACTTAGGAATACTATTTCTATTGCTTTGTACATTGCTGAATGCCTATGTTCCACCCAAAGTATTTCCCTGGTTCAATTTACTTTCATTAGGTTTTCCGGTTTTAATTATCACATATTTTCTCTTAATTTTTTTCTGGATCTTTTCCTGGAAAAAAAGAGCATTTATTTTTCTGTTTTGCAGTTTAGCCTTCATTAATCCCATAAAAAGATGGATCAATTATTCCGCTGAGGGTAAAGATGCAGCGGATTTAAAGATTATTTCTTTTAATACTAAAGGAGCAGAATTCGGGCAAAAAAATATTGAATATTATATTAATTCAAAAAATGCTGATGTTGTATTATTACAAGAAGATGGTGATAAAGATTTTAAGTTTGGAGAATTAAAAAAATCCAACTTAGAGAGAATGTATATTGTTTCTCTGTTTACAAAGCATAAAATTGTTGCTCATAAGATTTTAATAATGGGAAATTATAATGATTTCAATGCCTATGCCGATCAAAATGACATTGAAATTAAAGGAAAAACCTATCGTTTTATCAATCTTTATTTGCAACCATTTAAGTTTGAAAAGAAAATGGTAAAGCTTGATGGTAATAGCGATGAAGACAAACAGAAAATCAAGAATGTTGTTAAAAGATTGATTCCCACCTTTAAATTGCATCAGGAGCAGATAGAAATCATCAGAAAAGCGATTGATGAATCGCCATATCCTGTTTTTGTAGCGGGAGATTTCAACTCGGTTCCTAATTCTTATGAATATTATCATTTATCGGAAGGATTAAAAGATGCTTTTGTGGAAGTCGGGCGTGGTAGCGCTACCAGTTTTCATGATTATAAGTTCCCTTTAAGAATCGATTACATTTTTACATCGCCATCTATAAAACCAATTAATTATCAGGTAGATCGCTCAGTGCGCCTGTCAGACCACTTTCCGGTTATCTCCACTTTTTCGTTGGAAAAATAAAAATCATAAAATTAGTTAAATCGACCTTATTGGTAGGGTTTTTGCTAAAAATTGTTCGGAGTTAGTAAAGTTTGTTTTATGAAGCTGAGCCGGATTGTACTTTTTTTTCACTTTGCCGTTATCTTTTTACTGTTTTGCAATTTTGCAAACGCCTGGATACCACCCAACTACTTTGGAAATCTTAATCTTCTTTCTCTTAGTTTTCCGTATCTTATATTAATACATGTGTTTTTAACTTTAGTTTGGATTATACGACGGAAAAAATTTGCTTTATTTTTTGTCTTAACAACTTTTATATTTTACAACCCAATTCGACGATGGATCAATTTTTCTCCTCAAACCACAGATACGAGTAAAACCAAGAATGATATTAAAGTTTTAACATTCAATGTAAAATATGGTAGTGTAGGAGGATGGCAAACGGTAAAGAAATATATAACAGACCAAAACGCGGATATTATTTTAGTTCAGGAAAAAGATACAAATACAGCTATTAAAGAAAATCTGGTAAAATATCCTACGGTAATTCTCAAAACAAAACATAAAATTCTAAGGCAGGCAGAGCTCATTAACGACAGATCCAGAGGAAATTCTTTTTATGCTGATATTGATATCAACGGAAAGATCATTCGGGTGGTAAATGTTTATTTAGAGCCTTTCAGATTAAACAAATCGATGCTTGAATTCAACGGAGTTTCGAATGAAACCAACAAATTAGGTTTAATCTTTTCTCACTTAATTCCCACATTTAAAGCCCACGAAGATCAAATCAAAAAAATAAGAAGAGCAGTCGATAGTTCGCCATATCCGGTAATTTTAGCGGGAGATTTCAACTCGGTTCCCAATTCTTATGAATATTATAATTTAGGTAAAAACCTCGAAGATGCTTTTGTAAAAGCAGGTAACGGGATCTCAACAAGTTTTCATGAATACAAATTTCCTTTGCGTATAGATTATATTTTTACTTCAAGTTCTATTGTCCCTGTAAGCTATAAAGTAGATCATTCTGTGAAATTATCAGATCACTATCCGGTAATTGCAGAATTTCTATTAAATTAGTTCCATGAAAAATTTCCTATTCGGAGTATTGGCTTTATCTTTATTTTTGGCGGCATGTTCAAAGAAAGAACCTGCTGATCTTTACCCTTTAGACAGTGCAAAGGCTTCGTATGATACGATTGCGAAAGATTCTTTTTCTAATGGTGCGACTTCTGTAGATATTGTGAGACAGATCAGGATGTCTTCACAAAAGTATCAGGATTCTATTAAATTAGCTTTAAAAACTCAGGCTGAGGAAAAGCGAATTCAGGCTGAATTGGAAAAAGAAAATAAGAAAAAGGCAGACGAAGAGAAAAAGAAGGCAGACGAGGAAAAGAAAAAACAAAAAGCTGCTGAAACTTCGCCGAATATGGAAACTGCTAATTAAAAAGAACATTTTAAAAATATAAAAAGTATGAAAAAACAAATTTTGGCAGCGGTTATTATTTCGCTTGCAGTAGTATCTTGTAAAAAGTCTGTGACTAAAACGGAAAGTGTAGAAAATCCCGACGGATCTGTAACCACTACCACGACTACCGAAACCAGCAATACAGATTTGGTGGATACAGCTAAGATTGATGCCGCTAAAGAAAATGTAAAAAACAAAGTAGACGAAGCCGGAAACAAGATCGATGATGCCGCTCAGAAAGCGAAAGATAAGATCGATGCTACGGCAGACAAGACCAAACAAGATCTTCACAAAGCCGGACAGGATATTAAATCTGAAGCCGATAAAGTAGGAAAAGATGCTAAAGAAGCAGCTAAAAAAGGGGCTTCCAAAGTTGAAGATGCTGCTAAAAAATTAAAAGAAGATTTAAGCAAATAGAAAAATGAAACCGCAGCGAAAACTGCGGTTTTGTTATTTATAATTAAGATCCAATAAAGGTTCTATATATTCTCTGTCGTTGCTTAGTCTGGGAACCTTATTTTGCCCTCCAAGCTTGCCTTTTGATTCTAACCATGAATAAAACAAATTAGGCTTTGCAATGTGCACAATTGGACGTTTTAAAGTCATGTTATTATAACGCTTCGCTTCGTAATCAGAATTGATTGATTTTAAATGCTGATCAAAAATATCAATAAAGCTTTCAATATCATTTGGTTTTTTGCAGAATTCAAAAATCCATTCGTGGGCGCCGCCTTCATTTTCTTTCATAAACACAGGGGCTCCGGTGAAATCGGTAACTGAGGCTTCTGTTTCATTACACGCTTTAGAAAGGGCAGATTCTACATTGGTAATCATGAGTTCTTCCCCAAATGCATTGATGTAATGTTTCGTTCGTCCCGTAATTTTTATTCTGAACGGATTTACCGAAGTAAAAATAACCGTGTCACCAATCAAGTATCTCCACAATCCACCATTGGTAGTAATGACCATCGCATAATTTTTACCCACTTCCACGTCTTCTAAGCTCACTACTTTCGGATTGGAATAGTGGAACTGATCCATCGGAATAAATTCGTAAAAAATACCGTAATCAAGCATTAGAAGCATTTCATCACTATTCGGTCTGTCCTGAATTCCGAAAAAGCCTTCAGAAGCATTATAAATTTCGTAGTAATTAATGTTTTTCCCGATGATTTGCTTGAATTGCTCTTTGTAAGGTTTAAAACTTATCCCACCATGAAAGAAAACTTCAAGGTTTGGCCACAATTCTGAAACACTTTCAACATCAGTCTCTTTTAAAACCCTCTGAAGCAAAACCATCATCCAGCTCGGAACGCCTAAAATACTTCCCACATCTTCATTTTTCACTTCAGAAGTAATGGCATTTAATTTACTTTCCCATTCGCCCATCAAAGAAACCTTTTTACTTGGCGTGGTAGTAATTTCTACCCAAAAAGGAAGATTATCAATCAAAATAGCCGAAAGATCTCCAAATTTGGTGTTAAAATCTGCATACAGTTCAGAACTTCCGCCTAAACGTAAATTTTTATAATTGAATAATTGATTTTCCGGATGATTATTGGCGTAAATGGAAACCATGTCTTTTCCTGCCTTCATGTGGCAATATTCCAAACTTTCAGCAGAAATTGGGATGAATTTGCTCTTCGCATTGGTTGTTCCGGAAGACTTTGCAAAATGTTTGATGTATCCCGGCCAAGTGACATCCTTTTGCCCCTGTCTTGCCTTTTCAATATAAGGTTCAAAATCTTCGTACGTCACAACAGGAACTTTATTTTTAAAATCCTGATAGCTGGAAATGGTGTTGAAACCATACTTTCTGCCATACTCAGTATCCTCAGCATGAAACAGTTGTGAAAATAAAATACCTTTCTGTGTCTCAATAGGATGATCCATAAAATTCTGTATCTGATCTATCCTTTGTCGGATAAACCAGTTGACCACAGTATTGAAAAGTGCCTTCGTTGCCATTCCCAAATATAATAATATTTGCCTTTTTGGAGAATATTTTATTCGTTAAATAAAAAAACCGCTACAATAATTGTAACGGTTCTGTATCTGAAATTATTTTATTCTTAGCAATACTCGTCGTAAGCAGCCTGAAGGTTTGCAGCAATTGCTCCTGCAGGGTTACCTTCGATGTGATGTCTTTCAAGCATGTGAACCAATTCTCCGTCTTTGAAAAGAGCCACACATGGTGAGCTTGGAGGGAATGGTGCTAAATGTTTTCTTGCCTCTACAACAGCTTCAGTATCGAAGCCAGCAAAAACAGTCGTTAAATGATCAGGTTTTTTATCACCTGTTAAAGAATATACAACTCCCGGTCTTGCAGCTCCTGCAGCACATCCGCATACAGAGTTGATCACTAGAAGAGTAGTTCCCGATTGTTTTAATGCTTCTTCTACCTGAGTTGGTGTTGTCAAGTCTTCGAAACCTTTATCTGTAAGTTCAGCCTTCATAGGCAGTACTAAATCTTGTGGATACATATTTTTGTTTTTTTGATCTATGCAAATTTAAGCAATTAATTACGTTTCTTCAATACATAAAAACTATCAAAGCTTTTTGTAAAGAAAATGAACTGATTATTAATTATATATAAATATTCTAAAAATTGTGAATTAAAATTATGAATAAAAAGTTTTTTTTACTAAATTTGAAATGATTCTGAAAACGAAGAACCATGAAAAAAAATGAATCAATGTAATTTCCCTCACTTTTAATGGAAGAATTGTGCTTCCGGTTTTATTCAAACTTGTCTTTACCCGTCGTTTTACTCCATAAAATGGTTAAGATGAGCAATAAGAAACGATTTTGAATTCGCACAATACAAGAAGCCCTAAACATAATGTTCAGGGCTTCTTTAATCAAATCGATATGCAAAGGTTGAATATCCTTTTTTAAGGGTTGATGGTTTTTGATTGTTAGTTGATAGAATAGAAGGTCTATCAACTATGAACTGCCAACCATCAACAAAAAATTAAGAAAGCAGCTTTTTCGCCATCTCAGAAATACTTTTTCCGTCAGATTTTCCGGCTAATGCTTTTGATGCTGCTCCCATTACTTTTCCTAAATCTTTAGCAGATTCAGCGCCAGTTTCAGCGATAATATTTTTAATTTCTGCTTCCAGCTCTTCCGCAGAAAGCTGTTTTGGCAAATATTGCTCAATAACTTTCATCTGAGCTTCTTCTACTTCTGCAAGGTCATTTCTTCCTTGCGCGGTAAACTGATCGTAAGAATCTTTACGTTGTTTTACCATTCTCTGAAGAATAGCAATTTCCTGTTCTGCTGTTACTTCTGCACCTCTGGCTTCAGTTTGCAGCAATAATATTTGAGATTTTACAGCACGAAGAGAGTCTAAAGCCACTCTGTCTTTGGCTCTCATTGCTGTTTTTATAGCTTCGTTTATTGTATTTTCTAAACTCATGGTTTTTAAATTTAACAATGTATCAATGTAACAGTTTATCAATCGAGATGCTTCGACAAGCTCAGCATGACACAGATATTGTTACATTGGTACATTTTTACATTGTTATATTGATATTAATCAACGTCTTTATTTAAAAATCTATTCTCTCTGATCTGCATATTTCCGTTGTTATCAGACAGGTACGTGTTGATATTCTGGTCAGATGCATTGTTGCCATCAATAGAAATATTTTTTCTCTTGAAGGCCGGAACAGATTCGAATTCACTTGTGCTATCAAAATTCTGATAACGAGAGTTGAATTCTTTTAATTTATTTCTTCTTTCGATCACTCTTTCCTGATCTACTGTTTTATTCACAAAGGTGAATTCTTCTTCCGTTTTCTGAGTTTCTGTTTCAGGTTTTGTTTCTGCTACAGGCTCTTCTTTCAGATGCTGAAAGAAATGTTCAACTTTCTGAAGTGGTTCTTCTGTTAACTGATTTACTTCGCCAGCTGTTGCAAATTCCGCTTTTGGCTGACCGAAGTCAGATTTAGGCTCATTTCTTGTAGGTTCATTTACAAAAAAGCTGAATTCCACTGGTTTTTCTTCAGAATAAGAATTGTTGAATGAATTCGATTGTGGCTCTTCTTTTTTATTATCAAAATCAAACTTAAAAGATTCAATTTCAAGATCATTGGGATCATCCATATCATCTTCCGAAGTGAAAAGGCTGTATGATCTATCTTCGGCCTCTTCATTTCTCCATTCCTGAGAAGGTGCATCTGCAGTATTTGCCTCTGAGTCGAAAAATTTAATTTCTTTTTTCACTTCTTCTTGCTCAATGGTCATCTTTTTTTCCGAAGATGATGTGTTGAAATAAGCATCCTCTTCGTCATCTAATCTGAAAAGATTTTTTCCTCCGAAATCATGCACAGGATCTGCTGCTCTTTCTTCTCTTGTTTTGAAAGGCGAAGTTTTTGGAGTATCAAAACTGTCATTTAAACTGATCTTTATTTTCTCAGTCGGCCCTGAAAATTTTTTATTATCATTAGAAAAACCTGTTGCAATGACAAGAACGCTTACAGAATCTCCTAATTCTTCGTCAGCACCCACCCCGAAAATAATATCGGCTGTGTTTCCAGCTTCCTTTTGGATATGATCCATAATGATACCGATTTCATCCATGGTTACTTCTTCAGCACCACTTCTGATCAACAATAGAACATTTTTCGCGCCCGTAATTTTGTTGTCATTCAATAGAGGTGAATCTAATGCCTTTCTTACCGCTTCTTCCGCTTTATTTTCGCCGGAAGCAATACCTGTAGACATCAATGCTGTACCGGAATTCTGAAGCACAGATTTAGCATCTCTAAAGTCAATATTGACATCAAAGTAACCTGTAATAACTTCTGCCATTCCTTTAGCAGCGTTCGTTAGTACTTCATCGGCTTTTGAGAATCCCTGTTTGAATCCTAAATTTCCGAATTGTTGTCTAAGTTTATCATTATTGATTACAATAAGTGAATCAACATTGTTTCTTAATTTATCAAGACCGTTTTCCGCCTGTTCCAATCTTCTTTTACCTTCAAAACTAAAAGGAACGGTAACAATACCCACGGTAAGGATTCCCATGTCTTTTGCCACCTTAGCGATTACAGGAGCAGCACCGGTACCTGTACCACCACCCATTCCGGCAGTGATGAATACCATTTTGGTATTCTGTCCCATTGCAGCTTTGATATCTTCGATGCTTTCGATAGCAGATTTTTCACCTACTTCCGGATCAGCACCTGCACCAAGACCTTCTGTGATGGTAGTTCCCAACTGTACTTTGTTGGCAACCGGGTTATTATCTAGAGTTTGAGCGTCTGTATTACAAATCACGAAATCTACCCCGTGAATCCCTTTTTCGTACATGTGTTTCAGTGCGTTGTTTCCACCGCCCCCAACACCGATAACTTTGATGATCGATGAATTTCCCTTTGGCAAATCAAATGAAAATCCTTGTGTACCTATATTTTCCATAACTGTTTTTTTAATAATTGATAATCGATTTCATGATAATTGATAACAAGACATTTTATCGATTACCATTCATCATTTATATTTTTTACTCTACTTCTTCAAAGAATTTTTTAACTTTCTCCATAAGCGACTGACCAAATGTCAACTTTGCCGCCCTCTTGCTTTCCTGTGGTTGAGGAACAACTTCCTGTTCCTGAATAGGTGCAATTTGCTGAACTACAGGCTGTGCTGTTTCAACAGGTGCTTTTGCAGCCTCCTGCTTTGGTTTTTCGGAAACAGTTTCTTCTTCCGCCAAAGCGTTCTGCTTTTTGTCACGAATTTTCAAACTTTCCATTAATAATCCAATGGAAGTAGCAAATTCCGGACCTTTAAGATACTGATTTTTATCGTTCGCAATGTATTCATTTGCAAAACCAATTCTGCTGTCGAAACCTGTTGTATAATTGGCCAGCTGACGAAGATGCTTCAGATTAGAACCACCACCCGTCAAAACAATTCCTGCAATCAGTTTTTTCTTTTGCTCAAACGCACCGTAAGCTTTTAATTCTGTATTTACCATTTCAAGAATTTCTTCCACCCTAGCATTGATGATCTGTGCTAAAGTTTTTAACGAAATCTCTTTATCAGGTCTTCCATGAAGCCCCGGAATGGTAACGTACGTACTGTCTTTTTCAAGCTCAGGAACTGCAGAACCGAATTTTACCTTCAGTTGTTCCGCATGTTTTTCGATGATCGAACAGCCTTCTTTAATGTCTTCCGTGATAATTCCGCCTCCGTAAGGGATCACACACGTATGACGAATAATATTATCTTTGAATATAGCAATATCCGTAGTACCACCACCAATGTCTACGATGGCCACTCCGGCTTCTTTTTCTTCTTTTGTAAGTACAGCTTCAGATGATGCTAAAGGTTCCAAGGTAAGAGCTTCCATTTCCAGACCTGCTTCACGAACGCATCTAGCGATGTTTCGGATGCTTCCCATTTGCCCTACAACAACGTGGAAATTAGCTTCCAAACGTTTCCCGTGCATTCCTACAGGCTCCTGAATTTCACCTTCCGAATCTACCTTATACTCCTGAGGAAGTACGTGGATGATTTCTTCACCAGGAAGCATAACCAGCTTTTTCACCTGATCTTTTAACGCTTCAATGTCGTCATCGGTAATGAACTTATCCGGATGTTCACGCATAATATAATCAGAGTGCTGTAGAGAACGGATATGTTTTCCTGCGATTCCCACCGTAACTTTGCGGATAGGAATACCAGCACTTGACTGTGCTTCAGACACAGCTGCTTTGATTGAATTAATGGTTTGCGAAATATTATTCACAATTCCTTTATGAACCCCAAGACTTTTGGCCTTACCAACACCGAGAACTTCTATTTTCCCGTGTGCATTCCTCCTTCCGACAATGGCGACAATCTTCGTTGTCCCAATGTCCAGACCTACTGAATACTCTTGATTTTCCATTTTTATATCGATTTGATTTTTTTATTCATTTTTATATCGACTAAAATAGGATTGCATCCTATTCTGCCTTAAATCGTCCCTTCGGGACTCTTTCGGATTATTCGATCTTTACTTTTGCTTTAGTCTTCGGCTTTGTGGCCGTGGGTTTTTTCTCGGTTTTCTGGGTTTCCTTGGGTTTGGGCTTAGTTTTTGGTTTTATACTTTCCTTCGGTTTTGCCGAAGTAGAGCTTGGTTTTTTAGTTTCTTTTTTGGTCTCGGTTGTTTTCTTTACAGCGGTTGGAGTAGGAACTTTTGCCAGTTCTTTATTTCCAGCCTTTAAAATACTGTCATTTTCTTTAAAATAAGGATTTAGAGTGGTTACAATCTGATTTTGATATTTCACCGAAACCATATTGTATTTTTGAGGATCCTGATACACCAGGTATTTCTCTACAAATGTTTTGAAACCTCTTACTTTAAAATCAATATTATCTAAATCACCGATTTCTACTTTATAATTTCCTTCGCTCGTCAGAAGGTTATAATCATCTTTATCTTTTGAAATTCCGATGAAATATTTTTTGCTGAAATCGTCTTTATCAATTTTTTCAACCAATTCGGCCAATTTCGGGTATTCATCTTTTTTCACATTTCCTGTCACAAGCATGCAAGGATGAGAATATGTTTTCGAGATCGGAAATTCAATTCCTTTTTCATCTACATAGAAATCTTTCCCATGATAATTTAATCTGAAAACAGGAACTCTCTGCTTAATATCTAAATTCAATTTTCCATTTAAATTTAAATAAACATTGGCACTGTCAACAGCCGGAAGTGCATTTATTTTCTTTTCCAGCGCTGGAATATCAATATCTCCAACTTTACCCGACGGATTTTCTTTTTTTACAATCTCGCGAATGTCTTTTTCATCCACAAAATAAACGGGTGTCTTTTCATTCATTTTTACAGATATTTTATTGTCCGTAATCGTCTGACCATTGAATTTCTTCAAAGAGAAACTCAACAGAAACCCAAGGATGATTACTGTGATGGCAATTTTTAATATTCTGTATTTATTTTTCATTTTGTTTCCTGATTTTGCTTAATTTTTAACGCTATGCTCGCACAGATTCATTGTAATTTTATTACTTTTTATTTTTTGTTCGTAAGGGCGTTTCACTCAGCAAATGATAACTGAAAATATTTTTACAATTTTCGTTTTATAATTTGTTTACTGCTCTTTTTACTCCGTCTTTAAATAAGGTGGAATGAAAATTTAAAATCATTCCTAATTTCATTTCTGTGACTCTTAAATAGTTAAGAAGCTGAAAGAAATGATATTTATTAATTTCCGGAACTGCTTTTATTTCTATAATCACTTTATTTTCAATTAATAAATCAACTCTAAATGCTTTATCAACAATCAAACCCTCATAATTAATGCTGATGTCTTTTTGATTCTCAATGCTAAGCCCACTGTTTTTCAATTCGTGAATTAAGCATTGTTCATAAACATTTTCATAGAGCCCGATTCCAAGTTTACGATGCACCTTCATTCCTGCATCAAAAACTATTTTTGATATTTCATTTTCTGTCATTTGTGTGTTTTTAATTACTCTTAAAATGATATTTTCCGCTATCATTTGCTGAGTGAAACGCCCTTGCGAACGAAATTTAATAGGTTTTTGAAAAAATTTCTTTGCGCTTGTCGCGTTAAATTTATTTTAATTAATTTTTCCAATCCACTCACAAATAGGATCATACAGCGTATCTATATTTCCCGCACCTACTGTAAGAATGATATCAAAATCTTTTTCTTTTATTTTATGGAAAGCTTCACTTAATGTTGAAACTTCCTTTTTATCTAAATTAATCTTTTCCAACAACCAATTCGAAGTAATTCCTTCAAAATTTTCCTGAAGTTCTCTTGCGGGATAAATATCAAGCAAAATCAATTCATCAGCCGGGCTCAAACTTTCTGCAAATCCGTCTGCAAAATCTCTTGTTCTGCTAAAAAGATGAGGTTGGAAAATCACCAATAATTTCTTTTCAGGGTAAAATGTTCGGATTGAACTCATTACCGCATTGATTTCCGTTGGATGATGCGCGTAATCGTCAATATAAATTTTACCGTTTTCGTATCTGTGTTTTGTATATCTTCTTTTAATTCCTTTAAAATTGGCAATTGCTTTTTTTAAGGTATCGAAATCAACGCCTAAATTGTTTAAAATGGCCAGGGCAACCGTGGCATTTTCAACATTATGGATTCCCGGAACATCCCAAACAAAATCTTTAATCGTTTCTGTCGGAGTATGGAAATCAAAATAATTTTGATCGCCTTCCATTCTTAGGTTATCTGCGTAATAATCAGCGATTTCATTTACTGCATACGTGATATGAGGTCTTCCGATTTCGATTCCTTTTCTTACAAAAAGCTGTTTGTCATTTGGAACTAAAGCTGCAAATTGTCTGAAACCTTCTTCAATATGGCTTTTATCTCCATAAATATCCAAATGATCTGCATCTGTGGAAGTTACCACTGCCCAATCCGGAGAAAGATTCAGGAAGCTTCTGTCATATTCATCTGCTTCTACCACAGAATATTGAGAACCGTTATAAAGAAAATTCGATTTAAAATTCTCAGAAATTCCACCTAAAAAACATGAAAAAGGTAAATCTGCTTCTTTACACAAATGAGCAACCAAAGTAGAAGTCGTTGTTTTTCCGTGAGTTCCCGCAACAGCAATACAATCTGTGTTTTCGGTGATTAAACCTAAAACTTTTGCACGTTTTAATACTTCAAATTCATTAACGATAAAATAATCTAAGATCCCTAGCTTTTTAATCGCCGGAGTATAAATTACCAATGTATTTTCTTTCTCAAGAGAAGCGATTCTTTCGTCAATGACATCTTCAAAAACAATATCAATTCCTTCGTTCATTAAAGCCGTCGTCAATTTGGTATTGGTTTTATCGTAGCCCAACACTTTTTTGCCCGAAGCATTGAAATAGCGCGCCAAAGCACTCATCCCGATACCTCCGATTCCAACGAAGTAAAAATTTTGATATGTTTCTAAATTGTTCATTATTTAATTTAAAATTTTCATTTTGTCATTCTTAGGAACGAAGAATCTGAACCTTGCAGATAGATTCTTCACTTCACTTTTGAACTTCGTTCGTAAACTTTCAGTTTATGTTCTGAATGACAACTTTTATATTTATTTTATTACTTTAAAAATCTCGTCCACAATCTCTTTTGCGGCATTTGGCTTGGCAAAATATTTCAGATTTACGGACATTTCTTTTCTTACATTTTCATTTTCGCAGATTTCTGAAAGGGTATTCCAGAATTTTTCCTGCATTTCAGAGTCTTTTACCATTCTGGCCGCATTTTTTTCAACCAGATTCATGGCATTTTTTGTTTGATGATCTTCCGCCGCAAACGGGAAAGGAACCAATAAAACCGGCTTCTGTGCTACCGCCAACTCTGAAATGGCAATCGCACCCGCTCTCGAAACAATCACATCCGCTGCAGAATAAGCTGTTTCCATGTCTTTGATGAATTCCTTTATTTGTATCTGGTTGCTGGTTGCTGGTTGTTGGTTACTTCCATCAACTGTCAACTGAAAACTATCAACAATTTCTTTATAGTCTAACTTTCCGGTTTGCCAGATCAATTGATAACCTTTTTCTTTTAGGTTTTCTAAATTGTCTTTCCAACCGTTGTTTAATGTTCTTGAGCCTAAAGATCCTCCGACAGATAAAATGGTTAATTTATCTTTATCTAGGCCTATTTTTTCTTTTGCCTGGGAAGTTTCCTGCATTCCTGAAACAATGTTATCACGAATCGGATTACCCAAAAACTTTATTTTTTCAGCCGGAAAACCTTCCACTTTTGGATAGGCTGTAAATACGGCTTTTGCTTTTTTACTTAAAATTTTATTCGTTACGCCTGCATGTGCATTCTGCTCTTGAATAAAAATCGGAATTCCCAGCTTACTTGCCTCATATAAAGCAGGTCCGCTCGCAAAACCACCCGTTCCCACCGCAAAATCCGGAGCGAAATTTTTAATGATCTTTTTAGATTTAGATAAACTTTTTAAAATCTTAAAAGGCAAACCTAAATTCGAGAGCATATTTCCTCTGTCGATTCCGGCGATATCAATTCCTTCGATTTTGTAGCCAGCCTGCGGAACCTTTTCCATTTCCATTTTGCCAT
Source organism: Chryseobacterium sp. C39-AII1 (assembly GCF_039672645.1). Lineage (NCBI taxonomy): Bacteria > Pseudomonadati > Bacteroidota > Flavobacteriia > Flavobacteriales > Weeksellaceae > Chryseobacterium > Chryseobacterium sp. C39-AII1. Next base: position 595,741 of record NZ_JBDFPQ010000002.1, read on the forward strand.
TGGCTCCGATGAACAAAAACTCTGCATCAGGAAATCTTTTCTTGATTTCGTCTGCAATAGCGATGGCAGGGAAGATATGACCTCCTGTTCCTCCGCCAGATAATAATACTTTTAGTTTTTTGTCCATTTTTATATCAATTTATAATTGATTCTATTCTATTTGATAGGATTTTCATCCTATCCTGATTTAAGTCGTCCCTTCGGGACTCCATATTTTTTTATTTTAAGCAATGTCGTTTATTTCGGCAATGCTTTGTTTTTTGCCCATTCCTTCTTCATCATAAATCTGAATCCTAGAGCTGATATTTAAGATAATTCCTAACTGCAAATATGTTACCAGCATTGAGGTACCTCCGTAACTTATCAATGGCAGCGGTTGCCCTGTAACAGGAATTAAATTGACTGCAACTGCAATATTTACAGAGAGTTGTATGAAAATCATCACACCGAGACTGAGAACGAGCAACGAGCCGAAAAAAGCGGGCATCTTGCTGGCTATCATTACGATACGAATCATCATGATTAAATATAAACTGATCAGAAAAACAGCACCGATTACGCCATATTCTTCTACAATTACCGCGAAAATAAAGTCGGAGGCAGACTGTGGAAGCATTTGTTTTAAAGCACTTTTCCCTGGTCCCATCCCCGTAATTCCCCCGTGAACAATGGCTGCTTTCGCCTGCATTACCTGATAGTTTTTAGCCTTTACACTTTCATCATCTACATCGGCTGTTTTTGCTTTGCTTGATGTAAAAGTTTCGATACGGCTCATCCATGTGTGAACACGGTTTCCGCCGATCATATTGGTATTTAAAGCAATCAGTAAAAAGAAAACAATCGCCACGAATGATGCAGAAATGAATCCTGCAATATATTTCCAGTGCAATTGGCCTATAACCAAAACAACTACGGAAACCATTAAGATCATTAATGCCGTAGAACCGTTATCTTTTGCAACCAAAACGAAAACCAATAAAATAGGTCCGAAAATGTACATAATGTTCTCAATCGGAAGCCGTTCTCTGGTTATCTTTTTAGTTAAATATCTACAGAGATAAATAATCAACATTAAAAAAGCGAACGACGACGGCTGGAAAGAAATTGGCGTTCCCGGAATTTTTAACCATCGGGAAGCACTCGCTCCATCAATGGTTTGCCCTGTAAACATGGTGACTACCAATAAGACGATCATTAAGCCGAGCAAAATACTGCTGAGCTTTCCGATGTATTCGTATTTCACCATTCCTACTACTCTCATGATTCCCAAACCTAAGACTACGAAGAACATATGCTTGATCACGTGACCTGTTGTGGTTCCGTTATTTACAATATATTCCAGATTCGAACTTGCAGAATAAACAGGGAAAATAGAGAAAATGGAGATCACAAGAATGACCATCCAAAGTACTTTATCGCCCTTCAGGAATTCAAATCTGTTTTCTGTATCTTGTTCGTTCATATGTTCTGCTATTGGCTTTTGGCTAATTGCTATTGGCTTTTAAAACCTGCTCTTTAAACTGTCGACCTCTGTCTTCATAGCTTTTGAAAAGATCAAAACTTGCGCAACAAGGAGAAAGTAAAACCGTATCTCCTTTTTTGGACAAAGATTTTGCAATTTCAACCGCTTTTTCCATGCTTGAGGTGTCGTAAATAAACTCTTTTTTGTCTTTAAAGAAATTGATAATTTTCTCATTATCAATTCCTAAACAAACAATTGCTTTTACTTTTTTCTTAACTAAATCCTCAATCTCGGAATAGTCATTTCCTTTATCTAAACCTCCAACAATCCAAACGGTTGGGGTTTTCATGCTTTCTAACGCGTAATAAGTTGCATTCACGTTGGTTGCTTTACTATCGTTGATGTATTTTACGCCATCAACTTCAGAAACAAATTCCAGTCTGTGTTCAACCGCCTGAAAAGTCATTAATGAATTTCTGATGCTTTCATTATTGATTTTCAGAATCTTACCGGCAATTGAAGCCGCTAAGCTGTTCGCAACATTATGATTTCCAATTAATGATAAGTCCTCAATTTTCATGGAGAAATCATCCTGAAGTTTAACTTCTATTTTATCTTCATTTATAAAACCTCCTTCCGCTAAATGTTCTTTTGTTGAAAAAGGAATCATTTTCGCCTTAACTTCTAGCTTTTCAAGGATATTTTTACTCATTTCATCATCTTTATTGTAGATGAAGAAATTATCATTCTCTTGATTTTCAGTGATTCTGAATTTCGCTAAAGCATATTCTTCATAATTGTAATTGTACTGATCGAGATGATCCTGAGACAAATTCAACAATAAAGAAATATAGGGTCTAAAATTCTGAATATCATCTAATTGGAAAGAACTTACTTCCAAAACATAATATTCATGGTTTTCATCGGCCACTTGTTTTGCAAAGCTGTATCCGATGTTTCCGCCTAAACCTACATTCAATCCGTCATTTTTCAGGATATAGTAGATTAAAGACGTGGTGGTTGTTTTTCCGTTGCTTCCTGTGATCGCGATGATTTTCGCATCCGTAAATTCTGAAGCAAACTCAATCTCAGAAGAAAGTCTGATGCCTTTCTCATGAATTTTTTTAATCATTTCCGCTTTTTTCGGAATTCCCGGGCTTTTTACAATCCAGTCTGCATTCAAAATTCTTTCTTCATCGTGGTTCTCTTCCTCAAACTCAATTCCGTTTTCAAGAAGAAACTGCTTATAATTATCCTTAATAGCTCCTTTGTCTGAAAGAAAAACTTCCATACCTTTCTTTTTAGCCAAATAAGCAGCACCACAACCGCTTTCTCCTCCTCCTAGAACAACTATTTTCATACTTTTTTGCTTTATGCCATAAGCTCTAAGCTTTAAGCCAAATGCTTACAGCTTATTGCTTACTGCAGTTTTTTTATCTCATCTTCAGTGTTATCAGACAAACAATTGCCAGAATTACTCCGATAATTATCATTCTGTTTACGATTTTACTTTCGTGGAAACCGTCTTTCTGATAATGATGGTGTAATGGAGACATTTTGAATAGTCTATTATTTTGGGCATATTCCAGCCCGTGTTTTCTTTTTCTATATTTAAAAACAACTACCTGAAGCATTACAGATAGATTTTCAATTAAAAAGATTCCGCATAACACGGGAATCAAGAGTTCTTTTCTCAAAATAACCGCTAAAACAGCAATAACACCACCTAGCATTAAACTTCCTGTATCTCCCATAAAAACCTGTGCAGGATAGGTGTTGTACCAGAAAAATCCGATCACGGCACCTACCATTGCAACGGCGAAAATGGTGGTTTCTCCCATATTTGGCAGGAACATAATATTCAGATAATCTGCAAAAATGATGTTTCCGGACACATAGGCGAATAAGGCCAAAACAAGAAGGATAACAACACTTGTTCCTGCGGCGAGACCATCAATCCCATCTGTAATATTGGCTCCGTTTGATACGGCTGTTACAATGAAAATTACAATCGGAATGAAAACGATCCAAGCCCATTCGTGAGCATCTTTGTCGTTCATCCAGAATAAAATTCCGCTATAATCGAATTCGTTATTTTTTGTAAATGGAACGGTAGAAACAGTGATTTTTTCTGTTGGCATAAAATTCTGTTCAACATTATTTCTGTTCACTACTTTGGCATCTGCATATTTTCTTTTAACCGTAATGTCAGGATGGAAATACATTGTAACTCCGATAATTAACCCTAATCCGACTTGCCCGATGATTTTAAATTTACCACTTAAACCATCTTTATTTTTCTTGATTTTCTTTAAATAATCATCCAGAAAACCAATAGCACCCATCCAAAGCATGGAAACCAATAAAAGAACGATGTAAACATTTGTAATTCTGGTAAATAGCAATACCGGAATGATTGTAGCCAAAATAATGATAAGACCTCCCATTGTAGGAGTTCCTTCTTTTTGTTTTTGACCGTCTAGACCAAGATCACGAACCAATTCGCCCATCTGTTTTGTTCTCAGATAGTTGATGATTCTCTTACCATAAACAAGAGCAATGATCAAAGAAAATAAAACAGCCATCCCTGCTCGGAAAGAAATGTATTTCAACATTCCCAATCCGGGAACGTGGATTCCGTGGGCGGTTAAATATTCGTATAGATAGTATAACATTCTTTTATTTTTTATAAATGATAAATAATTATTGATAAATGATAAAAATCAATTAAGATTGATCAATTATCGATTATAAATTTTTACTTACTCATTAATTTCCAAAGCTCATTAATTGTCTCCTTGTCGTCAAAATGATGTTTTACACCATTAATCTCCTGATATGTTTCGTGCCCTTTTCCGGCTACTAGAACGATATCTTTTGGTTCTGCAAACTTTATCGCCATTTTAATGGCTTCTTTTCTGTCTGGGATTGAAGTGTATTTGCTGAAGTTTTGAGGTTCAACACCCGCTTCAATTTCCTTTATAATAACTGCCGGATCTTCCGTTCTCGGATTGTCTGAAGTGATGATTGCCAACGTCGATTTTTTCGTAGCAATATTCCCCATTTCAGGTCTTTTTGAGTGATCTCTGTCCCCTCCGCATCCGAAAACCGTGATTAACCTTTCGTTTTTTGTTCTGATATCATTAATGCTGTCCAAGATGTTTTCTAAAGCATCTGGAGTATGAGCATAATCTACAATGAAGAAAATTCCGCCATCTGATTTGAAAGTTTCAAATCTTCCGGAAACTCTTTTTAACTGACTGATCGCCTGCAAAATTTCATCCTGTTCAAAACCAAGTTCAGAAGCAATTCCAAAAACCAATAGTAAATTGTACACATTGAATTTTCCAGTCAATGTCGTCCAGAATTCTTTTCCGTTGAAATTCAGCAACATTCCGTTGAAATCAACTTCCAGAGATTTTCCGTGGTAATCTGCCATTGTTTTCAAAGCATAAGAACTTTTTGTAGCCTTTGTGTTTTGAAGCATGACGTTTCCATTTTTATCATCAACGTTGGTGATGGCTATGGCTGTATCTTCCAACTGATCAAAAAACCTTTTTTTCGTTTTTAGATATTCATCAAAAGTTTTATGATAATCTAAATGATCGTGCGTTAAATTCGTGAAACCAGCTACTTTAAAATGAAGTCCTTCAATTCTGTTTTGGGCAATCCCGTGAGAACTCACTTCCATGAAAGCAAATTCGCAACCTTCCTCAACCGCCTGAGCTAAGATTTTATTAATGGTAATTACATCCGGAGTCGTATGCGTAGCTGGAATTACCTGATCTCCAATTCTGATTTCAACCGTAGAAAGTAAAGCAGAATCGTAACCTAAGTTTTTAAACACATCAAAAAGCAGGGTAGAAACAGAAGTTTTTCCATTGGTTCCTGTAACTCCGATTAATTTTAATTTTTCAGAAGGATTTCCGAAAAAATTAGAAGCTAAATGTCCTAAAGTTTTAGATGAATCTTTTACTTTAACGTAAGTCACATTTTCATCCAGATTTTCAGGAAATTCTTCGCAAACAATTGTTGTTGCTCCTTTTTCAACCGAAGATGCAATAAATGAATGTCCATCCACAACCGTTCCTCTCATTGCGATGTACAAAGAGTTTTCCGTAACCTTTCTACTGTCGAAAACCAATTCGGAAACCTCACGAGTGTCGTCACCGTGAATTTCCAACACTGGAATTCTTTTTAATAATTCATTTAACTGCATTTCTTTGATGCTTTATATTTTTAATTCTTTCCTTCTTATTTTATAAGTGCATAAGTTTCACTTACGGCTATTGATATTGAACCCTTCGGGTTCGTTATTTCTTCTTTATTAATAGGATTTTCATCCTATTCTTATTTAAATCGTCCTTTCAGGACTCTTTTAATTCTGCAGAGACAAATAAATTCTCTGGTTTTTACTGATCGTTGTGCCTTCCAACGGGAACTGTTCTGTAATTCTTCCCACTCCTTTGAAGTCTACACGATATCCTAAATTTTCCAGTTGTGGGATCACGTTTTTACCGATTAATCCGACTACACTTGGCATTTGTTTATTGTTAACTGCTATTTTTACATTAGGTTCCACCATTTTGCTAAGGTTTACCTTTTTGTCGACAAGCATTTCTTTTTCAATGTTTTGTGGCGTTTTTAAGAACGTTTTTCCTGCAATTTCTTTAAACACTGGCGCGGAAACGGTTCCTCCGTAAAATCCTTTAGAAGTATTCGGCTCGCTGATCATGACATAGCACGTATATTTCGGATTATCAGCCGGATAGAAGCCTGCAAATGATGCACGATACTTCATCGGACCAGGCAACCAATATTCAAATCTTGCCGTTCCTGTTTTCCCTGCCATCTTTAAATTTGGTGTGAAAATGCTTCGTCCTGTTCCTTTTTCCACGGCTTTTGTTAAAGCATTGGTCATCATTTTAATTGCTTTTTCAGATGCCATTCTGTTAACCATCACTTCCGGTTTAGCCTGATACATTACTTTGCCATCTTTCATGATTTTATCGATGAATAAAGGCTTCAGCATTTTACCATTATTAGCAACTCCGTTATAGAAAGTTGCTAGTTGTAATAAATTGATGTTTGATGAATATCCGTAAGCAATTGACGCTAATGTGGCAGCATTCCATCTTTTATTTTGTGGAGTTACGATCTTCGGTTTGGTAATTCCTGGAAGCTCGATCTCCATTTTATCAAATAATTTCCAGCGTTTCAGATGATCTAGAAAAATCTGAGGTTTTTCGGCGTAATATTTTGTAATCAGTTTGGCTGTTCCTACGTTGCTGGATTTTGCCAAAACATCACTGATGTCATATGTTCCTCCGCCGTGGCCGTCTGAAATTCTTTGTTTTGCATAGACCCAAACGCCGTTTCCTACATTTACGGTTGTATTTTCATCAATAAAACCATCATCCATCGCTGCTAACAGCGAAATTGTTTTAAAAGTGGAACCCGGTTCAATATTATCTTTTAAAGCGTAATTATAAGAATCGACATAATTTCCGTCTTCATCTCTTCTTAAATTAACCAAAGCGCGAACTTTCCCGGTTTCAACTTCCATCACCACCACGGTGCCGTGTTTTGCTTCGAAATTAATCAGCTGCTTCTGCAAAGCGGAATGTGCAATGTCTTGAATTCTAAGATCTAAAGTGGTGTAAACATCTTCGCCATCCACAGGTTCCTGAACTTTCCAGAAATCAATCGGCTTCCATTGAGAAGAGTTGATTCTTTGTTCTAATCTTTTCCCATCAGTTCCTCTTAAATATTTAGAAAAAGCACCTTCAAGACCTGCGGTATGTTCGCCATCATCCATTCCGATGGTTCCGGCTCCTATTTCGGAAGTTGCCAGTTCTCGCTTGTAGTTTCTGTCAACTATAAAACCACCTTTATTTTTACCTTTATTAAAAATCGGGAAATTTCTGATTCTGTCGTACTGATCAAAATCCAGCCCTTTCACCAAGGTATAATATTGATTTTTCTTTTTTCTTTGCTCGTCGAATTTTTTTCTGAATTCAATTTTAGACTTTCCGAACATTTTGCTTAAAGAATCCGTTAAAGCGCCAACATTATTCGTATAAATCGTGTCTTTCATTGTTTTGAAATCCAGATAAATATCATAACGCATCACCGTTGTTGCCAGAATAGATCCGTCTGAAGCAAATAAATTCCCACGTGCTGCTTTTAAAGTTGCTTCACGGTAATTTTTATTAATGTAATCGTCTTTAATTTCCTGAACATTGGTGTTTTGCAAGATGACGATTCTCGCAAGGAACATGACAAATACGCACAAAGCTACCACTGCGAAGAGGTAGCCCCACCTTAAGGTATTTTTACGCTTGTTATCGTATTCACTTGGCTTTTGCATCTGTACTGTCCAGTTTTATGAGCAATTTATGAGGATGGTTTTCCAAGGTCATCAAAGAATCCTTTGCAACCTCTTTCCCCAGCTCCGATTCCATTTTTACTTTTATCAGCTTACTTTGTGCGTAAGCGTTTCTCGATTTATATTCTTCTGTTTCTTCTTTTAATGTATTTACGATCTTGATCTTTTTATTCACCAAATGGTTGGTGTAGATCATCGCCATCATCAGCACAAACAACAATAAAAAATACTTGTAATGTACTTTTATCTCATCACGATTCAGGAAATTACCTTTTATAATGTCTATAAAAGTTAATTTCTTCTGAGGACGATTTGTTGTTGCTCTTTTTGCCACAGACTTTGTCTGATTTATTATTATTTAATTGTAGTTTTTATAACCACCCCGTCAAAAATTCTTTGAATTTTTGCCACCCCTCCAAAGGAGGGGAATTTGTGGAGGGAAAATTTATCCTACCTTAATTCCTGTTCTCATTTTTGCACTTCTGGCTCTGGAGTTTTCTTCGATTTCCTTATCATCAGGGATAATCGCTTTGCTCTTTACCAGCTCGAATGCTTTTTTATAATTTCCGTAAATGTCTCTTTCGGGCTCGCCTTCAAACATTCCGTTTTTCAAAAATCTTTTTACCAATCTGTCTTCCAACGAGTGGTAAGAAATGACAACCAGTCTTCCTTCCGGTTTTAAAACATTGTAAGCCTGAACCAGCATTTCTTTTAAAACTTCCAATTCTTGGTTCACTTCAATTCTAATTGCCTGAAACAATTGAGCATAAAATTTATTCACTTTATGCGGCGGAAGGTAGCTGAATAGTTTTTTCAGATCTTCCGTTGTTTCGATACTTTTCGTTTTTCTATGATGAACGATGTCTCGCGCCAACTTTCTTGCTTCTCTCAATTCACCGTAATAGTAAAAAATATCGGCAAGCTGCTCTTCATCGTAATCGTTGATTACTCTTTTAGCATCCAATCCCTGCATTACATTCATTCTCATATCCAGCGGAGCATTGCTTCTTGTGGAGAAACCTCTGTCGGCCTCATCAAACTGGTGAGAAGATACACCAAGATCTGCCAAAACTCCGTCTACCTGAGGAACTCCGTACATAAGTAAAGAGTTTTCCAGAAATCTGAAATTCTGATTGATTAATGTAAATCTCGGATCATCAATTGTATTTTTAAGAGCGTCTAAATCCTGGTCAAAGCTGAACAATCTTCCTTTATCAGAAAGTCTGCTCAGGATCTCTCTTGAATGGCCACCACCACCAAAAGTACAGTCCACGTATGTTCCGTCTGGATTCGTCACCAAATCATCAACACTTTGCTTCAACAAAACGGGGTTATGATACATGTCTAATTGTGTTTTTTAACGCTTTTCAATCGCGTGGTTATTCTTCCTCGAATGAGCCCATTACATCTTCGGCGAGGCTTGCAAAATCTATCTCATCGGTAGAAATTACTTTCTCGTACGCTTCTTTATCCCAAATTTCAAATAATTCTCCTGCGCTGGTAATCACAATATCTTTCTGAAGATGTGCGAAAGCCATAAGGTCTTTTGAAATCTGTAATCTTCCCGCATTATCCAACTCTACAGTTTTTACGCCTGCCGTAAACATTCTAATGAAATCAGCATTCTTTTTAATGAATCTGTTCAGTTTATTAATTTTGCCCATCATTTTATCCCAGGCATTCATGGGATAAACCTCCAGGCAAGGTTGGAACACAGATCTCTTGACTACAAACGCCTTGTCGTCGAAGTTTTCCATCTGATTAATTAGAGATGAAGGAACTTTTAGGCGGCCTTTGTCGTCAATTTTACACTCATATGTCCCAATGAAACTTTTCATTTGGAGCAAATTTATATAATAATTTCCAAAATTTCCCACTTTTTCCCACTTTTTCCCTTAATGTTAATAAGTTTTATTAAAGATTTAAGGTAAACGCTGTAATCTATTGATATTTTGAGGGTTGTTGAAAGTATTATTCAAGCCATATGAAAGAGATTTTCAAAAAAAAAGTTAAAAAGCAGATTATTATATTATTTTTATTTTAAATTAGGGTAATCAAAATATTTTTGAGGTTTAATTTGTATTTTTGCAAGGCTTTATTACAGGCATTATATGATATTTAGTACAAAAAAAGAAAAGAAATATACTTTTGTTGAGGCGGGAGAAGGACATCCATTGGTGCTGCTGCACGGGTTAATGGGTGGTTTGAGTAATTTCGATAAGATGGTAGATTTTTTTTCAGACCGAGGTTTCAAAGTATATGTTCCTCAGTTGCCGATCTACGATTTGCCGGTACTCAATACGAATCTTACGACGATAGCGAAATATATTATCAAGTTTATAGAGAGCCACATCAACGGGCCGGTTACCATTGTAGGAAATTCTATGGGAGGTCATGTTGGGCTAATTTTAACATTGGCAAGACCGGATTTGGTTAAAAATTTGGTGCTTACAGGGAGTTCTGGTTTATACGAAAGAACTTTCGGAGATAGTTTTCCGAGAAAGAATGACCGTTCGTATATCAGAAAAAAGACGGAAGAAGTTTTTTATGATCCTGCGGTAGCGACTGAAGATTTGGTAGATGAAGTTTTCGGCGTGGTAAACGACAGAATGAAGGGAATTAAAACCGTCATGTTAGCCAGAAGCGCCATCAAACACAATATGCTGAATGATTTGCCTAAAATTACGACGCCGACGTGTCTGATTTGGGGAAAACAGGATAATGTAACACCTCCTGAGGTTGCGGAAGACATGCACAAATTTATTCCGAATTCGGATCTGTTCTGGATTGATAAATGCGGGCATGCGGCGATGATGGAAAAACCAGATGAATTCAACGAAATTCTCTACAACTGGGTAAAAGATAAAGTTTAAAATTAAAATATAAATGACCATTAAGAGCTTTTCTTAATGGTTTATTTTTCTAAAAAATAGTCAAATGGTTATTAAAACAGCAACGTTTGTAAAGAGCAGCGGAAAATGGCAGGATTGCCCGGACCCGAATCTTCCGGAATACGCATTTATCGGAAGGTCTAATGTGGGAAAATCATCGCTGATCAATGCAATGATGAATCATAAAGATCTGGCCAAAACTTCCGGAACGCCTGGAAAAACTCAGCTTATTAATCATTTTTTAGTGAATGAGACCTGGTATCTTACTGATTTACCAGGATACGGATATGCAAAGGTTTCAAAATCTATCAGAAAAGATTTCGAAAAACTGATTACCAATTATATTCTGAACAGAAGAAATCTGGTGAATCTTTTTGTACTGGTAGATTCGAGACATAAGCCACAAACCATCGATCTGGAGTTTATCCAATGGTGTGGAGAAAGTGGAGTACCGTTTTCTATCGTGTTTACAAAAGCAGACAAGCTGAAACCGAATGTGGTTATTAAGAATGTTGAGGATTATAAAGCTGAACTTCATAAAACCTGGGAAGATCTTCCGGAATTGTATGTGACTTCTGCTGAGAAAAAAGAAGGCGGCGATAAAATTCTTGATTTTATTCAGAAAACGAATGAGTTTTTAATCAATAATAATGTAAGCTTTGATGATGAGTAATATTGTCTGGAAGATCAAAACTTTTGACGAATTTACGGTTCCTGAATTATACAATGTTTTAAAAGCCAGAATTGATGTTTTTGTGATCGAGCAAAATTGTCCTTATCCAGATTTGGATAATTATGATCAGAAAGCCATTCATATTTGGGCGGAGGAAGATGGTGAAATTTTAGCGAATTGCAGAATTTTCGATAAAGGGATAAAATATCCTGAGGCTTCAATCGGAAGAGTTTTAACAACCGAAAAAGCAAGAGGAAAAAAACTTGGAAAGCTTTTGATACAATATGCTGTTGAAACGATTGAAAACCGTTTTCATACTTCGGAAATCAGGATTTCTGCACAGGATTATCTGTTGAGATTTTACGGAGACTTCGGTTTTGAAGATACCGGAAAAAAATATTTAGAAGATAACATTCCTCACACGGAAATGTTGAGAAAATAAAAAAACGCGAGGAGAAATCTTCGCGTTTTTTGGTAATGTATATGGAGTGTTTTTTTATGGTTTTTAGTTTTAATAATAATTAATTGCAGCTTGAGCAATACGCTCTTTCAACATATTCTTTACTATTTCCTGCGTAATAATAACAGCCGCCTCTTGGTCCGACATATAATTGATGTCCGTTATAAGTGCATCCTTTGCTACTGCTTTTAGAATATGATTTTGATGATCTGCTTTTCTTCGATTTCTTCGTTTTTTTCTTTGGCTTTTTTGTGTAATATTCTGTTGCTGAAGTTGTACTTTTTTCAGCCGCCGAAAAAGTAGTTGGTAATAATAATCCTAAACCTAAAAGGCTTGTAAATAGTAATTTTTTCATGGTTATTAGTTTTTTAAATATAATTTTCTAGTGTTTTATGGAGTTGCTCTCTGTAGTTATAGATTTCATCAAGACCATTCAATAAAAACTTTTCTCCGGCATCTTTACCATTGTGAAAGGTCTCAAGATATTTATTCGCAGTATTAAAATGAAGCCTGCAAATTGGTTTTCTGTTATTGTCATCCAACAGAATTCCGAAATAAGAAAGAGTGTCTCTATAAGCAATTCTTGATGCCGGAATTTTCTCTCTTACAATAGCTTTTACAATTTGAAATCCTTCCAATTCTTCTTCGGTTGTTACAATTTTCGAATCATTATTTTCATCAATAGGTGCGGCTGTTTTTATCTCATCTTCTTGCTTTTCAATTTGTTCATTAATGCTCAACGCAGATTTTAATCTGAAACTTATTGACTCATTGATGGAAGTAGCTAAAGCTTTCTTTGCATATTCCTTAAAAGAAACCATTCTATAGGCAGTTAAAGGTTTTTCAAAGAATCGATTAACCAACAATTTTACCAATTCATCAGAAGGGTTTTCTATTTCCTTTTCAAATTCTTTTCGGATGGCTTTTATGTATTTCAGTGCTTCGGCAGAATCCAGAATGCTGTTGAGATTATAATCTTTTTTAGTAAAGCTTTCCAGAATTTTAATAGAACTATCCTTTAAATCTTCAATATTAATGGTGAAAAATGGTTTTTCATCCATAATATTCGGTTTTTCAAGATCTGTGTAAAAATTATAAATAATCCCGTTGGTTAAAACTCCAAATCTTGTTTTTGAAACATGATAATATCTGTGAAGCTGTGAATTATGAGCATCTGCGCTTTCTTTCCAATGTTTACATTCGATAATAAAAATAGGCTCGTCATTATTTTTGATGACATAATCTACTTTCTCACCTTTTTTTGTTCCGATGTCGCAAACGTGCTCGGGAACAACTTCTGTCGGATTGAAAATGTCATAACCCAAAATTTGAATGAAAGGCATTACAAAAGCATTTTTTGTAGCTTCTTCTGTACTGATCTGGTCTTTCAAGCCAACCACTTTTTGGTGTAATTGCTCAAGTTTTATTTTAAGATCCATGGTTATTAGTTTTTTAATTTTAGTCTATAATTTCGGAATCTTTCGGAGAATCTAAGTTATAATAAGTAAACTCATCATCTCCTGAGTACCATTTATATTGTATTTGTTTAAATCTTAGTAAGGAAAGTGCTTCGTGAAGCATTGATTGAGTATCCTGAATATTTTTGTTGGAAGCAAATATTCCTCCGGTAAGTTGAAGTGTTTTGTTAGAAGAATTTAAAATCTTAACATCTATATCATTTTCCCAAAGTTTATCTTTTATAAGTTTATAATAAATCATTCTTAATTTTGGAAGTACTTTTATTTGAGAGTTAATTACTTTTTTTTCAAGTTTTTTAGCCAGCTCTTGTTCTTCTGGTTTATCACTTTCTTTACCTTCTTTAATAATAGATGAATAAAATTTATAAAGAGCAAGAACTATTGTAATTCCATCCATGGAAGAAACATTTTTGGATAAATCTAAATCCTTTTCTAAACTTTCAATTTCTTTGTTTAATCTAACGTTCAAGTCAAGTTTCTTTTCTTCATTTTTAATAGAATCTTTTAAAAATGAATCCTTTTCATTGGTGACATTTGGTTTTGTACATCTTATGAGAGATAAAAAAGAGAAACTCACAAGAATTAAAATTTTAAAAAAAATTAGATTGCTCTTAATGGTTATCTTATTCATTGGTTTGTTTTTAACAGGTCAAAAATAGAACGATAAAAAAAGTATTCCTTACGTGAAACCGTAAAAACAAAAAACCTTTCAAAAATATTGAAAGGCTGTATGCAGGTTTTTAATTAAGAATTTAAATAATCCCCAAATCTTTACAAAAAGCAATCAATTGCTCATTGCTGGTGACTTCCAGGTCCTCTTTTAAGCTGTTTAATCTTTTTTCAACACTGCTTAAACTGTTAGGCCTAATGTTATTCGCTTTAAGGTAAACAGGAATATTTTTAAGCAAAACACCCTGCGAAAGGAGAGAAACCAAAGTAATATCATACTCTGTAAACTCGTAGCTGTTGACTTTTTTCACATCCTGTTTAAGATCAAGAGAAAGGTAAGTTTCATTTACATACACGGAAGCGATTGCCTTTTTCAAATCCTTAGAATCATTTCGGGCTTTTCTTACATAGCCATTGATTTTAGTTTCATTGAACAAAGAATCGATAACACCAGATTTATGTTCCGCAGAAAAAACGATTACTTTCAATTCTGGTTGAAGCTTTCGAACCTCTTCCACCAATTCTTTTCCGTCTTTGATATTTTGCGGATAATGATCTTCCTCATAATATAGATCGGTGATCAGCAGATCGTAAGGCTCATTTTCACGAATTGATTTTTGAACCTTTGCTAATGCATCATCACAATAATATACATGATCTACGGTCGGAATATTCAGCACCTCTAATGTTTTTTGTACTGAAATACTGATGCTTTCGTGGTCTTCGGCTATTAAAATTTTTTTGAACATTTTTGGTCTTTTTTTAAGATGTAGGGAAAGAAATATAAATCTTCAACCCTTTTTCGATATTGGTTTCAAAAATAATTTTTCCCTGAATAGCTTCAATACGGGTTCCCGTATTTGTCAGTCCGTTTTTGCGGATAAGATCTCCGGAAATACCAATCCCGTTATCAGTGTAGTGAATAGTAACGGAATTATTCAGCTTTTCAAATTTAAAAGCAACGGTGCTTGCCTGGCTGTGTTTTTTCATATTCACCAGCAATTCCCGAATGATTTGATATACCTCATCTTTCGAAGAAGCAGGAAAATTTTCCCAAATATTTTTTCCGTTTCCGGCAACATAAGTGTTTACTGTATCATTTTTGAAAGAAGCAATAAGCGCGGAAATTTTTTCATCAAAAGGCTGTGTATCTTTAATTTCATTCTTTTCATAAGAAATATCTCTTGATTTTTCATAAACATATTCCAACTCATCCAGTGCTTCATCTTTATCAAAATGTTCCTGATTTTCAATTTTTGTCATTACCTGATAAATGCCGTTGGCAACTACGTCGTGAACTTTTTTAGACATTTTCAGTTGGGTGTTTTTGACTTCGAGCTCTTTTTCCTGCTGAAGTCTCTTTTTTCTTTTTCTATACCAGAATATGCCGCCGATTAATGATAATGATAAAGCTGTAAGAATAATATTTCTCAATAAAATATCGAATTCATTTTCTGCGTTTTTTGCTTTTATTTTTTCAACATCATATCTAATTATCGCGAACTGATTTTTAGCTTTGCTTCTTGAAATAGATATGCTGTCATAAAGTTTTTGATAGATTTGAAAGTATTTTTTTGATTGATCATTGTTTTCAGATACGATTAGCTTTTGTAAAGCTTCAATTTGATCGTCAGGACTTTTCAATTCCTTGGCAACACGATACATTTTATTTGCATATAATAATGCCGAATCTAATTTGTTATTTTTAATGTAATAGTCGGAAAGATGAGCATAGCTAGAATTTTGTCCCCAGATATCTTCTTCTTTTAATCTCAGGTTGAGAGCTTTTCTAAATTCAGGAATTGGATTGTATGAAGGATTTTGAAGCCATTTTGCTTTAGATAAATTAGTAATTGCTCGGGCATATTCAATATTATTTTTACTTCTTTTATTTAAAATATCGTTATATATAATTAAAGCCTCATTATATTTTTTATTATCCTGTAAAGCTTTTGCTTTATTATTTAAACATATTTGGATATCTACATCACTACCAGAATAGTTGATTGCAAAATCATAAAATTTAATAGCATTTTCATAGTCTTTTAAATTGTATGATGCTATGCCCAAATTATTGTAATTTGATCTTATGTTATCATAGTTTTCTGGATTTTTATTATTGAAATATTTAGTGGCATCTAGAGACGTTTCCTGAGCCCCAAAATAATCGCCCTTTTCTGTTAGAATAATCCCAATGTTGATTAAACACTTTCCAGCTCCAACGCTATCATTCTTTTTAAGAAATAAATCTTTTGCTTTATAAAAGTTGATTACGGCGCTATCAGTGACTTTTTTATCCTTAAAATCCCATGCTTTATCGTAATAGATATTTGTGTTCGATTGGTTATCCTTTTGCTTTTTATTTTGTGTACAAGAGAATAATAGTAGAAAAAGTATAAAATAATAAAACCTCACTGTTACTAGTTTTAACGAAATTAAAAAAAAACAACGAAAGAATCCTCTTTCGTTGTTTTTATAATTATTTTTTTGGTGGAATTTGTCCTGTATCTCCTCCCGTATCACTTCCCCCAGGATCTACTCCTTCCCCCGGATTACTAGAACTTTGTACGGTTATTTGTCCGTTATTATTATGATTACATGCTGCTGTATTTGCGTTATTATTTGAAAATGCTAAACCGAATAGCATTAATATAAATTGAATCATTTCCTTTAAAATTTGAAGTTGAAATTGTTTTTCTTCCTCTCACGATCTATTGATCGTAAGCTGTACACGTTTAAAATTTCGAAGCGCTTCTAAAATTTTTTGGGAAGTGAACCTTCAAAAACGGAGGAGAAACATCTGCTTCCCAACCCGGAGTTTTACCTCCGTTTTTTCGGGTGTTTTTAAAATCAGTTTTGTAAATTTGTTTTTATAATGTTTTGTTTATCACTGATTTTGTTATGGCAAAGATGGAGCATACAGACAGGCAAGGGTTAGACAAAACATGGACATCGATGGACATCAAATGGACAGGAATTGTGTTACGGAAAACCGTAATGCGACACGGTCAAGAATTTATTATTTTGTAATGCCCTTTAAAAACTAATTATGTCCAAAAGAAAACTACTAATTCGTGAAGTATTTAAAAAAGCAAAAGAAGAGACAGAAAAAACGACTAAAAATGCTTTAGCGGGCTATTTGTGGACTTATTTTGATGAACGCTTTCCAAATATTATTTCGGAAAAGACTTTAACAAGATATTATGATGCTTTTGTTTTGGAAACAAAGAATGAAATTGAAATAGATGTTTTTATACTTGACAAGCTAAGCCAATATCTTGGTTATGAGAATTTCACCGATTTCTCCCGAACATTTATTAAAAATGATGAAGAAGCCAATAAAACGACGGTGAAAATAAGCGTTGACCAAGACGAAGAATCTCTTGTTGAAAAACTTTCGAATATTATCATCAATATTACGAATGAGCAGCATTTCAAAATGCCAGATTTCATGAAGAAAAACGGAATGGGCATTGTAGAAATTGCTTTTTTGCTATGTTTGGCCAGTGGAAGCGTGATGTTTTCCAAGAAACCCAAAGGGGCTGGTTTTGCAGGAATTTTAGATTCCAGACCGCATTGTATGTATTGGGATAAAAGTGAATATAAGCCTGTGGATTGCGATGATAAAAACCCAATTTACGGACAAATAATTCCTTTCGATTATGAGACGATGGAATATTTTAAGAGGATCGAACGAAAAGATACTTTAACAGTAGAAAATGCGGCGGGAAAAGTATGGTATTCAAAATATAACGGAGAAGTTGAGTTTTTTACAGCAGATGGAATTGATCCTAATAATGGAAGAGAACTAAGAAAAGCAACTCCTTTTATGATTGATAAATACGCAGGATTACCAATAGATTCTACTGAAGAAGAATAATTTTTCATAATTAATTAAAATTGGCGTAAAACATTTCGTTTCAGAAACGCCTAATTTCGCTTTATTTTACAATGAATAAAGGGATATTCTCATTACTGTTTTTCGTGACAACATTATTTTCAGCACAAAAACCTGTGCAAATTGCTTTTCTTTCTGATGTGCATTTTCAGGATTTGTACGGAAGTTTTTCGGATAATGATTTTAAAGGAATCACGAATCCTAAAACCGGAAAGCAAACTATTTTACGAACAATGGATTCTCAGTTGCATTCTACACGAATTTTCAATGAAAATTATTTTGCTTTTCTGAAAGCTTTGGATGATATTGCCGCCAAAGGGATCAAAATTGTGGCGATGCCCGGCGATTTTTCGGATGACGGACAGGCGTATAATCTTCGCGGACTTCATCATATTTTAAATCAATATCATCAGAAATACGGGATAAATTTCTATTTAACCCCAGGAAATCACGATCCGGTTGGTCCATATCGAAACGAAGGTGGGAAAGATGATTTTCTGGGAAAAGACGGCAATCCTTTAGGTATTTACAGCAAAGAAAACATCGGAAAAGCAGATAATAAAATCATTACCAAAGATATTGCGGAGTCAGGATATTTAGAAATTTTAAATGAATTGAAAGACTTTGGTTTCTATCCAAAGAAAGAAGATTTATTCTGGAGTACGCCCTTTAATTCAGATGTATTTAAAAACTACTCTTATAAAAAAGCATTGCAGTCGGCAAATTATTCCACAAGAATGTATGAAGTGACGAAAGGTTTTTCTGTTCCTGATTTAAGTTATGTGGTAGAGCCTGTAAAAGGAGTTTGGATGATTGCCATAGACGGAAATACATATATTCCGAAAAATATTTATGAAAATCCTCAAAATGCTTCCAATTATAAAGGTGCGAGTATTGGCTATAATAACGTGCTCACCAATAAAAAACACCTCATCCAATGGGTAAAAAAGATTGCCGATGATGCGAATAAAAATAACAAAGTTCTAATCGCATTTACCCATTATCCAATGATCGATTTTAATGATGGTGCAACGAATGACATAAAAAATCTTCTTGGCGAGAAAAAGTGGCAATTAGAGCGCGTTCCTCAGGAAGAGGTTGCTAAAGTTTTTGCAGATGCGGGATTGCAGATTCATTTTGCGGGGCATATGCATATTAATGACACGGGAATTCGTAAAATAGGAGACAAGATGTTGCTGAATGTTCAGGTTCCGTCGCTGGCAGCTTATTTACCGGGATACAAAATTCTAACAATCCAATCAGCGGATAAAGTAGAAGTGGAAACGAAAATTTTAGATGAGGTTCCGAATTTTGATGAATTATTTCCTTTGTATGAAAAAGAGTACGAAGCTTTGCAGAAAAATCAGTCTAAAACTCTGTGGAATAAAGATATTCTGAAATCAAAATCCTATCATGATTTTATGCTTTTCCATTTGAAAGAGCTGGTTCGTTTGCGAATGATTCCGAGCGACTGGCCAAAAGATTTTATTCAGAAAGGAAGCACATTAACTGGTGAAGATTTGCTGCTGTTAATTCAAAATAAAAATCAATTAAAGGAAAAAAACATTGCTTCAGAATCTTTTAAGAAATGGAATTTTGATGATCTATTATTAGATGTGTACAAATTTCAATCGGCAGACGAATTGGCAAAGAAAGATATTCCTGCAGAGCGATTAGAGCAATATCAGGTATTGGAAAAATTATTTATTGAAAATCAGTCTCAGGATCCTTTTATGGTTCAGTCGAAATCTTTGTTTAAAATTTTGTCCTTATTATCAAACGGAGATCCGGCTGATCATTTTGAAATAGATTTGAAGAAAAAGGTTTTAAATAGGCTGTAAAAATGTTTAATCGAATTTTAAATTTTACCGCAAAAGATCCAAAAGTAATTGAATAACTTTACGATTAAGGATTACAAAAGTGAACAAAACGTTTGTTTTTAGTTCTATTTTAAAATCTGCATTATCTGCAAAATCAGCGAGAGAATAAAAGGAGACATTTGTGGTTAAGTAAAAGCAGAAAGACCATCGCAAATGCAATAGTCCTTCCTTTCAAAATCTAATCGTAAAAATGTTTTATTTTCCTGTTACGGGGTTCTTTCTTTCGTTAGTATTATTATCAAAACTTACCTTGTAATGCGATTTGAATAATTTACTAGGATAATAGTAATCTGTAGTAATTATTTGCGCGCCGCTTTCTTTTGCTTTTTCAAACCTCGAATAATCTTCACTTCGTGCTTCCATAGTATCGGCATCGGCTCTGGTTCGGATGATGTAACCTTGTTTTGCCAGCTCTATAATTTTAGAGTTATCTTTCGGTTCATTCATAAATAAAACTGCGGATTCTGGAGTTCCCGGTGTAGAATTGGTAAAGATCATTCTCCCTTTTAACGAAGGATGTCCTTTTGCATACAAATCTCTGTTTTCACTGTTATTATCCAGTACAAAAAGAAATTTACCTTTCGCATCTTTTACCTTTGGCCAGTTTTTATTCAAGACAGCTTCGTTTAATGTTTTATAAGATCCACGAATATCATCGGGTGTGATGATTTTATCTTGTCCTAAGAATTTTTTCAACTCATTATCCAAATCGTCAAAAAGTTTTGAAGTATAATGTTCGGGCTCCGTTCCATATGGGTTGGTTTTTCCGTCCTTTGGTTCTAGTGTGATAAAAACGGGATCGTGATCAGGATGTGCATCAGACCATTTTTTTAAATCTTTTAAACAATCTTCCAGCGTATAATACCATGTTTGATAGTCAATATCCGTAATATGAATCATTTTATAGCCAGGTTTTTTCATTTTTCCGGTCGGGTCAAAAGGCTCCGTAGTTTTTACCAGATCCAAAATTTTCGGATGGGCATATTTTCCGCCTTTGCTATCGGCATATACATCAATTTCAAGATTTCTCAGCCCCAGATCCAATTGTTGGGGAATAGGGATGTGTTCATACTGAATTCTTGGTAAAAGATGTAACGTATCTTTCTTTTCCAAATAACTGTAAACTTCTGGAAGAATTGCCTTTTTATAAGAATTGTGGGAGCCAATTACCTGAATTTCGTTGATTTTTAAATCATTAAGGTTTTGAGATTGTGACCAAAATAGATGGAATGTAGATAAATATAAGCCCAAGAAAACTGCCTTTTTCATGTTGTCGAATTTTGTACATGCGAAATTAGCGACTCTTCGCTGGCTGCTGTTTATATATTATGTTAAGTGTTTTTTAAGCTTTTGTAAATGATGAAAATTGTCCGTTTATAAATGGTTGATAATTAATATTATTCTATTTTCTCATTTATAGCTATTGATGTTTTATTGATTTTAAGATAATATTATGTTAAAATGAATTCGTGGTAGATGCTTTTACTTTGTATGCCGAAAAATAAAAACTAGCGATTGCCTGAAAGCAAAACCACTGTTGCGGGAACAACAGCGGCTTTTGAATAAGCAATGTAACGTCGTGCAATTACTTTACTTATTGATATGTACCACAAAATTAATTTTTTTAAATTTAAAAAGCTAATTCCAATTGCATTACTTTTTTTGGTAGCCAACCAAGCTAATGCTGAAGGACTTACTTCAAACTATCCTGTCTTTTCACAGGTGAACGAAACCCTTTCCGGGAATGTAACAGATCAGGACGGTTCAACCATTGAAGGTGCCAAAATCACCGTTGTGGAAACCGGAGACACAGCAACTACCGATGCATCCGGAAACTTTACCATTTCTGCAACTATCGGGCAAACTCTATCCATTTCTTATGACGGATATGCCGTACAGATGGTAAAAATTACCGGAACTTCAGTTTCCGTGAAATTACAATCTAAAAAGGAAGCCACTTCTATTGAAGAGGTGACTTTGGTAGGTTACGGATCTCAGAAAAAATCTGACTTAACGGGTGCCGTAAGCCAATTGAAAGCTGAAAATTTCAAAGAGGGAATGAATATTTCTGTTGATAATCTGATGCAGGGTAAAATTGCGGGGGTTCGTATTGTTCAGACCAGTGGAGAGCCCGGAGCGGGAGTGAATGTTTCGATCAGAGGGATTGGTTCCATCAGAAGTGGAAGTACTCCTTTGTTCGTTGTAGACGGGGTTCCGTTGAGTAATGATGCGGTAAGTGCTTCGGGGCCGAATGTCGGTTTAGGAAATGCTCAGGCAAAAAACCCGTTAAACTTTTTGAATACAAGTGATATTGAATCGATCACGGTATTAAAAGATGCTTCTGCTGCTGCCATTTATGGAGCAAGAGGTTCCAACGGGGTAGTTTTGGTAACCACGAAAAGAGGAAAAAAGGGAGATCCTTTGTTTACGTATGATACGTATTTAGGTTTTTCTTCGGTGATTAAAAAATTAGACCTGATGACCGCTGGCGAATACAGAGTTGCAGGAATTGATAAATTATACGACCACGGAGGAAGTACAGACTGGCAGGATGAGATTTACAGAAATGCGGTTTCTCAAAATCATTCGGTTTCCTTCTCAAAATCCACGGAATCGGGAAATTATTTTGCATCCCTTTCTCACATGGATCAGGATGGTATCGTGTTAAACAGTGGCTTTAAAAGAACAACAGCCCGTTTAAATGCTGAAGAATCTTTCTTCGATAATAAAAGATTA
This sequence comes from Chryseobacterium sp. C39-AII1, assembly GCF_039672645.1. NCBI lineage: Bacteria > Pseudomonadati > Bacteroidota > Flavobacteriia > Flavobacteriales > Weeksellaceae > Chryseobacterium > Chryseobacterium sp. C39-AII1. The sequence continues at coordinate 618,276 of NZ_JBDFPQ010000002.1, forward strand.
AAAATTAAATTAAACCTTACCGCAAGTGATATCAAGGAAACTGGAATTCCAAACGGTGCCAATGCTGGGTCAGACGGACAGGTGATTATCCATGCTTTAATGGCGAATCCTACACGTTCAGTGTACGATCAAAACGGAAATTATACCAATTTTAACATGAATGCTCACTACAATCCTTTGTATCTGTTGAGTAAGTATGAAGACAAAACCAATACCACAAGGATATTGGGGAATACAGAGGCAACGTTGAGAATCTTACCGGGGTTAAATTATAAATTCAATTTAGGGATTGATAAAACGGTATCGGAAAGAAATACGACCATGTATCCTAACCTTACCGACAGAACACCGAAAGGAGTATATGTTCAGGCTAATCTGGATTCTTACAATGTACTTTTGGAGCATTATTTAACGTATGATCTTAGTTTAGATAAACATAATTTCAGTTTACTGGGAGGTTTCTCTTATCAGAAATTCAAAGCGACAGGAACTTATTTTGGCGTAAAGGATATTGCAGATAAAGGAGCAGGAATTTCACCAGATATTAATCCTGGATATTCAGGAACAGCATTTGTTCCGGGAGCGGGATATGCACAGGAAAACGAGCTGCAATCGTATTTCGGAAGGGTAAATTATAACTTTGATAAGAAATATTTGTTAACCGCTTCATTAAGAGCCGATGGTTCTACACGTTTCGGGTTGAATAATAAATACGGATATTTCCCTTCAGTAGCGGTAGGCTGGACAATGTCTAACGAAAATTTCCTGAAAGATTCCAGAATTATTAATGAATTAAAATTAAGAGGAAGCTGGGGACAGACGGGTAACCAAGAGGTTCCGAATAAAATTACACAAGCAAGTTCTTCACTGGCGCAGTCGGCAGGATATTATTTGTATGATAATTTAGATCTTGTTAATGGTGTTGTGATCAACAGAACGGTAAATCCTGATCTGAAGTGGGAAGTGGTGGAACAAACCAATATTGGTGCAGATTTCAGCTTATGGAGAAACAGATTGTACGGATCATTAGAATATTATAATAAGGTAACAAGAGATCCGATACTTAATATTCCTTCAAGTCCGTTGAGTCCTACAAGTAACGTTTGGAGAAATGTAGATGCACAAATTGTAAATAAAGGTTTCGAATTCTCTATAGGTTCAGAAATTATTAAAAACGAAAATTTCACTTGGAATTTTGATGTGAATGGAGCGACAGTTAGTAATGTGATTAAAGGGCTTCCAGTTTCTGCAATTTATTCTGGTGAGGTTTCCGGTCCGGGGCTTTCTGGGGTTACGGCGAATATCTATAAAAACGGATATGAAGCGGGATCTTTCTATATGCTGAATTATCAGGGAATCGATGCCAACGGAAAGTATATTTATGAAGATGTAAACGGTGACGGAAGAATAGATCAGAATGACAGAAAAATCTTCGAAGGTGCCATTCCTAATTTCACTTTCGGGATCAATTCTTATATGAAATACAAGAAGTTTGACTTCTCATTCTCATTCATCGGACAAACAGGTGGATATTTGGTAAACAATACCGCGCTGGATTTAAATATCAACAACCTGGCTTCAGACAGAAACGTATTGAAAAACTTTTACGATTCTGGGGCAAGTTTTACCAATCAGCCGCAATTGTCTTCTTTATATCTTGAAAAATCAGACTTTATCCGTTTGAATAATGTGAGATTAGGTTATACTTTCGATATGAATCAGTTAAAATTCCTGAGAAGCATCAATCTATATGTAAGTGCTCAGAATGTATTCACGATTACCAATTATACAGGATATGATCCTTTGGTAGACACCAACAAACAAGTGGGAGGAAACCAGTCATTGGGTATTGATTACACTACATATCCTTCGGCAAAGACTTTCATTTTAGGAGCAACTGTTAAGTTTTAATTTAAGTTAAAAAGAAATCATGAGATCTAAATTTTTAAATATTAATAAAATCGTTTTATCCGTTGCTGCATTGGCTTTAGTAGGATGTACCAATCTGGATGAAAAAGTAATTGATGAGGTTTTGTGTTCTGAAAATGCAGATCCTCAAGCGGCTTTGGCTGCAGCATATAGTCAGCTGGGTGAAGGAACTTTCGTAGACCACGGAAACGTTTTTGCACTACAGGAATATTCTACAGATGAGGCTTTGTTACCAACGAGAGGAAGTGACTGGGGCGATGGCGGAAAATGGAGAGCCATGCATGAATTTAGCTGGGATGCCAACAATGATGTGGTAAAAACAACATGGAATAACCTTAATTTCGGAATTACAAAGTCTTTAACGGCCATTTCAAGTATTGAAAAGAGCAATGATATGAATAAAGCTCTGTTTTTGGCAGAAGCAAAAGGATTATTGGCATACTATACTTATACGACGCTCGATCTTTTCGGGCAGGCGCCTTACAGAGATCCAGGAAATCTAAGTGCTCCGATTGAAATTAAAAAAGCTGCTACTTCCATCGATGCTTTAATTACTGAGGTTGAAGGTCTTATTCCGGCATTAGCGGATATTAAAACACAGAATACCCACGCAGGAAGATTTACCAAACAGGCGGCGTATGCTTTATTGGCGGATATGTATCTGAACAGAGCGGTATTGAAGGATAAAACATCAAGTAATTTCAACTTTTTGGAGCAAGCGGTAAATGGAAGCGGAACGGATATGGATAAGGTGATTGAATATTCTAATTTATTGATTAATAATGCGAATTTCAGTTTAGAATCTAATTATTTCCACAATTTTGATATCAATAATGATACAAGCAAAGAAATGATCTTTACAGTGGTTCAGAAGAAACTAAATAACACAGATAAAGGTTCAGATAATGACCTGGCATATATGTCGATGGAAAGAATTCAAAAACCTTCTCCTGATAACAGAGGAACCAATGCCAGCTGCGTGACCCCTGAATTTTATTATTCATGGAACGGAAATTTCAACGATCCGCGTTTCCACAGAACGTATCAGTATGAAGACGGAACATGGTTCAAAAATGACGGATCGGATGTAAGCGTACCAGCAACCAGTAAAGTGGAAGGAACAGGAAAACCTTGGTTCCATTTCAACAGAGGATTGCAGGTGGGGCAACAATACGGACCAAAGATCGTTGATGGTAATTTTGAAATGACATCAGACGGAAGAATTAAGGTATTTAAATTATTTACAGAAAAAAATACCACGCTTGCGGCAGATTTTACTCCGGAACTGAATTTTGATAATCCTTCGGAAGCCGTTTTCACGCAGTCTCAGATTAACCGAGGGGTGAGAAACTTCAAATTTGAGTTCGATCCGGGATATGGAAATAACGGAACAAGCGGTTACGACGTACCATTATACCGTCTGGGAACCATTTATATGATGAGAGCAGAAGCGTATTTCAGAAACGGAAATGTAGCGGCAGCTTTGGCGGACGTCAATAAACTGAGAACAAGCAGAACTCGTGAAGCATTATACGGAAATGCTCCAGGAACTTCGATTTCCTCTTTGGATGCAAACACTTTGTTTAAAGAATCAGGATACGAGTTGTATTGGGAAATGTACAGAAGAAAGGCGATGATCAGATTCGGAAAGTTTGATCTTGCTGGGACGGCAAAACCTGCTTCGCAGCCTTACAGAAGAATCTTCCCGATTCCTCAGGCGACGTTGGATGCTTCAAAAGATTTCACACAAAATCCGGGATACTAGTTATCTTCATATCAAATAATTTTTTGTCTAAAAAAAGCGAAGGGAAATTAATCTCTTCGCTTTTATATTAAACTTGTTTAAACTTTTTTTTACCACAAAAGAAACAAAAGATTTTAACACTTTAGTTATTTTAAGTTTAATACTTAAATAAAAAAAGATCACATAAGTTTAAAAAAAATCTTTGATTTTTTCTCTTTGCAGACTTTTGAACTCCTTTAAATAAATCCAATAAGATCTTTTGCTTCTTTTGCGGTTAAATTTAAAATTAGTTTAAACAAACTTATTGTTATAGAATCATAGAAATAGGCTTTTGCCTAAATCTAAATGACTTTTAATCATTCAACATTCCCAATTCTCCGAAATACTTTTTGAATTTCTGGATTTTAGGTCCTACCACCGCGCTGCAATACGGCTGAGTCGGGTTTTCATTATAATATCCCTGGTGATACTGTTCAGCAGGCCAGAATTTCTCAAATTTAGTTAATTCTGTCACATACGTTCCTGCCCATCTTCCGGATTCTTGAGATGTTTTAATGGCTTGCTCTGCTTTTGCTTTTTCAGCATCATCTTTATAATAAATTACAGAACGGTATTGTGTTCCGATATCATTTCCTTGTCTGTTTAATTGAGTAGGGTCATGAAGAAAGAAGAAAACATCCATCAGCTGCTCGTAAGAGATGATTGCGGGATCATACATGATCTGAACCACTTCTGCATGTCCTGTTTCTCCTGTGCAAACTTCCTGATAGGTCGGGTTGTCTTTATGCCCTCCGGAATATCCCGAGATTGCAGATTCTACCCCTTTCAGCATATTAAAGCAGCTTTCCACACACCAGAAACATCCGCCACCGAAAGTAATTTGCTCTAAATTATTTTTATTCATTGTAAGGTTGATTATTTTTTGTCAATATTTTCTTTTTTTCCGGTTTCCGAATTGAGCCTTCGTCACTTCGAGTAGATTTTTGAAGAAAATTGTATCGAGAAGTTTATGATGTAGAACCTGCCATTTATTAACTTGTTCTCGATACATTTCTCTCCACTTTGCTTCGAGAAACACTCGAACTGACGATAACCGAAAAAAGACGATCAAAAGTATGAAAAAACTTTTTCAATTAAAGCTTCATAAAACCTCAAAACAAAAATTGTAATGATAGATGAGATAAATTTATTTTAAACACAAAAAGGATCTTAGAAATCTGCTTTATTTGCCAAATCAGCGAGAGGCTTTATGAGATCCTTCGACTGCTTCGTGCTCAGGATGACAACGCTAAAAATTAACCGTTAGAATAAAACCGTTAGTATTAGCTCTCTTGCCGAAGCATCGGATACAATTACATCAGTGTAATCTGCCAAATCAGCGAGAGGATACCAATAAAGTATAAAGATCAACAAGAAATCAGAAATAAAAAAAGCATCCTAAAAAGGATGCTTGATATTATTTAAACTAGCTTTCGGTTATTTTTCCCAAACCAAAGCACTTGCTCCTAAGATGGCAGCATCTGCTTCGTCTAGCTCACTGAAAACCAATTTTACTTTATTTCTGAAAATCGGAAGAAGGTTTCTTTCCATGTGAAGTTTGGCAGGTTTTAAAATAAAGTCTCCCGCTTTAATAACTCCTCCAAATAAAAGAATTGCTTCCGGTGAAGAGAACATAACGAAATTCGCCAATGCTTCACCTAATTTCTGACCCGTATATCTGAATACTTCAATGGCAATAGGATCTCCTTTTAAAGCACATTCGTGAACTGTTTTAGAGTTAATGGCTTCTTCAGGATACTGACTCAGCATAGATTCCGGAAATTCGGCTCTCATTTTCTTTGCAGTGATGGCAATTCCTGTGGCTGATGCATAGGCTTCAAGACTTCCTTCAGAACCTGTGCTCCAGTGTTTTCTTCCGCCAGGTTTTACGATGGTATGACCTAATTCTCCGGCAAAACCGTCGTGTCCGTAGATTAATTTTCCTCCCGATACAATTCCGCTTCCTACGCCTGTTCCCAAAGTAATCATGATGAAATCTTTCATACCTCTTGCTGCTCCGAAAAGCATTTCTCCAATCGCTGCTGCATTCGCATCATTGGTGATGGTACAAGGCAAATTGAATTTATTTTTCATCAATTCCCCAAAAGGAATAATTCCCTTCCAAGGTAAATTAGGAGCCTGCTCAATAGTTCCTGTGTAATAGTTTCCGTTGGGAGCCCCTACGCCTATTCCGTCAAAATTATCTTCAGTACCAAATTTTTCAATCAGGGGATGTACAGCTTCATATAGGGCATCGATAAAATCTTCTACCTTATCATAAGCATCTGTACGCAGATTGCCTTTTTCAAGAACTTCACCTCTATGGTTTACTACCCCAAATTTTGTATTCGTCCCGCCGATATCAATTCCAAGGGCTACATGTTTTGATAAATCTATTAATGACATTGTCTATTGTTAAATTCTAAGGGGATAAAATTATAAAAAAGATTGTATTAATAGCTTACTCTTAAACATTTATTTAAAAAATATTTTACGCCTTTTGTGGAGTTTTCTTTTTTCTTCTTCCCCACCAGATCAGGAATCCCGTTACTGGTAATGAGGCACATATAAGGCTTACGATAAAAGCGATGATTTTGGTAGGAAGTCCTAAAATAGAACCAACATGGATATCATAATTTGCCCCCACAGTTTTTTCACCGAAATTTTTGTCTTTCATGTCGTGCGTATGAAGCAATTCTCCTGAGTTTTCATCAAAAATTAAGCTGCTGCTTTTATGATAAGAATAGGATAAATGTTTCACATATACTTCAAAATTCGGATGCTCATGATCGTCCATGTGCTCGTGGCCAAGGTCTATTGAAAATCCGTAAGAATCCGGATATTTTGCTTTTACGGTATTGCTGATTTTGTCTAAAGTGCCTTCGGTTCTTAATTCGATAGGCGCTTTTGTTTTGATGGCTGAAAAATCAGGATACGCTGTTTCTCCGCCCGAAAAAACAAAGTAAATGGCTGCCTGAACTACGAAGAACGCATAAAACAGACCTGTAATTGCAAAAATTAAAGCGAAAATGGAAGAGTAGAAGCCTAAGACATTATGAAGGTCATAGTTTTTTCTTTTCCAGCTTTTTACGTTTTTCCATTTGAAAGAGAAACGCTGTTTTCTTGCCGCCTTATTTTTGGGCCACCAAAGGATAATCCCTGAGATAAGCATAATTACGAAGATCAGCACCGGAATTCCGGTAAGATAGGTTCCCCAAGATTGTTTTAGCAAATAGCTCCAGTGGATCATCTTTACAATCTGGAAGAAGCCATTCTTCTCATCATAGGTTCTCAGTACTTTTCCGTTGTAAGGGTTTACATAGGCTGCTTTATAAATAGGAAACTCTGTAAAGTAATTCCAGCCGCTGGGATCGTGTTCGTACCAATAAAATAGATAAGACATCTTTTTATCAATCGGAATATTTACCCAATGGATAGGATATTTTTCTTTTACCTGCTCATCTACCGCCTTTTCCAATACACGAATCGGAAGAACCTGCTTCTGATCGATATTGGCTTCGTTATGGTAAATGACATCTTTTCGGGTAACATTTTCTATCTCATCTTTAAAAACGTACAGTGCTCCGGTAATGGAGATGATGAAAATTAAAAATCCGACGCCTAAACCTAACCACAAATGCAGTTTTCCCGTCCATTTTTTGAAAACGCTGGGCTTTTTCTTATGATGATGCTGTTTCTTCATTGTTTCCTTAAGTTGCGCAAAGATAAGTTTTTAATTTTATTTAGAATATTTATAAATTGTTAAGGGGTACTTTTCATTTTTCAACCATTTTTTGTGTTATTGGGAATGTTTTAAATGAAAAGACAACTTCCCTAGCCGCGATGTTCTATGTTAAAAAGCAAATTATTTAGGTTAAAATTTTAAAATCTTTTTGATAATTTGGTTGATAATTCGTTTTGTTCTTTACAACCCCAAAACAGATTCTCAAAAGCTTATTACAAACGGCTATCAATGCCAGCTTTTTAGGCTTACCATCTGCCAAAAGTCTTTCATAAAATACCTTACAATGGGCATTGTGCTTAATTGCCGTCCATGAACAGACATATAATAAGCCTCGGATATGGGTCTTGGAAGTTCTGCATTTTCCAGGTGAATACG
>NZ_JBDFPQ010000020.1:0-46871 GCF_039672645.1 Chryseobacterium sp. C39-AII1
CCCCCCCCCCCCCCCCCCCCCCCGAAACTAACAAATAGCGAGTGCGGAAAGCGGGAAATAGCTCCTAAAAAAATAAAAAAGGAAACCGAATAATTCAGTTTCCTTTTTCTAACTTTTATTATAATAATTTACTCTTCACAAACTCTCCAAATTACATCATTTTGCGGAACGGGAGCTATGATTTCAATATTTTCTTTGGTCACCGGATGAATAAATTCCAGTTTTCTGGCGTGAAGATTAATTCCGCCATCGGGATTGGAGCGTGGCGAACCATATTTTAAATCGCCTTTAATCGGAACGCCGGTTTTTGATAACTGTGCTCTGATCTGGTGATGCCTTCCCGTTTCAAGATCGATCTCCAACAAAAGATAATTATCCAACGTTTTAATCACATTATAGGTAAGAATGGCTTCTTTTGCACCATCTGTAACTTTGGGAAAAACAATCGCTTTATTATTCTTCTCGTTTTTCTTTAAATAATGAACCAATCGCTGCGTTTTAGGAATCATTTCCTTGGCCACCACTGCCCAATAGGTCTTTTTGACCTCACGATTTTTAACCATTTGGGTTAAACGCGATAATGCTTTTGAAGTTTTAGCATAAATCACCAAACCCGAGGTCGGCCTATCAATACGATGAACCAAACCGAGAAAAACATTTCCCGGCTTGGCATCTCTTTTTTTTATAAAATCTTTGATTAATTCTAACAGAGAATCATCGCCGGTTTTGTCGCCCTGTACGAGCTGCCCGACTTTTTTGTTAATCACCAAAAGATGATTGTCTTCATATACAACCTGCTCCTCCATCATTTACTGTCGATAGCTGGGTCTGCTTGCAATTGAAAGAATAATTCCGCCCAAAAGCCCAACGGTTTTAATAGATTCTAATTTTGTTCCCAGCGGAATAAACAAACCTCCAAGCACACAAATAGCCGCCGCAGCGTACATTGCATAGGTGAAGTTTTGATTCTTCATCGCAGGTGCCTGCAGGAAAAAACTTGCTCCGATTAAAACATAGAACACTTTTCGTGACAATAAAGTATTGACATCGGGAGAAAAAAGATTAAACCAACCTGCTGCAAGGCAAACCAGTGCAATAATCGATAAAATTCCCTGAGTAGACTGTTGATTTCTCATGAATTAATAACTTTCGTTTTCGTTAGGGAAGTCCTGACCTTTTACATCTTTCACATATTGAGCAACAGCTCCAGTGATTTCTGTATATAAATCAAGATATCTTCTTAAAAATTTCGGACTGAAACCTTTGTTCATTCCTACCATATCGTGATACACCAAAACCTGACCGTCACAATGAGGCCCAGCTCCTATTCCGATGGTTGGGATTGAAATAGATTCTGTTACTTTTTTAGCCAAATCTGCAGGAATTTTCTCCAAAACAACTCCAAAACAACCTAATTCTTCCAATAATTGGGCATCTGCAATTAGTTTTTCTGCTTCCGCTTCTTCTTTTGCTCTTACTTTATAGGTTCCGAACTGATAAATAGACTGTGGCGTTAATCCCAAATGTCCCATAATAGGAATTCCGGCATTGATTATTTTTTTTATTGATTTTGAAATTTCCTTTCCTCCTTCAATTTTAATAGCATGAGCGCCGCCCTCTTTCATCATTCTTACTGCAGATTCCAAAGCCAAATCCGGATTACTCTGATACGTTCCGAAAGGCAAGTCAGCAATCACCAAAGCTCGGTCTGTTCCTCTCACCACACTTTGCGTATGATAAATCATCTGATCCAAAGTAATTGGCAACGTAGTTTCAAAACCCGCCATTACATTTGCCGCAGAATCACCTATCAAAACCGCATCAATTCCTCCCGCATCTACCATTTTAGCAGTGGTAAAATCGTATGCCGTAAGCATCGTAATTTTTTCCTTGTCGAATTTCATTTTTCGCAAGGTTTCAGTCGTAACTTTTTTAATTTCAGAATGAACAGACATAATGTATCTATTTTTTAAAGTTAAAAAAGTCGGCACTGAGCCGACTTAAAGTTTTGTATGATTTTTATAAAACTACGTGACCTAGTTTCATTAATTTATCGTGGTTGAGAATTTTGATATTTCTTCCGTCTACTTCGATGAGCTGATCTCCTTTAAATTCTGATATTAAACGAATTGCACTTTCTGTAGCCGTTCCGATGATGTTGGCAATTTCTTCTCTCGTTAAAGAAATTTTGATGAATCCTTCAGGATCTACACCTAATTTTTGTTCTAAAAGAAGTAAAATCTCCGCCAGTCTTTCTCTTACCGTTTTTTGAGCAAGGAAGGTAATGGTATTGGAAGATTCTCCCAATTCATAAGAAATTTTCTGGAGCATTACGAAAGAGAGCTGAGGATCTACCTCCAAAAGATACATGAAAATATCTGCCGGTAAGAAAGTTGCCTCAATATCCGTCATTGCCTCAGCCTTCGCCTGGAAATTTTCCCCGCAAAGTAAAGAACGATAGCCGATGATGTCCCCTTCTTTGATAAATCTTAAAATCTGATCTTTTCCGAAAGCCCCCGATTTTGATAGCTTGGCAGCTCCCTTTTCGAGTACATAAACCCCTCTTGGCGTTTCACCATCTTCAAAAATGGTATCATGCTTCTGAAAACTCAGTTTCTTTTTTGCGTTTATGTATTTCTCAAAATCAGCGCTGGAAAGTCTTTCCTTGAATGATTTATCATTAAAAACTCTTGCGAACCTCTCCTCAATTGCAATCTGTTGTTCCTGCGACATTTTATATGACATTTATCACAAAAATAGAACTTTTTAACTCGATAAACAAAAAAAATTGTTATAATTTTGTAGTTCAATAATTTATGGAGGTGAGTGATAACTGTTTTCATTGCGGTCAAGGGATAGAAAAAGAAAGAATTCTATTTGACGAAAAGACTTTCTGTTGCAACGGTTGCAAGTCTGTTTACGAAATTCTGAATATCAACAATTTAACTAATTTTTACGAATTAAACAAGAAAGCGGGAATTCGACCTGATGAAAACACTTCACAATTCGAATATCTTGATACTCAGGAGATCTTCGACAAAGTCACCGATTTCTCGGAAGGAAGCACGAGTTTAGTCACCTTTAAGATTCCTGTAATTCACTGTTCTTCTTGCATTTGGCTGTTGGAAAGTCTTCATACATTGAACCCGAATATCAAATATTCTCAGGTTAACTTCACAAGAAAGACCTTACAGATTTCTTTTAACCATAACGAATTAAAATTAAGCGAATTAGCTAATTTTTTAACTAATTTAGGCTATAAACCTGTCATCAGCCTTGAAACTGCGGATAAAAACGTTGAGCATTTAGACAAATCTTTACTGGTGAAATTTGCGATTGCCGCTTTTGCCTTTGGTAACGGAATGTTTCTTGCTTTCCCGGAATATGTGGGCGGTGAAGATTACTGGATGGCGCATTACAAAGGTCTTTTCCGAGCGTTGATGTGTATTTTGGCAATTCCTGTTGTGGTTTATTCGGCTTCAGATTATTATAAATCGGCTTGGTATGGTTTAAAAAACAAGATTGTTAATATTGATGTTCCTATCGTTTTGGGAATTATCGTTCTTTTCGGACGAAGCTTGTATGAAGTTGCCACCAATTACGGTCCGGGATATTTCGATACCCTTTGCGGATTGCTGTTTTTCATGCTTTTGGGTAAAATTTTCCAGAAGAGAACCTACAACGCACTTTCTTACGACAGAGATTACAAATCATTTTATCCAATTGCTGTTACAAAAGTTGATTTTGAAGGAAAACAGGATAATATTTTACTTTCTGAAGTCAAGATCGGCGACAGAATTCTAGTTAGAAATCAGGAAATTATTCCGGTTGACGCGATTTTGATTAATGGTGAAGGAAATATCGATAACAGTTTTATTACCGGAGAAAGTGCGACCATCAGCAAACAGCCTGGAGATAAAATTTTCGCGGGAGGAAAGCAGATTGGCTCTTCTTTGGAATTGGAAGTGATTAAAGATGTTGACCAAAGTTATTTAACACAGCTTTGGAACAAGGAAGCTTTCAAAAAACACGAAACAGGACTTGACACACTGACCAATAACATCAGTAAATATTTCACATTCATCATTTTAGGCATTGCTTTAATTTCTGGAATTTATTGGGCAACAGTTGATTTAGAGAAAATGTTTCAGGTGATTTCGGCCATTTTAATTATTGCTTGTCCTTGCGCGTTGGCACTGTCTGCTCCGTTCACTTTCGGTCACATTATGAGGATTTTAGGTCGAAATAAGTTTTATGTAAAAGATACTTTAACGATTGAAAAAATTGCCAAATTAGACACCATTGTTTTTGATAAAACCGGAACGATTACGCATAGAAAAAAATCAAATATAAAATTTGAAGGAACTGAAATCAACGAATTTGATTTACTAAATATCAAATCTTTATTAAAAAACTCCAATCACCCGCTTTCTAAGTCTCTGTATGAATTTATTGAAGTGAAAGACGAGTATTTTCCGGTGGAAAACTTTATAGAAATTTCAGGGAAAGGATATGAAGCGAATGTAAGAGGTAAAGTTTACAAAATAGGTTCTGCACGCTACAATAATCAGGAATCTAAAAATCTTGAAACAGCGGTTTACATCAGCAAAAACAATGAATTTTTAGGGAAATTTATCTTTAAAAATGAATATCGCGAAAACCTTAAAAGCTTGTTCGGTAAGCTTACTAATTATAAAATTTTCATCCTGAGTGGTGACAATTCTTCAGAAGAAAATCAATTGAAAGAATTAATTCCGAATTATAAAGGGATGGCTTTCAACCAAAATCCTGAGGATAAGCTTAATTACATTAAAGAACTTCAGAATCAAAACATGAAAGTGGCGATGCTTGGAGACGGCCTCAACGATGCCGGAGCATTGAAACAAAGCAATGTAGGAATTGCCATTGCCGATGATTCTAACAGCTTTACCCCTTCTTCTGATGTGATCATGAATGGTGAAAAAGTAGTGACTTTGGATAACTATCTGAACGTAGCCAAAGGTTCGATCACGATTGTGAAAATGACATTTATAATCAGTTTTCTTTATAATGTTGTAGGTTTAAGTTACGCTGTGACAGGGCATATGCATCCTCTTTTTGCTGCGCTTATCATGCCTGCAAGTTCCATTACCGTGGTTTCATTTACGACACTTTCGACTTGGATTTTGGGAAGAAAATATTTCAAAAAACGTGCTTAAAAGCCCTTATTTAGACTGATTTTAAATTAGCCAAAACCCGTATTTCGTGATGAATGTCATTATTTTTCACTAAATTTGAACCCCGAAAATAGGTTAATTTTGTTGTCCAATGGATATTCTATATTTAATGATCTTATGCAGTGTTTCTTTAGCTGCGGTTTTCTTGGTCGTGTTTATAGTGTACGCCAGAAAAGGGCAGTTTGAAGATGACGAATCTCCGGCTGTGAGAATTCTTTTTGAAGACGAAGTCAAAGAAAAGAAAGATCCTGGCAACAAAGCAGAAGACGAAAAAGAAATAGGAGAAAATAATAAAATTGAAGAAAAAAGTGAATAGTTGATATGGAAACACAGAAGTTTAGTTATGACAACAGTATTGTTCGGGCATTTCTTTATGCGACCATCGTTTTTGGGATCATAGGGTTTACGTTCGGACTTACGGCGGCATTAATGCTTTTCTACCCTGAACTTCCGGAATTCTTTTTCGGAACAGATGACACCACGATTAATAGTTTGGCATCTGGAAATATCCAAGGGTTGATAAACACACACGGTGCATTTGGTTTTGGTAGAATCAGAATGCTACACACAAACACGGTAATCTTTGCATTTGTTTGTAATATTGTTTATGTAGGGGTTTATTACTCTACACAGAGATTATTGAAAACAAGAATGTACAGTGATACACTTTCATGGATTCATTTCTGGACATGGCAGTTGATGATCGTCGCTACATTCATCACATTCTTTATGGGGATCAATACTTCAAAAGAATACGCTGAGCACGAATGGCCAATTGATATCCTAATTGCGGTATCTTGGATTATTTTCGGAGCGAATATGATCTTAACGATCAGAAAAAGAAGAGTAAGACACCTTTATGTTGCCATCTGGTTCTATTTGGGTACTTGGGTTGCCGTAGCAATGCTTCACATCTTCAACAATTTAGAAGTTCCGTTATCTTTCACTGGCTGGAAATCTTATTCAGCATACGCAGGGGCAAAAGATGCCATTGTACAGTGGTGGTACGGTCACAATGCAGTAGCATTCGTACTAACGACTCCGGTTTTAGGTTTAATGTATTATTTCTTACCTAAGGCAGCAGACAGACCTGTATTCTCATACAAACTATCTATTATTCACTTCTGGTCATTAATTTTCGTATATATCTGGGCGGGGCCTCACCACCTTCAGTATACAGCTTTACCAGCTTGGGCACAGGCAGTAGGAACTGGTTTCTCTATCATGCTTATTGCACCATCTTGGGGAGGTATGTTAAATGGTCTTCTTACATTAAGAGGAGCTTGGGATAAGGTAAGAGAAAATCCTATTCTTAAGTTCTTCGTAGTTGCAGTTACTTGTTATGGTATGGCAACGTTTGAAGGACCGCTTTTGGCAACAAAAAACATCAACAAAATTGGTCACTTTACAGACTGGGTTATCGGTCACGTACATTTAGGAGCACTTGGATGGAATGGTTTCATGGCATTCGGGGTTATCTATTATTTGGTACCCATCTTGTGGAGAACAAAATTATATTCCACGAAATTAGCTAACTGGCATTTCTGGTTAGGTACATTAGGGATCATTTTCTATGCGGTACCAATGTATATTTCAGGATTTACTCAAGGTTTAATGTGGAAACAATTCAATCCAGACGGAACATTATTATGGAAAAACTGGTTGGATACGGTAACTGCTATTATCCCTTACTTTAAAATGAGATTTGTAGGAGGTTTATTCTACATTTCAGGAGCTCTTCTAATGGTTGTGAACGTTTTTGCAACAGTAAGAAAAGGATCATTCCAAAAAGATGTACCTGCAGAAGCACCAGCTTTGGCCAACATCGGAAACAAAAGAAAAGAAGGAGAAGGATTCCACCTTTGGTTGGAAAGAATGCCTACTCTATTGACAGTATTGTCTTTATTGACAATCTCAATCGGTAGTATGGTGGAAATTATCCCTACGCTATCTCTTAAGAAAAGTGTACCTACAATTTCTGCTGTGAAGCCTTATTCACCACTAGAATTAGAAGGTAGAGACATTTATATCCGTGAAGGTTGTAACGCTTGTCACTCTCAAATGGTAAGACCTTTCAGAGATGAGATCGTAAGATTTAACGGTAAAAACGGACAGTATTCTAAAGCAGGAGAATTCGTTTACGACAGACCATTCTTATGGGGTTCTAAGAGAACAGGACCGGATTTACATAGAGAAGGAGGTAAAAACCCAAGTTCTTGGCACTATAAGCATATGTATAACCCAAGATCTACATCTGCAGGTTCTATCATGCCTCGTTACCCTTGGCTGATCGCTACTAACCTAGACAGATCTAAAATGGTAGACAAAATGAAGCTGATGAAGAATACATTTGATGTACCTTATACAAAAGCTCAAATTGATTCTGCTGACACATGGGCAAACAACCAGGCTTCGAAAATTGTAAAAGATATCTTTTCTGAAGCAGCTGACTTAAAAACAGCTTATGCTAAGAGACCACAAGGAGAATTAGAGAAAAAAGAAATTGTAGCTTTGATCTCTTATCTTCAAAGATTAGGTACAGATATCAAGACAACGGAAATTAAAACAGCAAGTAATAACTAACATTAAAGGTTCAACATGATTCCTCAGAACTTTAAAGATATATTATCCAATACAGAAAACGCTGGTTTTTACCAGACGCTGGCTCTGATTTTCTTTTTGCTGTTCTTCGTAGCTCTTATAGTATATGTTTTTAGCAGGCCTAAAAAATATTATAAAGAAGAAGAAGAAGCGCCTTTGGGGGATGATGAAGATGATTTTAATTTAAAAAATTAAACTACTTATTATGAAACAAAGAACACCGGTTGTTGTAAACATTGCAATAATAATTGGACTTTTAATAGTTTTTTATTATCTGTTTGTACAAAGCTACGCGTTTTTAGGCTCACCATATTTCTGGGGAACTGTAGTGATCGCTGGTATCCTGGCGTACATTCACAGTGCTATCGGAGATTTGATTGAAAATAATAAATTCAAAAAATTATCTCAAGAAGAAAAAGATGCATATTTAGCTGAAAAGAAAATCCCTTTCTTGAAGAGACAATATGATGCCGCTTTCAAAAAGCAATCAGATTCTCATGAGAAAGATATCCTTATCGACCACGGTTTTGATGGGATCATGGAGCTAGATAACCAATTACCAAAATGGTGGGTAGGTTTATTCTATTTTGGGACTGCTTTTTGTATTGTATATATATGCGCATACTCTTTCACAGATTTCGCACACCCGTTGAGCGAGTACGAGAAAGAATATAAAGAGCAGATTGCAAGTATTGCAGCTTATGAAGCAACTCAGCCTCCTGTAACGATCGAAACTGCTAAATATTCAGCAGATAATATCGCAGAAGGTAAAGAATTATTTAAAACAAACTGTGCATCTTGTCACAAAGAAGACGGTAGTGGTGGTATCGGTCCTAACTTGACTGATAACTACTGGATCAACCAGCCAGAGAAAACGTTATTCAAAAACGTATTCCATATGGACTGGAATGGTTCTCCTACTAACCCGGCGATGAGAGCATTCGGTAAAAATGGTGAAGTTTCTGGTGCTGAAATTGAAAAAATTGCAGCGTATGTGTACCACATCAACCAAGAACAACCTCCAGTTACGCCGGCTCAGGGTGGAGCTGCTCCTCAGGGAACAGAAGCACATTGGGAAAAGGAATAATTTTTAAAAAGAAAAAATAGAACATATGAAAAACATAATTTGTTATTAACTAAAAACTAGTAACGAATTATGTTTTTCTTTTTTTAAACACTTTACAACATGTCAGACATAGAAGAAATAGAAGTACGCGGCGGACAGGGACAAGTTCTGGATCCTGAGACTTACAGAGATTCTATAGGCACGATGGATCAATCCGGGAAGAGAAAATGGGTTTTTCCAAGAAAACCGAAAGGTAAATTTACCAACTATAGAAACATTGTAAGTTATGTTTTATTGTTAGTTTATTTTACGGTTCCGTTTATTAAGATAAATGGCAATCCGCTGATTTTGTTTAATGTCATCGATAGAGAGTTTTTCATCTTCGGACAGCCTTTCTATCCTCAAGACTTTTTTATCCTTACTTTAGGAGCCATAGCTTCTTTAATATTCATTATCGTGTTTACGATTGCATTCGGAAGAATTTTCTGCGGGTGGATTTGCCCTCAGACAATTTTTATGGAATCTATATTTCGTAAAATAGATTATCTTATTGAAGGAGACCGAAACAAGCAAATGAAGCTTGATCGACAGGAATGGAATTCTGAAAAAATCTGGAAAAGAAGTTTGAAATGGACGATCTTCGTGATCATTTCATTAATTATCACCCACTTCATGTTTATGTATATCGTAGGATATGAAGAAGTTCTGAATATCGTTTCTCAAGGGCCATTTGCCAACCCTACCAACTTTATGGTCATGATTCTTTTTACTGCTGCATTTTATTTTGTATTTGCTTGGTTCAGAGAGCAGGTTTGTACATTGGTTTGCCCTTACGGAAGGTTGCAGGGTGTTTTAATTGATAAAGACACCATCAATGTTTTTTACGATTTTAAAAGAGGTGAAAACAGATCGAAATGGAGAAAAGGTGAAGACAGAAAAGCGGCCGGAAAAGGAGATTGTATCGATTGTCATCAGTGTGTAGTTGTTTGTCCAACAGGAATCGACATTAGAGACGGACAACAATTAGAATGTGTAAACTGTACTGCTTGTATTGACGCTTGCGACGAGGTAATGGAAAAAGTAGGTCTTCCAAAAGGATTGATCCGTTATGCTTCTGAAAATGAAATTGAACAGGAAACGAAATTCAAGTTTACCGGAAGGATGAAAGGTTTTGCCATTCTTCTTTTAGGGCTTGTGGTATTTTTAGGGTATTTGTTATCAAGCCGTGGAGAAATGGAAGCCAAATTCATTAAACCAGCCGGAAGTACATTCTTTGTAAGAGACGGAAAAATTACCAATACCTACAATTATACTTTCTTAAACAAAACAAATGATAAAAAGATCGTTACCGTAAAAGTTATTTCTCCTGAACATGGTGAAATTATTTACAGCGCATCAAGCAAAATTACGGTAGAAAGAGATAAAATTACGAAAGGAACCATCAATATCAGCTTCCCGGAAGATGACATGAAACTTTCAAAACAAAATATCACCATTGGGGTCTATGATATGAAAGGGAAATTGGTAGATTCTTACCAAACCTATTTTGAAGGACCATTTAAATTACAATTTTAAATTTTAGAAATGAAGAACTTTAGTTGGGGACACGGTGTTGTAATCGCATTATTTGCGTTCATAGTTTTTATATTATCAATGATGTTTCTTTTCCCGAATGGGCAGAAAAACTCTGAAATGGTAACCGATAATTATTATGAAGAAGAGCTGCAATATCAAGATGTAATTGATGCTAAGAAAAGAGCTGACGAACTTCAGGAAAAGCCAACGTACAGCCAGGATACAAACGGAATAAAAATTTCTTTTCCAAAAGATTATAATAATTCTAATACTACGGTAAAATTTGTTTTAAACAGAACCGACGACCAAAATTTGGATATTAAAAAATCTGAACAATTGGATGCGAATCAATCGATTTTAGTACCTGCACAAGTGCTGAAAATGGGAAATTACACCTTACGATTGATGTGGACTAAAGACAAAATAGACTATAGAATGGATTATGATGTGATATGGAAATAGCACTTATTGTTTCGGCAATCGGATTAGGTTTTGCTTCCGGATTTCACTGTGTCGGAATGTGCGGACCTATTGCGCTGTCGATGGGATTAACAAAGAAACAAGCGACCAATTTTTACCTTCAGAATCTCACGTATCAATTCGGTAGAATTTTTACCTATTCACTTTTGGGCGCGATCTTAGGAATTATTGGTGAAGGTTTTGAAATGGCAGGAATTCAGCAATATTTGACAATCGGCGTAGGAATTTTGCTGATTATTATGGCATTATTTTCATTCGGAGGAAAAGATTTTGCTTCAAAAATTCCTTTTTTTTCGAAGTTTTTGTTTAAAGTTAAATCAAACTTAGGAAGATTGCTTCAAAAGGCAGATTATCGTTCAAGATTCACCACCGGTATCTTAAACGGATTTTTACCTTGTGGAATGGTCTATATGGCTTTAACCGCAAGTTTGGCAAGCGGCGGAATATGGCAAGGCGCTTCATACATGGCTTTATTTGGATTAGGAACCCTTCCCTTTATGTTTGCCGTAGTTTTAGTTGGAAATCTAATGAATCAGGCGTTCAGAATAAAAGTCTTGAAAGCAATTCCGGTAGTAATGATCATTTTAGGTGGATTATTTATTGTAAGAGGTCTTGAATTGGGAATTCCTTATATTTCGCCAAGAGCAGAAGCTATGACAATCTCAAAAGACAATCAGGGCGACTGTCATTTGCCGGGAGATCACAGCACACATCAACATTCGAATACGAATTGTCATTAATAATTACTTTTTAACCATGAAAAAAACATTCTTTTTACTCATTATCAGTCTTTTTGCATTGCAATCATGCAAGATAAATTCTGAGGTTGTTTATCATCAAGACGCATCATCTACAGCCATTACAGATATTGATATTAAAGATTTTGTAAAAGAAATGAAAGCAATGACACCCGATTCTTTAAAAAATAAAGAGTTTGGTGATTTGGATAAACTTCCTTCAACGTGGACGAGCTTCTACGATTTGGAAAAACAACAGGGAAAACTAAAAACCAAAGATCCGGATTCATTGCGTTTGATGAAGAAAATGTTTTTAAAATCTACAAAAGAAAATAATGAACCTACCTCTTTTGCTTTAAAACTGGACCACTTTAACCAAAGTGATTACAAACAGTTAAATGCTTACACTCAACAGGAAAAATTGCCTTTAGATCAAAACATCTATAATAGTTGGGACGGGAAAACATTAACCATCGATACCGACAATTTTAACATTAAAAGTATTGAAGATGCAATGAGCAAAAATTCGCCCGCAGGAGGCTCTGAAAGCGAAGGAAGTACCAAAGGAATGCTTATGATGTTCTTAAAACAAGTAGGAACTACGTTAAAATTTGATGGAAAAATAAAATCTATCACCGGAAAACATGATTGGATAAAGCAAATTGACGATCACTCTGTAAAAATAAAATATGATTTGGAATCGCTCTATGAAAAAGAGAAAAAACTAACCAACAAGGATAAAAAAATCGTCATTGTAACTGAATAAATGAAGCCACTGAAAATTTCGGTGGCTTTTTATTTAAATTTTCCTTAAAATCACCTTATCTCATTCAAAATGAATTGCAAACGCTTTTATATTTCAGTACATTTGGAAAAAGAACTGAATGAAAAAAGCTCGCCATGAAGACAGAGCAAAAGTGGTTGATATTTTGTGTAAAGCATTCATAGATGTGCTTATTCCCAATTCTATCAACTTTGTAGTAAAAAAATCAGGAAACCGATATAAAAGACTGAAATCTTTAATGGAATATCAGTTTGATATGTCTATGCTTTATGGACAGGTTTTTCTGAGTGATGATGAAAAAGGCTGTGTTTTATATCTTGAAGAAAAAGGCTCTGGATTGAAGAAAATTATTCTGGAAGCAAAACTTTTATTCAACTGTATTGGGGTAGAAAATGTGTTTAAAGTTTTAACAAGAGAAAAATTATTAAGCAATTATCACCCAAAAGAAAAATTCATTCATCTTTGGTTGATGGGAGTTCTTCCGGACGAACAAGGCAATGGCGTAGGCACAAAATTGCTGAAAGAAAGCCTGGAAGTTTATAAAAATCAGTTGATTTATGTAGAAACCACAACGCCTGAAAACAGAGCTTTTTATAAGAAAAACGGCTTTACTATTTTCCATGAGACTTTTGAACTAGATTATCCACTTTATTTTCTGAAATATGTTTAATACAGAGCTTTACCTAAGTACATTTATTAGCATATTGATATTCATTGTATTGCTAATTATCGTTTCTGTACAACTATTTTTTGTGTGGAAAAGAAGAGACCGAAATTTTTATCTTAAATTTTTAGGATTAATAATATCCGGAATTATTTACAATGTGGTGGAAGGATTATTACCTGATGAAAGATTTAATGTAAATATTATTTCGCAAAATATCTGCGCGTGGATTGTGGGCCTAGCAGTGGCACTTCATTATTTCATCTACATAAAAAATGAATACGATCTTGTATTTTTTAAGAAATTTTCCATCAGTTCAATAGGAATGTTTGCCTGTATTACATTAATTATGTTGTTTATTTTACCATATACCATGACAGGATCTTTGGAAACCTCCAGAGTATTTTTCCTCAGTTTTTTCCTGGCTTTATTTATTTTAGCAGCTATTATTGTCATTAAACAGCAAATCGCTAAATTTAAAAATCGTAAAACCAAGGTTTTTAAAACCCACGATATTATCGGGATTTTAGCTTTCTTTGGTTTAATTTCCTTACCTGTTACGATATTAGTTTTTGGTGATAATCAACTTATTGAACAAACTTCTTTCAGCATCGGTTTTTTTGTCGTTTCTGTAGACTTTTTCTTGTATGGCTTTCGAAAAAAAGAAATGAAAAAACACATTCCTTTTGAAAAGCTTTCGGCGCGTGAGACAGAAATTTTAAAATTGCTTTTAGAAAATCCGAATTTGAAATATGCTGAAATTAGCGGTATGCTGAACATTTCAGAAAAAACTTTATCTACTCATTTATCCAATATTTACAAGAAAGTAGAGATAAAAAGCAAGAAAGAAATCAAAGAATTGAGCAAAGTTTATCGAGATTCCATAATGGCGTAAATATTTAAAAACCAACAAAATAAAAACCCTTAGAGCTTACCCTTAGTGATTTAAGGAGCGATTTAAGGATGAAAATTTTCGCCAATCGAAATGGGAATGATATGTTTGCATCTAGTAAAGCAATTCGATTTTCTTCCCCTTAATCACTTTGCTTTTTGATTTTAAATGTGTGCACTTTATGAATGCAAATTCACCAAAAACACAAAGATATATAGGTGTACTTATTCTAATCAAAAATCAATGAAAAAACTAATAATCTTTGAAGTCAAAATAAAGAAATCTGCTTGCTGCGAATAAAATTGTAGCGAACATTTAGAAGAAAGTCAATACAAACGATAAACCCTCTGAAGTTCAGAGGGTTTATTTTTTATGTAGAGTGATTTAGTTAATCACATCAAATCTTGCATATTCAGCAATCTTCTTAGGAAGCTTAATGCCTTCTTCCGTTTGATTATTTTCTAGCAAAGCCGCCATAATTCTCGGCAAAGCCATCGCAGAACCGTTCAATGTATGAACTAGCTGAGATTTCCCATCTGCTTTGTAACGACATTTCAATCTATTAGACTGGAAAGTTTCAAAATTAGAAACAGAACTAACTTCCAACCACATTTCCTGAGCAGCGCTCCAAACCTCGAAATCATAAGTCATTGCAGATGCAAAACCAGTATCTCCGCCACAAAGTCTTAATACTCTGTAAGGAAGTTCAAGATCAGTTAGAATTTCCTTGATATGTTCAACCATTTCTTCCAAAACAGCATAAGAATTTTCAGGCTTTTCAAGTCTTACAATCTCAACTTTTTCAAATTGGTGAAGACGGTTCAAACCTCTTACGTGAGCTCCGTAGCTTCCAGCTTCTCTTCTGTAACACTGAGAAAATGCCGTATTTTTAATCGGAAGATCTCTTTCTTCCAATAAAACATCACGGTATAAATTCGTTACCGGAACTTCAGCCGTTGGGATCAGATATAACTTATCTTCAGTTACATAATACATTTGCCCTTCTTTATCCGGCAACTGACCAGTACCGTAACCTGAAGCTTCGTTAATAACGTGAGGCGGATTTACTTCCGTATATCCTTTATCTATATTTTTATCTAAGAAATACTGAACCAAAGCTCTTTGCAATCTCGCCCCTTTTCCAAGATAAACAGGAAAACCTGCACCGGCAATTTTAACTCCTAATTCGAAATCGATAAGGTTGTATTTTTTAGCCAGCTCCCAGTGAGGAATTGCGCCCTCTCCCAGTCCTTCTACTTCATGAGACTGGAAAATAATTTCGTTATCGTCTGCAGAAGCGCCACTTTTTACCAATTCGTTCGGAATATTCGGGATTTGATATAAGATATCAAGCAATGCTTTTTCTTTAACATCTAGCTGAACTTTCAATTCGGATGTCGACTCTTTGTATTGTGCGGTTTTAGATTTCGATGCTTCAGCTTCTTCTCTTTTTCCTTCTTTCATCAACATTCCGATCTCTTTGGAGATTCTGTTGATTTCTGAAAGTTGGGAGTCTAATTCAAACTGAATTTTTTTTCTTTCTTCGTCAGTAGCAATAGCCTCGTCTACCAACTCAAGATTCTTGAATTGTCTTTTTTGAAGACCTTCTAAAACGCGTTCTTTGTTGTCGCGCAAAAAATTGACTTGTAACATTTTATTTAGATGTTAGTTATTAGAAAGTTAGCATCAGAATGCCAACAGATATGCAAATGTATAAAATTATTTTACGATAGTCACGACATTCGGAACATTTGGTTCCTTCGTGAATTGAAGTTGATCGTTGTAATAAACTTTCGAGACCTCGAATAAGGAGGGTGTCCAATGGTATTGAATTTTTAGCCTATCAACCGTAACTTCCGTACTGTCACCTACAGGTTTTGTTAAGCTCACAGTAACTTCCGATTGATACGTTCTGTCTTCAGGGCTGATGGAATCAACAGTTATTCGTTTCGCACCGGCAAGGTATTCAATATAATAGATGGAATCTGTAGTCATTTTTAACGAAAAAGTAACCGGGGCAACATCTGTCGTTCCGTTCACATCATTCATAGAAATAGCGGTATAGGAACCAGATTTTTTACTATTTAGTAAATCTTGTCCTGCACTGTTTTTCATATAAAGATTGAATAACTGATCTATTTTCTGCAAAGAATCTTCATCACTTCTACAACTCAGAAGTGCGAAAAATATGACCAATATTCCGAAGACTACATTTTTCATTATTCAACAAAGATAAAAACTTATTTTAATTCTTTAAGGTATTTGTGAAAGAAGTAGGCAAGAATAAATCCTGAAATTAATAAGGTAAGCGTTACACTGATCGTCATTCCGAGAATTTCGTATTTCGGAACTAAAATAAACGCCAAAACAATCAATAAAATCAAGGAAAATAAAGATGTTTTTGTATTTAAAGACATTTTTCCGGCTGCGGAAAGCATATTTCCATATAAATTTCGGAACAGAATATTCATGAGAAATGTAAACATGAAAAGAATAAACAGGATATAATTTTCAGCATATTTTTCGTTGAACAATGTTTTTAAAATGAATTTACTTAAAACCGAACAAACAATGAAAATTCCAACGCAAACAGGAATAAACAATTTGTAATATCCCGAAATATAATTTTTAAGATACATTTTATCCTGATGATTTTTAGCCAAAACAGGAAAATCACTTTGCATAAAAGCCAACGCTAAAAAGGTAACATTGGAAGGAATTAAAATGGCAACTCGGTAACTAGCCACAGCATTTTCATTTAATAAAAACCCTAACAACAGAATATCTGCGGAGAATAAAGCATCTGATAAAATGGTTGTTCCGGAAGTATGAATGGCATATTGCCAAATTTCTTTCGACGTAAAAACAGAAGGTAAATCAGCTTTTGAAAAAGTAGAAATTTTCAGCCAAAATAAAGATAAAAACGGAGTTAAAGCCATTGCAATCAAATAACCTTTTAGCTGAAAAAAATAACTTAAGATTAATAAAACTGCTAAACCGACAACATTTACCACATTATTAAGTCGCGCAAATTCTCTGTTTTTTTGATTGATTCTTAACTCAGACTGAATAAAATAGAAAAAATAAAACCCAACAAAACGAATGGCAAAAAATAAAAAAATCCAGAATATATCTTCATATTTCTGAATATAAAAAATGCTGCAACCAAGGAAAATTAATGTCAGTATTAATTGATAAATAAACCCTTTAATCAGCAGATAGCTTGACAATTGTTTCTTAATCAAATTATTGGCAGCCAACGATCCGAATCGCAATAAACTCTGATAACTTCCTAATCCTGTGCATGATGCAAACGCCGCAAAAAGTGCAGCGACGATACTCATCACCCCAAAATCTTTTTCGGGTAATAATTTAATGATAAAAAGAGAGGATAAAAATGCGCAGATTTTCCCAATCAACAGAGAAACAAGAACATACTGCCCCTGATTACTGAAAAAATTCTTTAGAAATTGCCATCCGCCTTTCATTCATCAAAAATAAAGCTTAAAAATGGATAAAATATTGATCGCCTGACATTTGTGGTAAAATGTTTTTTGTGAAAACAGATCTGAAACCTCCAAAAGCAATTCGGGATAAAATTCTAACCTTCCTATATTTTCATTAAAATAATTCTGATAATATTGTTGAATTTCTGGCGTGGAATCAAAGTAATACTGATATGGATACATGCTAGCCTTTTCAGGAGAACGTAAAATCTTATTAAAGAACGCCAGATATCCGTTCTTTACATATTTTTCTCCAAACTTTACTTTCCAGAAAGCATCCGGTTTCATTAACGTTCTTTCCCAAGTGTATTTTTCAGCTTCTTTACAGTGTTTTGAAAGCCATTCAAGATAAAACTGATGACCAAACTTCCAGTCTTCAGGAAGACTTAAAGACAGTTTAATAAAATCTTTAGTCATAAAAGGAGAAATAAGATATCCTCTCGGTTGAAGAACCTGAACTCCTAAAACTGTTCGATTATAGGCTAAATTCTGAAGTAAAAATATTTCTTCTCTTTCGTAATTTGACATTACATTTTTCAGATCACTTTGAATCTTCGGAAGAAAGTTTTGATTGACTACAATTTTATATTCTGAAGGGCCTTTTCGTTTAGGCTCAGAATTAAATCCGCCTAAAATACCATCGCCAATCTGGCCGCCATGAAAAATCTTAAAATCCTGAAAAGAAAGTTGATCCAGCGCATATTGCACGTGAATTCCACCTGAATATAGGCTTGTACCTTCAGAAATAGCAGTAAGCTCATCTATTTTTTTCAGAAAACTTCCGTTATCCAAAGGAATAAATTCATAATTTAATTGATAATCTGCCGCAATTTTTCGGGAAATGGTTTCGTCAAAATATCCGGAATGCG
Source organism: Chryseobacterium sp. C39-AII1 (assembly GCF_039672645.1). Classification (NCBI taxonomy): domain Bacteria; kingdom Pseudomonadati; phylum Bacteroidota; class Flavobacteriia; order Flavobacteriales; family Weeksellaceae; genus Chryseobacterium; species Chryseobacterium sp. C39-AII1. The sequence continues at coordinate 18,391 of NZ_JBDFPQ010000020.1, forward strand.
AAAAACATAAAGCACAGCCAATATCAAACTTATTCTGAATCGCGTAAAACATTGCCATTCGGCTGTCTAATCCGCCACTTAAAAAAGCTAAAGAGGACGTATTAAACTCTAAATCTTTATTGTATTCCCATTGTACCGCTTCAGTAAAAATTTCATGAATATCATCAACAGCATTTCCTTTTTTCTTAGTATAATATTCAATACCGGAAACATTGAAATACTCTTTTTCGGTTAAAGAATAATTTTCACAGTTAATTTCAACAAAATGAGCATCTTTAACCTTATAAACTCCTTCAATAGGCGTTCTGTTTTCCAAAAGATTACCGATTGACAACAACTGATAGATAGAAATCATATCAGGATTGATGGAAATTCCTTTTTCTTTAATGGTTTTACTTAATCGAACCAAATCTGAATCAGCAAAAATCTGATTGTTTATTTTAGCATAAAAAACACGCTGCGTGGAAGTTGGATTGGTAAAAATTAAGACTTTTCCGCTATTTTTATCCCAAATACAGCCTCTGAATTCTCCTTCTAATTCCTGAAGAAATCTCCAACCTTTTTCAGCATATATTTTCAATACATAATCCTGAAAACTGAGTGATGAATTTTTAAGTAAATCTTTTTTATTGAGAATAATTCCTTCCAGAACAAGTATAATTTCAGGAGTTTCCACAAATACAGAATCGTACGTTTCCTGCTCAAAATAATGTGTAATTTGAACCTGATCCTGATGAATAAAAACAGAAAAACCTAATGCCATTTATATAACTTTCTGATAAATTTCGGTGAACTGACGGGCAATTGCTTCTCTTGAATAATTTTCTACAATAAATTCTCTGATCTTACTATCCTGATCAAAAGTATATTCTTTATTGCAAATTTTTTCTAATGTCTGATAAAGCTGATCGACATTATTTTTTTCAATTCCAATACCTAAACCGTCTAAAATAAACTCGGCAGCGCCACCTACTTTGGTTGAAATTACGGGCTTTCCGCACGCATAAGATTCTAAAATTACGCAACCTTGGGTTTCATTTTCACTAAAAAGAATGAAATAATCCGAATGCTGCATTTTTTCAGCCACTTCCTGATAACTGATTTCATCGAAGATTTTAATATAAGATTCAGCACTCATTGATTTTACCAAATCTCTTAAAGAATCCGTATCGCCGTCCCCTCCAATTTCCAACCTTACAGAAAAACCATTTTGGTGTAAAGAATGAATGGTGTTGATAATATCTTTAGGTCTTTTTCGTGGAATAAGGCTCGAAACATGAAGAAATTTAACCGTATCCGATATTTCTTTTTTAGGTTTAATATCAAAAACTTCAGTATCAACAACATTAGATATAACTTTCATTGGTGTTTTTATACCCAACATCTCAAGACTTTCCTTTAAATTATTGCTTACCGGAAGAATATAACCTGCATTTTTCGCAATATATCTGGCAATACGCTTTATATTTCCTGAAGTTTTAGACAAATTATCTTTCTGCAAAGCCGTCCAGTGCTCCGTTAAAACAAAATGAATCCCGAACTTTTTTTTAAGATATACCGCAAAAAGCATATTATTATGGAGCACATTCGCATGCACAATATCAGGCTTTTTCATCTTTGAAAACCCCATTTTATAGGCTTCCATTCTTCTTAAAAAGTTCTGAACCGGATTTTTTGAATTTTTATAATAAATAATCAGCGTATGAATTCCGTTGATGACTTTATCATCAAAAACAAATACTTCCTTTTGGTTAAAATCTCCAATTGCATGCAGAATTTCCACCTCATGCAACAAAGCAACAGCTTCGGCATGACGCTGTACGAAATTACCGTTGGTGGGCTCCAGTTTATTCGGAAACCAAGAGGAGATAAAAAGTATTTTCAAAAGATTATTTTATAGAAACAGCCCAGCTTTTTTCGAAAGGTAATACAAAATGACTTAAGAAATCAAGGTAAGTATTTTTAGAAAAATCAAACACCTGAATATCTTTCGATAGTTCACCACTTCTGATTTTATTTTTAAAATCGATCAATTTCAATGTTTTTACCTCTCCGTTTTCAATAAAACTAGCCTTCATTCTGTCGAACAATCCCAACTGATACTGTTCGTCAATTTCCCGCATAATCTTTCCTAAAGCATCAATGCTGCAGCCTGAAGCCATTTCTTTCTCTTCATCCACACATACGATGATGAACTGATTTTTTTCGATCTTAAAAGACGAAGAAAGGGGCTTTCCGTGTGCTGCCCAAGTTGCCAGAAAATCAAATAATTTTTCGGTAATCGCTTTTGCTTCTTTGGTTTCAAAAGGTCTGGAAGCGGGATATATAATAACTCTATAGTCGTTTGTTTCTACAATACTCGATTCTTCAATTTTCATCTTAGAAAAATTTTAGATAAAATTACGATTTTTTATTCAAACAAAAGATTTCGTTTTTTCAGCAAGCACCTCTTTACGTTTTTATATATTCGAAAACTGCATTGTATGAATTTTCATTCTGACTTAAGGTTTTTGTCTTTCTATAGCCCTTTTCAGTCAATAGAGAAATAAGCTCCTCTTCATGATGATTTGAACTTTTTAAGGCTGTATTGTTTATTTCTATCAGTATTTTAGGTCGGTAATGAGTCAGAATTTCATTCATGCCGTGTAAAGCAGCGAATTCTCCACCTTCAATATCAATTTTAATAAAATCAATCTTAGGAATTTGTTTTTCTTTAACATATTCATCCAGATTTACACTTTCTACGCGCTCTTTTGCCGTGAATTCCTCCAAAAAAGAGGAAGCCATGCCCACGTTGTTATAGGTATCATTGTAGAGGATTTCAATAAACCCTTTTTTATCGGCAATTGCCAAATTTTCCAACGTAATATTCTGAAAATGATTGATTGAAATATGATTTTTAAACTGATTATAATTCGGTGTAAAAGCTTCAAACGAAATCACTTTTCCCTCATTTCCAACAATTTTGGAAGCATTTAAAGAAAAAAGTCCGATATTTCCACCAATATCAATGAAGGTATTTCCTTTTCTCAGATTAGAATATAAATAATCGATCTCACTTTTTTCGTAATCGCCCAAAAAGTAAATCTGCTGCTGAATCCAGTCTTCCAGGTTTATATGGAGCTTTATAGAATTTCTGTAAACCACTTCTTTTTTAACCCCTTTAAACAATTGATAAGGATTAAAAATGTATTTATAAAACGCAAAATATTTCTGCTTAAAAAAACCGAAACTTAAAATAAACCTAAAAAACGAAGCCAGAATACTTCTCATATTGAGTTGATATAAACCGCAAGTTAGGTTAAATTTGGCCTTAAAACAATAAAACCCAAGATCACGCCTGGGTTTTGGTATTATTTAATTTAAATATTACTTTTCTTACAAATCGTCTGCCTCCGCAAGAAGCTCTACGATGTCTTTTACGGCAACTTCTGTATTTTTGTTAAAATGCTTTACACCATCTGTCATCATCGTATTACAGAATGGGCAGCCTGTTGCAATTACCTTAGGCTCAAAGGATAAAGCCTCTTCTGTTCTTTCGATATTAATGTCTTTATTCCCTTTTTCAGGCTCTTTGAACATCTGTGCACCACCAGCACCACAACAAAGTCCGTTGGTTTTACAACGTTTCATTTCAACCAATTCAGCATCCAGTTTTTCCAATAAAAGTCTTGGAGCTTCATATTCGTCGTTTGCTCTTCCTAAATAACAAGGATCGTGGAAAGTGATCTTTTTACCTTTGAAAGCACCGCCTTCAATTTTCAACCTTCCCTCTTCCATTAATTTTTTAAGGAACTGTGTGTGGTGAAGAACTTCATAATGACCTCCCAGGCTCGGATATTCGTTCTTTAATGTATTGAAGCAGTGCGGACAAGCCGTCACGATTCGTTTCACTTCATACATATTCAGAACCTCAATATTGGTAAGTGCCATCATCTGGAAAACGAATTCGTTTCCGGCTCTTTTGGCAGGATCTCCTGTGCAGCTTTCTTCTTGTCCAAGAACTGCAAATTCAACCCCAATATTGTTCATTATTTTACAAAATGCTTTCGTAATTTTTTTGGCACGGTCGTCGAAACTTCCCGCACAACCAACCCAAAATAAAACTTCCGGTGATTTTCCTTCGGCAGCGAATTCTGCCATTGTTTTTATGTTGAAATCCATTTTTAAGTCAATTTATCAATATATCAATGTAACAGTTTACCAATGATTGTTACATTCATTAATCATTTGCCCAATTCAAACGGTCTGCCTGATTATACTGCCAAGGAGCCGCATTGTTTTCTACGTTTGTCATCATCAGATTCAGCTCTTGCGGTGCAGCAGACTGCTCCATCACCAAGAATCTTCTCATTTCAAAAATGATAGAAAGCGGATCTAATAATACAGGACAAGCCTCTGTACAAGCATTACACGTCGTACAAGCCCAAAGCTCTTCTTTAGTGATATAATCGTTCAGCAATTTTTTTCCGTCGTCCTCAAACTTACCATTTTTATCGATATTTCTACCTACTTCCTCCAGACGATCTCTGGTTTTCATCAGAATTAATCTTGGTGATAATTTTTTACCTGTAATATTCGCCGGGCAAACTGAAGTACAACGCCCACATTCCGTACAAGAATAAGCATTTAACAGCTGAACTTGGTTTAAATCAAACACATCTTCAGCCCCAAATTTTGAAGGAACTTCTGCAGCATCACCTTCTGCCGGAGCAGCGTAAGGGTCTGCATTGGGATCCATCATTAATTTAATTTCTTTGGTAACCGATTCTAAATTGTTGAAATTTCCTTTCTTCTCCAAATTTGCATACCAAGTACTTGGGAACGCCAAAATGATATGTAAATGCTTCGAATAATAAAGGTAATTCATGAAGAATAAAATTCCTATAAAGTGAAACCACCAAGCTCCTTTTTCAACGAACATTAAAAATCCGTTATCAAAGCTGAAAATTTCTAAAAATGGAACCAACGTCACTTCACTGATCGGGAAACTTCCGTGTTCAGGAAGAACACCTCTTAACTGAAGAATGTGATCTGCGGCATTCATTTTAAAGAAAGCCATCATTAGGGCAAATTCAATAATCAAAATCCAATTGGCGTCTTCTTTTGGCCATCCTAAGAGTTCTTTCATTGTTAGTCTTTTCACTCCGTAAAAATTTCTACGAATGAAGAAAGTAACGACTCCAATGACCACCAAAAGGGCTAATACTTCTAATGTTGCTGTGAAGAAATTATAAAATGTATGTCCAAAAATGGTTGATAAAAAACGGTGGGTTCCGAAAATTCCATCAACAACAATTTCGATTAATTCGATATTAATAATCACGAAACCAACGTATACAAAAAGGTGTAAAACTCCAGCTATAGGGCGAGCCGTCATTTTGCTTTGCCCCATTGCTACACGAGCCATGGTTTCCCAACGCTCCCTTTTACGGTCGTTTCGATTGATTTCTCGGCCTAATCTGATGTTTCTATATATCTTCTGCAGACTTTTTGCAAAAAGCCCAAAACCCGCAACCAATAAAATCAGAAAAATAATATTATCGATATATTGCATGGTGTATTAGTTTAGTCTTTATTATTCTTTCCGAAAACAGAGAAATTGATGTATCTCTTCGGATTTGCTTTCATATCTTCAATTAATGAATTCAAGTTGGTAGAAGCAGAATTTAAGTTATTATACAACTGCTCATCTTTCATTAATTTTCCTAAACTACCCTGTCCTTTATCAATACCACCGATAACCTGGTTCAATTGACCAACAGTAGCGTCCAGATTCGCAATCGTTGCATTCAATTTTTTAGTATCAATGCTTTCTGCTAAGTTTCCGTATTTATCTAAAGTGGTTTTACCACTTTGCATAGTAAGGCTTGCATCATCCAACACTCTCTGAAGCTTAGGATCGTTGTGACCTACTAATGAATTTACGCTTCCTGCAGTAGTTTGTAACGCACCAACTGTTTTATTAAGATTTGATAATAAAAGTCTGATTTCTTCTCTGTTTTGAGCATTCACCACTTGGTTTGCACTAGACATTAAAGAATCTACTCTATACAAAACATTCTGCAATTGATCTTTCACAGGACCAACCTGAGAAGACAGACTTCCCAAAGTTCCCAACTTGAAAGCACCTTTCAGTGTATCGCCATCTTTTGCTGTAGCTCCTCCGTAAGATAGATTGACTCTCATTTCCTTTCCTCCCATTAAACTAGGCTCAAAGATCTCAACCGTTGAATTTTTTGAAAATTCAAAATTGTTATCAACCGTGATTTTTACAATGAAATCGATTTGACCCGTTTTAGAAGTACGAGGAATGATTTTGTCGACCTGCCCCACTTTCAATCCATTGATGGAAACGGGAGAAGACTGCGCCAGCCCCTCAACATTATCATATTTTGCATAAAATATATTATCGGTAGTAAAAAGGCTTCTGCCTTTCATAAATTGAAAAAGCACTACGAAACCTACAATGGCCAGAAGTGCAATTACACCAGCTTTTATTTCTTTACTGAACTTCACTTGCTAATTTTTTCTAATGAGCAAATATAGTACATTTTAAATTAATGTTTTTCTTTATTGCTCTGCGTTAAATACAAAAAAAGCGGCAAAAACTTTGCCGCTTTTCAATATAGATGAAAATTAATTTCTTATTGTTGCTGAGAACCTAGTTTATTCCAGATTTCAATTCTGTAATCATCGATATCTGCATTGTCCTGCAAGCTCTTTAACCAAGCCTGACCGAACATTCCTGCATTTCTCTGAGTAACAGATTCTGTGAATTGTTTAAGATCTCCAGGCTGTTTGTTTGTCGTTTCGTTTTTCTTCACTAAAACATATACTCCTGTTCCACCTTCGATTGGGTTAGAAACCTTACCTTTTGCAACACCGAATGCAGCACCGGCAACTTTAGGCTCCATAGCTCCCGCTACTGAAGGGTTTAATAAATTCACCTGAGCCGATTGTTTTGCTGTAGCAAATTGCTTAGCAATCTGATCTAAATTACCTGCTTTACCAATTTTCTCAGAAATTTGTTTTGCAGCCAATTTATTTTTAACAACTGTTTCAATTTGATCTCTTACAGATTCCGGATCTGCAAGACCTTTTTCCTGCTTACCGTTAAGATAAACAACGATTTTATCTCCTGTTCCTTCTACTGTAAAGAATTCTGTATCTCCTTTAGATCTTTTCTTATCGAAAGCCCAAGCTAAGATTTCAGCATCTTTATCTGTACCTAAACCTTGAAGCTGACCGTCGAATCTCTTCGCTTGTTTAGGATTTGAGAACTGATAGTTTCCTTTTTTAGCAATATTCACGAAATCGTTGAAAGATTTTCCTTGTACCTGCTGAATAAATCTTCTTGCATTTTTATCTGTAGCTGCTTCTGTAGCATCAGAAGGTTTTATAGCTTTCACCAAGTTAGCTACTTTATAAGCCATTGAACCTGGTTTTTTATCTTCAATATTGATGATATGATATCCAAACTGAGTTTCAACCACACCTGTAGCACCTTTAGGGTTGTTCGCTAAATAATGTAAAAATTCAGGAACGAAAGGAGTTTCAGGAGTAGTCCAACCAAGGCTACCACCTTGTGCAGCAGAACTTGGGTCGTTAGAAAGCTTAAGGAATTCTGTAAATTTAGCCGGAGTAGCTTTTACAATCGCACCAATAGAATCTGCCAATTTCTTAGCCTCTTCTTTAGATCTTGTAACACCTTCTCCCGCAGGGCTTCCTTTGAAAGCAATAAGGATATGTCTTGATAATGTAGAATCTGAAGTCTTTTTATCTAAAAGTTTAGAAACTACATAGAAGTTTTGCTCTTTATAAGGGCCAAAAGTCTGTCCGATAGCAGCAGAAGTAATTTGTCCCTGAATAGATTGTGGCAATTGGTTTGGCTTCACATACTGAGCATTGAAAGGCATGTCAGAATTAGCCATTACGAACATAGAGTCGTTTTTAGTATTTTGGAAGTTTTCCGCTCCACTTGCATCACTTCCAGAGAATAATTTTGTAATCTCTTTCTGAGCCGCGGCATCATCAGCTGCACTTGGCTGAGACGGGAAAAATACAATTCCTAAGTTTCTGCTAGGTTCAGCTTTGAACATTACAGGGTGCTCCTTAATGTATGCTGCTAAATCTTCAGTAGTAACTTTGATATTATTTTTTTGAAGGTAAGCAGTATAATCAATTTTAACGAAATCGATATCAGCTAACTGATCTCTTTCTTTCATTAATTCTTCTGCTTCTTTCTTCCCAGTGGTAATTCCTGTAGAAATATTTGCAAAAACCTGTCTGGCCATTAGTCTGTACTCAATAGATTTTTTAGTTTTAATCCATTGATTATAGCCTTCCGGACTAGCCTTTTGTAAATCTTCAATTTGTTTTTTAAGCTCCTGAGTTTTAAAGTTTCCTTTCTCATCAAAGAACTGCTGTTGCTGAGCAAACATTTGATCATACTGAATTTGATTCCAGAAATAATCATCCGTCATTTCGAAGCCCATTTTCTCAAACTGCTGCTTGATAAGTTTAGATTGAACCAATAACTGCCAAGCCTGCTCCTCAAGACCAGCCTTTGGTTGACCTTGCTGCTCAGCTTGTTGCTGTAATACGAAAAGTTGGTCATTAAACTCCTCACGGGTAATTTTCTCACCGTTTACTTTTCCTAAAACATCAGGATTTTTACCAAAAACCTTATCAATGCTATCTGGGTTTACCAAGAACGCTAAAAGCGCCAGTGCAATTACTCCCATTAACAGCCAAGGCTTACTCCTAATTTGTCCTAAAATTGCCATTATATAAATTATAGTTTTTTATCAGTTTGCGAAAATACACATTTTTAAGAAATTACAGAAATCTCAGACCTTTTTTTAATTTTTAAAATTTAAATAATAGAAAAAAGGAAATTTTGACCATATTTTTTTGCGAAAAACAAATGGCATAAGTATTGTGCCATTTAGTATATCATGATATGTGATCCATTTTCAGCACATTTTGTGAGATTTCAATTTAATGAATTAAAACGATAATGACAATTTGTCATTCGATTAACTATGATAGAATTTGAAGATATTAGTTTAGAGGAAATGATTAGCGATGGATTTGATATTGTAGCGGAAGAAATCAACCTTTCTGACTTATCGGAAACAGAACAAAATTCCGAACAAAAGATATTCCCGATCCTTCCTGTAAGAAATATGGTAATGTTCCCAAATGTTGTAATTCCTATTACAGCAGGGAGAAAAACATCTATTCAACTTCTTGAGGAAGCTCAGAAAAACGGAGATTTCATCGGAATTATAAGCCAGAAAAATTCAGATTTGGAACAACCTACCGAAAAAGATTTGTATCAAATCGGAACGTTGGCGAAAATTATTAAAATTATAAAACTTCCTGAAGGAAATATTACAGCTATTACAAAAGGTTTTCACAGATTTAAGGTTAAAAAATTTGTTGAAACTCAACCGTATTTTAAGGCTGAAATCACGAAATTAAAAGACGGAAAAGCAAAAAATAAGGAAGAATACGAGGCTTTGTTGGAAAATATTAAAGATTTAGCTTTAAAAATCATTGAGCTTGATCCGAATATTCCGAATGCAGCCAATTTTGCGATTAAAAACATCAACAATAATGATGATCTTTTAAATTTCATCTGCACAAATGCTAATTTCCCTTCAGGTGAAAAACAAAAATTGCTTGAAGAAAAAAGCTTGATCGAAAGAGCAAATAAGTGCTATGAAATGATGCATGAAGATTTCAGAAAGCTGGAATTGAGAAATCAGATTCATCAGAAAACTTCAAAAGATCTTGATAAACAACAGCGAGAATATTTTCTGAATCAGCAAATGAGAACCATCCAGGAAGAATTGGGTGGCGGCGCTGAAAGTGATATCGAAGATCTGATTGCAAAAGCAAGAAAGAGAACATGGAGCACTGAAGTTGAAGAACATTTCCAAAAGGAAATCAACAGATTACAGCGTCAGAATCCAAACTCACCGGATTATAATGTTCAGAGAAATTATCTGGATTTCTTCACAGATCTTCCTTGGGAAACCTACACAAAAGATATTTTTGATATTGCCAAAGCAGAGAAAGTTTTAGACAAAGCACACTTCGGACTTGAAGATATTAAAAAGAGAATTTTGGAGCACATGGCTGTTTTAAAATTAAAAAACAACATGAAATCCCCTATTCTATTGCTTGTTGGGCCTCCAGGAGTTGGTAAAACTTCATTAGGAAAATCAATTGCAGATGCATTAGGAAGAAAGTACGTACGTCTTTCTTTGGGCGGTCTTCACGACGAAAGTGAAATTCGCGGACATAGAAAAACCTACATTGGAGCGATGGCGGGAAGAATCCTTCAATCCATCAAAAAATCGGGAACTTCAAATCCTGTGATTGTTTTGGATGAAATGGATAAAATTGCACAAGGTTTACACGGTGATCCAAGTTCGGCACTTTTAGAAGTTCTTGATCCTGAGCAAAATAAATCTTTCTACGATAATTTCTTAGAAATGGGTTATGATTTGTCTAAAGTGATGTTTATCGCAACAGCCAATTCATTATCCACCATTCAAACTCCATTATTAGACAGAACTGAAATTATTCAGATCGCAGGATATACTTTGGAAGAAAAAATCGAGATTGCGAAGAGACATTTAATTAAAAAACAACAGGAAGAAAACGGTTTAGATGCGAAATCTTTCAAACTAGGAAATCCTGAATTAAAACATATTATCGAAGCTCACACTTCGGAAAGCGGCGTAAGAACATTGGAAAAAAGAATTGCATCAATCGCCCGTTGGGTAGCTTTACAAACCGCTTTGGTGAAAGAATATGATCCGAAAATTTCTCTTGAAAAAGTAGATGAAATCTTAGGAGTTCCAAGACCAAAAAGCTTATCGGAAATCACTGGATTTCCAGGAGTTGTGACTGGTCTTGCCTGGACAAGCGTTGGCGGCGATATCTTATTCATTGAAAGCATTTTAAGCAATGGAAAAGGCGCCTTAACAATGACGGGCAACTTGGGAACGGTAATGAAGGAATCTGCAACCATTGCTTTAGAATATATTAAAGCTAAACACGATGAATTGGGAATTTCTCAGGATGATATCGAGAAAAAAAACATCCACGTTCACGTTCCTGAAGGAGCGACTCCAAAAGATGGACCTTCGGCGGGTATCGCGATGCTAACCTCAATGGTTTCTTCATTTAAAAATAAAAAAGTGAAGGCACATTTAGCTATGACCGGAGAAATTACGCTAAGAGGAAAAGTACTTCCTGTAGGCGGAATTAAAGAAAAATTACTGGCTGCGACCAGAGCCGGAATTAAAGAGGTAATTCTTTGTGAAGCCAACAGAAAAGATGTGGAAGAAATTAAAAAAGATTACCTGAAAAACCTTACCGTTCACTACGTAAACCGCATGGAAGAAGTAATCGAAATAGCGATTGAAAAGTAACTAGTAAACATATTAACATTCTCAATAAGAAACACGTCTTGATTTTTTTCAAGACGTGTTTCACTTTTAATATATTCACTTTAAATAAGATACTCGTTCTTTATAAAAAATTCATCTTATTTAATTTTTGACGGAATAGATTTTGCTTTAAATCGAAAAGAATTTAGGTTCACCATAAAAAAGCTCTTCAATTCGGAGGGTTTTTCTTATTTTTATACAGCAGATTTTGAAATTATGAATTTTATTCGACTTCCTTTTCTTGTTAAACTGACCTTAGTCATCATTTCCATTATTGGTCTTGGTTATCTTTTGGCATTAGGACAAAGTATTTTAGCACCTTTCTTTTTAGCATTTTTAATGGCGATGCTTTTTCTGCCATTTGCCACTTTATTAGAAAAAAAATTAAAGTTTCCCAGGTCTATTTCTACCATGACTTCGGTATTGGTAATGTTGGTGATTTTAGCAGGACTCATTTATTTCTTCGGATCTCAACTTTCAGATTTCAGTAAAGATATTCCGCATCTAAGAACACAGTTTACTACAGTTTTTGAGAATCTTCAGCATTGGATCTCAAAAACTTTTAATGTAAAAATTGATGATCAGCTGGATTACATCAATCAAGGACTGAACAAATTACTTTCGTCTTCGGGCGTAATTTTAGGATTCACTTTCGGAATATTTTCAACAGGATTCGGGTTTATTCTGTTTTTTATTCTTTTCTTTATTTTCATCTTGAATTACAGAAGAGTTTTAAATAATTTCATCGTCACTGTTTTTAATGAAAAGCATAAAGCAAGCGTTCAGGAAGTGGTGAATGAAGTTCGTGTAATGACGAAAAAATATATTATTGGGCTTTGCCTTCAGGTTTTCATTGTCTCTATTTTAACATCCATTGTTTTAACCGTTTTGGGTGTAAAATATGCTGTTCTTTTGGCTGTTTTAACAGGTTTATTAAATGTAATTCCTTATCTCGGAATCTGTATTTCGTTGGTGATTTCATGCTTCATTGCTTTTGCTACAGGAACTCCGGTTACATGTTTTTATGTTGTGCTCGGATATATCGCCGTTCATATCATTGATGGAAATATCGTTCTTCCGTTTGTCGTTGGTTCTAAAGTGAAAATCAACGCCTTATTTTCATTTTTAGGAATTCTTTTGGGCGAACATCTTTGGGGAATTGCAGGAATGTTTTTATGTATTCCGGCAATTGCGATTCTGAAAATTATTTTTGAAAGAGTGGAAGGTCTGCAGCCTTGGGGAAGACTTCTCGGTGAGGAACAAAAACCGGATAAAAAGAAAAAGAAATATAAAATTTCAAAGAATATTACGTTGGAAGAAATGGATTAATCATTAGCAATAAGTAATTGGTAATGAGCAATTTTAAAATTCTATAAATAAATGAAGCCTTCAAAATTTGGAAGGCTTCATATTTTTTTAAAGTGCACAAATCGGACTCATTCCGCTTGGACAACTTTGATCGCATGGAATATAAGATTGATTATCCGGACAATAGCCTACAGGTTCACCTGGATTTCCTGGTCCACCGCTTCTACCTAAACATGGATGTCCAGCAGGAATTTTACACGGGCAACCTTCAGGACCGATGTCACAAATTTGCTCACGACCGCCTCCTTTAATTTCTCTTAAATCTACACGATTTAGTTTTTTAAGATTTTTCAACATAATATAATTTGTTTAGTTTAACTTGATTAACAAATATATAAAATACAGCCACACAGCCTGTAAAAAATTCACATTAAATTGAAAAATAAATAAAAATCAATCTATCCAAATAAACGAATATCATTTTTATGTTATATTTAATATAAAATCAACAATATGAAAATCGTAAAATTTATTGTATCCTTACTTTTCGGATTAATGTTTATTAATGCCGGATTAAACAAATTCTTAAACTATATGCCAATGGAAAAACCAACGCCTGAGCAAATGAAGATTTTTACCGCTTTTGGAGAAATCAGTTGGTTGATGCCCTTAGTTGGGGCTGTGGAAGTTATCGGAGGGCTTCTTTTTATCTTTCCTAAAACCAGAGCTCTTGGTGCCATTGTCATTTTGCCGGTAATGGTAGGAATTGTTGCTCATATTTTCACACTAGACAAATCTACTTCGGGTATGTCTATCGCCGGAATTATGTTCCTGATCAATCTTTGGATGATTATTGATAACAAAGAAAAATATAAAGCCTTGGTGAAATAAAAAGTGAATGGTGAATGGTGAGTGGTCAATTGTGAATTTTTAAAACTGACAAACAAAGCGAGTTACAATCGACCATTCCCTTTCAATATTATACAAATGCACTGAAACCGGTAATCGATCTTCCGACAATCAGTGAATTGATCTCTTTTGTTCCTTCATAAGAATAAATTGCTTCGGCGTCGGCTACAAATCTTGCCACGTCATATTCAAGCAAAATTCCGTTTCCACCCAACACTTCACGGGCTCTGGAAACGATATCTCGTGTTCTCAAAGTACAGAAAACTTTTGCTAAAGAAGCGTGTTCATCTTTTAGAATCCCTTCGTCCTGCATTTCGGAAAGTCTGAAAACCATGGTTTGCATTGCCGTTAAATTCGACAACATTTCTACCAAATGTCCTTGAATCATTTGAAATGAAGCAATCGGTTTTCCAAACTGTTCGCGAGTTCTTGTATACGCTAAGGCACTTTCATAAGCTCCTCTTGCGCAACCTGTCGCCATCCACGCCACTCCCGCTCTCGTCATTCTCAAAACTTTTCCGGTATCTTTAAATGAATTGGCATTTTGCAGACGGTTTTCTTCTGTGACTAAACAATCTTTAAGCGTAATCAAACCATTTTGAACGATTCTTAACGCCATTTTTCCTTTGATTTTCTCAACAGAATAACCCGGATTATCTTTTTCAACAATAAAACCTTTCACTTCTCCGCTGTCTACATCTCTCGCCCAAATGATGATTAAATCTGCAAAAGTGGCGTTTCCGATCCATTTTTTCTGACCATTTAAAACCCAACCTTCAGGAGTTTTTTTACAAGTCACTGTTAAACCTCCTGCTGCTCCGGAACCAACTTCAGGTTCTGTTAACCCAAAAGCACCTATTTTTTCAAACTTCTGCATTTGAGGAAGCCATTTTTGTTTTTGTTCTTCAGAACCGCAAATATAAATTGAACCCATCGCCAAGCCGGATTGCACTCCAAAGAAAGTAGCAATCGAAGCATCAATTCTTGCCATTTCCATCGCAATAACACCTTCCATTAAAAAAGGCATTCCCGGACAGCCATACCCTTCGTAGGTTACACCGCAAATATTTAATTTTTGAAATTTTGGGATTAATTCATGGGGAAATTCGTCTCTGAGCCAATAATGATTCACCAAAGGCTTCACTTCTTTTTCCATGAAAGCCCTTACTTTTAACTGAATTTCTCGTTGTTCAGGACTCAATGTGTGATAAATATCGTAGAAATCTCCGTCGATAGGCGGAAGTTCTTTTTTCTTTTTATTCGGATCGAGCATTTTCATTAATCCGCCCAACTGTTTATCATCAAGTTTCGAGAAATTTTGCATCAGTTTGGGTAAATCAACTTTTTGAGAAATAGCACTCAACTGATCAAAGTCGATGGTTCTTAATAATTCTATCGCGTTTCTGATTTTGGAAAAAGTATTTGACATAAGAATTTATTGTATGTTTGATTTGTAAAAGTTAAGCAAAAATTAATCCGAAAACAAGAGACATATTTTTAATTCATTTTACAAAACATTGATTTTCATTTATTTAAAACAGAATTTCTCTTTACAAACTTTTTACTTGGCATTTTCAAACATTACAAGCCATTCTGCAGGAACTTTGGGAGAAGCAAAACATTAAAAAATCAATATTATGAGAACGACTTACATAAAGCTATCCATCGCAACGGCACTTTTATTAGGAATTTATTCATGTAAAAAAGGAGAAGCAATAGAAACATCATCTGCAGATTATGCAACTGCAGATTCTGCTGCGGTAGTGGTTTCCGACAGTGTTTCTTCCGCTGCAACGATGAATGTAAAAGACAAACAGTTTATCAAAACGGCGGATGTAAATATGGAAGTGAAAGATGTTTATGATGCAACCATTTCTATTGAAAAATCGGTTCAGCAATTGGGAGGATTTGTAACAAAAAGCAATCTGCAAAGCAATGTTGTTTCTGAAGACACTTATAATACATCCAACGAAAACGCAACTTTGGTTAAAAAATTTCAAACCGAAAACACGATGCAAGTTCGGGTTCCAACAGATAAATTGGGTGAACTTTTGACGTTGATTAATGATAAAAAACTATTCTTGAATTCAAGAATCATCAATGCGGAAGATGTGACTGCCAGCATAAAATATGCAGAACTTGAGGCTCAAAGAAATAAAAAAACTGATAACAATATTGCTCAGATGAAAGTGAATAAAGATAAAGTAAGTATGAGCAACGACAATATGAAAGAAGGCAATCAACAGCAGCTGGAAACCATGAATACAGCAGATCAGCTAAAATACAGCACGGTTGACATTTTTATTAAAGAACCTAAACTTCGCATTGCAGAAATTGCCATTACCAATACAAAAAGCATCGACGATAAATATAGATTTGAATTTTTATACAGTGCAAAATCTGCTTTCGTGGAAGGTTATTATTTAATCCAAAGAATTATTGTTGGATTAATCGTAATCTGGCCATTATTACTGATCGCTGGCGTTGGATTATTTTTCTACAAAAAGAGAAAATCAATTAAAAAATCACATTCAAATATTTCAGAATAGCAATCCTAACCTTTGGTTATTTATATAAATTTTTAGATTTTACAAGAAACCTCCGGAATCAATCTGGAGGTTTTTTTAACATTAAAATTTCATTTTTAAAATCTCAGGTTTTGTTTTGTGAAGATGGAGAATCAATTCGCCAAACAATGTATTTGCCCAGGCAAACCAAGATCGTGTAAAATCTTTCGGATTATCAACATCAAAAGATTCATGGATAAATCCAGTTCCGGCGTGCGTTCCTTTCAACATTTTTAAACAGGCTATAATTTCCTCGTCATTATCGGTCGTCAAAGCCTGCATAATTAAACCCAAAGGCCAGATTTTATGTTCCCCAATGTGCGGGCCACCAATTCCTTTCGCAAATTTACCTTCGCTAAACCACGGATTTGCATGACTTAAAGAAAAATTTCGTGTGTTTTTATAGACTTCATCATCCTTTGAAGTATATCCCAAATAAGGAATTGACAATAAATTCGGAACATTAGCATCATCCACTTCTTTTGCTAAATTTTTGAATTGATTTGATGAATTTTCATCTTTTAAAATCTTAGAGAAAATTTCCGCCGTTTCGCGTAAAGAAACTACCGCAAACATATTCGAAGAAATTAAAAAAGGATAAAAAGTGGCATCATCCGAAGGTCGGAACATCGAATGAATCAAACCAACTTTCTTCGTAGGATTTCCAAAGCCTTTGCCAAATTGTGTATCTAAAGGGTTTCCGTTCGCTCTTTCAAAAGAATAAGGCCCTTTTGAATCTTTTCGTTGTTGTTCTTTGAAAGTCTGTAAAATCAACAACATTGCTTTTTTCCAATCTGCATCAAAAACAGAAGAATCTCCAGTAGTTTTCCAATAATTATATGATAAACGCATTACGTAACACAACGAATCGACTTCCCATTTTCGCTCGTGAATTCCAGGTTTCATATCGGTTACATCATCTTTCCACTCGCTGATTTTATGAGGATCATCAAAAAAAGCATTAGCATAAGGATCGAGAAGAACACATTCAACCTGTTTATTAATAACTCCTTTCAAAAGATCTTTTAATTTTTTGTCTTCATTCGCTAAATTTAAATACGGATAAACCTGTGCCGAAGAATCCCGAAGCCACATCGCATCAATATCTCCCGTGATCACATAGGTATAAGGTTTAGTATTTTTATGATAAAATTTTATCGTTGTATCAAGCGTATTGGGGAAACAATTTTCAAACATCCACGCCAACTCTTCATCAGCAATCGTATTTTTTATGGTTTTAATAGTCTTTTCAACTGCTTCTGAAGTGAATTTTCTTTGGCTAAGATTGGGTCTTTTTGATACAAAATCATTCACAAATAAAAATTTTGCCGAGGAAGGAACGGTGAAAAAGCCTAATCCAAGTCCTGATTTTTTGATAAAATCTCTTCTGTTGATCATTGCTGGAAATATGAAAATTTGAAACGGAAGTTAATAATTTTAGTTATACAAATACTAGTTTTGAATTTTCAGAACAATTTCTGAATGATTTTTTTTGAAATTTAAATATTTCTTATCATTTTGAGACATTCACCCCATTCATTTTTTCCTTAAATTTGCAGATTGAAATATCACAAACAGAATTCAGGAAGAAAAACACACTGAAATTTCAAATAGTATAACCCTAATTTCTAAAATATATGTTATCAAAAATAAATCCTACTCAAACCAACAGCTGGAAAGCTTTGGACGAGCAATTTGCAAATAATGATTTTGATTTAAGAAGCCTTTTTGAATACAATCCGAACCGTTTTAATGAATTTTCGATTAAAAGACCTAACTTTTTATTTGATTATTCTAAAAACTTAATCGATTCTAAAACAAAAAACCTTCTTTTAAACCTTGCTGAAGAATGCGAATTGAAAGACGCGATTTCTAAAATGTTTTCTGGAGACAAAATCAACGAAACAGAAGGAAGAGCCGTTCTGCATACCGCTTTGAGAGATTTTTCTGATAAAGAAATTTTGGTAGACGGTGAAAATATCAAACCTCAGATCAAAAGAGTTTTGGATCACATGAAATCTTTCTCTGAAAGCATTATTTCTGGAGATCACAAAGGTTTTACCGGAAAAGAAATTACAGATGTTGTGAACATCGGAATCGGAGGTTCAGATTTGGGGCCTGTGATGGTAGTTTCGGCTCTGAAACATTTCAAAACAAGGTTAAACGTTCATTTTGTTTCTAATGTGGACGGAAATCATATCGCAGAAGTTGTTAAAGATTTAAACCCTGAAACGACTTTATTCATCATTGCTTCTAAAACGTTTACGACTCAGGAAACAATGACGAATGCAAATTCAGCAAAAGATTGGTTCTTACAAGCTGGAAAACAGGAAGATGTAGCAAAACACTTTGTCGCTTTATCAACTAACGTTCAGGCCGTTAAAGACTTCGGAATTGCAGAAGAAAACATTTTCGAATTCTGGGATTGGGTTGGCGGAAGATACTCATTGTGGAGCGCGATCGGTTTAAGCATCGTTCTTGCAGTAGGTTATGAAAATTATGAGCAATTATTGAGAGGAGCTTACGACACAGATCAGCATTTCCAAACTGCAGAATTTGGTGAAAACATTCCCGTTTTGATGGGATTAATTGGAATTTGGTATCGTAATTTCTATGCAGCGACAACCGTTGCTATTCTTCCTTATTCTCAGTATTTAGACAGATTTCCGGCATATTTCCAACAGGGAGATATGGAAAGTAACGGAAAATGTGTTGACAGAAATGGAGAATTTGTAGAATATGAAACAGGACCAATTATTTGGGGCGAACCGGGAACAAACGGACAACATGCTTTCTATCAATTGATTCACCAAGGAACAGAACTGATTCCTGCAGATTTTATTGCGTATGCGAAAAGTCCGAACAAAGTTTCTGATCATCAGGATAAATTATTAGCTAACTTTTTTGCTCAGACTGAGGCACTTGCTTTCGGAAAAACAGAAGAGGAAGAGGAAGCAGAATTAAAAGCTTCGGGAAAATCTGACGAGGAGATTGATTTCTTATTAAATTATAAAGTCTTCCACGGAAACACACCAACAAACTCTATATTAATCAATGAATTAACTCCTTTTTCATTAGGGCAATTAATTGCTTTGTATGAACATAAAATTTTCGTTCAGGGTGTGATTTGGAATATTTTCAGTTTTGACCAGTTTGGTGTGGAACTTGGAAAAGTTTTAGCTAACAAAATCCTTCCGGAACTTGAAAATAATGAGAACGTTACCTCTCATGACACGTCAACAAACGGATTGATTAATTATTATAAAGCTAATAAATAAACTATTGCTGATTTTCATTAATTTTGATTAAAAATACAAAGATATGACACAGATTATCATTAACCTAAGCAATAAGGAGGAAGAGACCTTTGTGGAAACTTTTTTGAAAAAAATGAAGATCAGCTTTGAAAAAAATGAGGATGATTTTGAGTTGACGGATGAAATGAAAAGAGTGATTGATGAAGCTTTAAAGCAAGACAGATCAACAGCAGTAGATGGTAAGGAGTCTTTAAAGAGAATTAGAGCAAAATATGGTCTTTAATTTTAAATTTCTATCAATTGCTGAAGATAATATTGAGGAAGCGACAGAGTATTATGCGAACATTTCAATGAAAGTTCTAAAGAATTTTAATACCCAATTGGATCTTTCAATAAATAGAATTGTGAGCAATCCTTATTTTCAGAAAAAATATAGAGATATAAGAGCTTTTCCTCTCAAAAAATTTCCTTATATCATTTTCTATGAAATAAATGAAGAAGAAAAAATGATTTATATCCTTTCCGTTTTCTGCACTCATCAGAATCCGGAAAAATATCCTTAAAAATCTAATAAAAAGTAATAAAAGTAAAAATGGCAGAAATTCTTGACGGATTAAAAGTATCCAAAGAAATAAAACAGGAAATCAAGGCTGAAGTTGAAAAAATTCTTGCAAACAAAAGAAGAGCTCCACATTTGGTGGCAATTCTTGTTGGAAACAACGGCGCGAGCAAGGCTTATGTAAACGCGAAAGTAAAAGATTGTGAGGAAGTTGGTTTTCAATCGAGCTTAGTGAAATTTCCAAGTACGGTTTCTGAATCTGAATTATTGGAAAAAATTGAAGAACTTAATAAAGATAAATCTGTTGACGGATTTATCGTTCAGTTGCCTTTACCGGATCAAATCGATCAGGAGAAGATCATCAACGCAATCGATCCGAGAAAAGATGTTGACGGGTTCCATCCTACAAACTTTGGGAAAATGGCTTTGGAAATGGATACTTTCTTACCTGCAACTCCGTTCGGAATTTTAACATTATTGGAAAGATACAATATTGAAACTAAAGGTAAAGACTGCGTTATCATCGGAAGAAGTAAAATCGTAGGAAGACCAATGAGTATCTTAATGGGAAGAAAAGATTTCCCTGGAAACTCAACGGTTACGTTAACGCACTCTTACACAAAAGACATCGAAGAATACACTAAAAAAGCAGACATCGTAATTACAGCGTTGGGAGATCCTCACTTCTTAAAAGGTGAAATGATCAAAGACGGAGCAGTAATTGTTGATGTAGGTATTACGAGAGTAGACAACGATTCTCCAAAAGGTTATTATTTGGCAGGTGACGTAGATTTCGACAGCTGTGCTGCAAAAGCAAGCTGGATCACACCGGTTCCGGGAGGAGTTGGACCTATGACAAGAGCGATGTTGATGAAAAACACCATCATTGCTTACAAAACTTCAGTCTACAACGACTAATTTTAAAATGAATAAAGAAGAAGATATTTTATTAAAAGAAGGTAAAATGCTCCCTGTGATGGAGCATTTTTACACTCTTCAGGGAGAAGGAGCACACACGGGAAAAGCAGCCTATTTCATCAGATTGGGCGGTTGCGACGTTGGGTGCCACTGGTGTGATGTAAAGGAAAGTTGGGATCCGAACTTACATCCATTAATGAATGCAGAAGAAATTGCAGAAACTGCGGCAAAACATTGTAAGACTATTGTTTTAACAGGTGGAGAACCGTTAATGTGGAATCTTGATATTTTAACATCCAAATTAAAAGAATTGGGATGCACGGTTCATATTGAAACTTCAGGAGCATACCCGATGAGCGGACAAATCGACTGGATCACCCTTTCACCAAAGAAAACAGGCTTACCAAAAGAAGAAATTTATGCTAAAGCTCATGAGCTTAAAATGATTGTATTTAATAATAATGATTTTAAATTTGCTCAGGAACAAGCGGCAAAAGTTTCAAAAAACTGTACATTATATCTTCAGAGCGAATGGAGCAAGCGCGATGAAATGTATCCTAAAATTACAGATTTCATTCTTGAAAACCCAGATTGGAGAGCGTCTGTTCAGACTCATAAATATCTTAATATCCCATAAAAATACGTACCTTAGCTCTTCGTATCCGTTTATAACACATAGATGCAGAGAATTCGATACTCTAGATACCTGAAATCAATCATTATATTGCTTGACCTTTTGGTTATTGCATCTATTTTCATATTCTTTTTTATAAGCAGAAACGAAGAATTAAAGTACAATCAGGAAAGTTGGTACCAAAATACGTTTTCTCTGGCCTTATTATTTTTGTTTTGGATGCTTCTCAGCGGTAGAACAAAAATCTATAATATTCCCAGGAACTTAACGTATACTTTGTTTCTTGAGCGGCTTTTAATTCACTTTCTCTTATTTATTTTAGGAGTTTTCCTTATCGGGAAAGTGAGCTACAATGCGTTTTTCAATTCCGACATTTATTGGTTATCGTTTTATCTCTATTTTTTCGTATTCCTTTCTAAATCAATGATTTATTTCGGAATAAAATACATCCGAAGTTTAGGGGTAAACCATCGAAATATTATGTTTCTGAATGAAAACAGCTCTACGGAGATTTTAAAGAATATTTTCAGCAACAGAAAAGATTACGGTTACAAAGTTTTTGATTATAAAGATGTTGATATTCAGTCTGAAAACCTGATAAAATTTTGGCAAGACAACGGAATTCATACTTTATTTTTGCCCACAGACCATTCATTCAGCCCAGAAACTGAAGATCGTCTATTTAAACTAGCCGAAGCCAATAAAGTACATATTACTTTAATTCCCAATATTTCGCAAAGTGATTTTTTCCTTTATGACTTGGCTTACATTCAGACTCAGCCCATTCTTAATCAGGCAAGATATCCTTTAGATTATTATTCGAATTTTCTGATGAAAAGAACGTTCGATATTCTATTTTCCATCTTCGTTTTGGTAGGAATTTGCTCTTGGCTTTTCCCAATTATTGCAATTTTAATTAAATCAACATCAAAAGGGCCTGTTTTTTTCATACAGAAAAGATATGGTTTTCATGAAGAGGTTTTTAGTTGCATTAAATTCCGAACCATGGTGGTAAATGATGAATCTACAACCAAAACAACCAGCGAAAACGACTCGCGAATCACCAAGATTGGTAAATTTTTAAGAAAGACCAGTCTTGATGAAATGCCTCAGTTTTTGAATGTGTTGAAAGGAGAAATGTCGATCGTTGGCCCTAGACCGCACATGTTGGCTGTTGATGATTATTATAAACCCAAGATCGGAAGATACAGCTTGAGAAGTATGGCAAGCCCGGGAATTACAGGTTTGGCGCAGGTAAACGGCCTTCGTGGAGACTCGGGAGACGTGGAAGTAGAGATGAAAAAACGTGTATTGGCAGACGCTTTCTATGTGAGAAACTGGAGTTTTGCGCTGGATCTTGTTATTATTTTGAAAACCATTTTATTAGTTCTCGGTGGGGATAAAAATGCAAAATAAGGTTTAATTCAAATTAGGATAAATTTAATCTTAATTTGGGCATTTAAAACTAAACCTTAGACTTAATCTCAACTTAAATAATTAAATAAAAAAAGTCTAATTTAGCAGAATGTTAAAAAAGTTTTTTACAGCAGTCGGAGAATATATTCTTCTTCTTGGTAAATCTATCCAGAAACCTCAAAAAATGAGAGTATTCTGGAAACTATTCATGAGAGAAATCAATGATTTGGGAGTCAACTCTTTCGGGTTGGTTATCTTCACATCTATATTCGTTGGAGCGGTAGTGGCTATTCAAATGTTTAATAACTTTGATGCTTCTTCATTTCCTATTCCTCCGTCATTTGTAGGATATGCAACAAAAGCCGTTTTGGTATTAGAATTTGCGCCTACAATCATCAGTTTGATTCTGGCCGGAAAAGTAGGTTCATATATAGCATCCAGCATAGGTACAATGAGGGTTTCAGAACAGATTGATGCTTTGGACATTATGGGAGTAAACTCTCCTAACTTCCTGATTTTACCTAAAATCATCGCCTGTGTAATATTTAATCCTTTACTGATTGCCATAAGCATCGTTTTTGGGATCGCCGGAGGATATATTGCCGGAATTTTGACAGGAAACTGGACAACCAATGATTATGTAATCGGAATTCAGATGTATATGCCGAATCTTTTCATTTATTATGCATTTACAAAAACAGCTGTTTTTGCATTTATCATTGCCACCGTTCCTTCTTATTTTGGTTATAATGTAAAAGGTGGATCATTGGAAGTAGGTAGAGCAAGTACACAGGCAGTAGTTTGGACAATGGTTTTCATTATTCTTTCCGAATTGCTATTAACCCAATTAATATTAAGCTAATGATTGAGGTAAAAGATTTAAAGAAAAGTTTTGATGGTGTTGAAGTACTTAAAGGAATTTCAACCTCTTTTGATAAAGGTAAAGTAAATTTGATTATTGGGCAGAGTGGTTCAGGGAAAACAGTTTTTCTTAAAAGCTTACTGAATGTTTTTCAGCCAACTTCCGGAGAGATTCTTTTCGATGGAAGAGATATTAACGTGATGACACGTGACGAAAAACAGCATCTTCGTTCGGAAATCGGAACCGTATTCCAGGGAAGTGCCTTGTTCGACTCATTAACGGTGGAAGAAAACATCATGTTCCCTTTGGATATGTTTACCAATTTATCTTACAGAGAAAAGAAAAGACGTGTTTTTGAGGTAATCGGAAGAGTACATTTAGATAAAGCCAATAAAAAATTTCCTTCTGAAATTTCCGGGGGAATGCAAAAAAGGGTTGCCATTGCAAGAGCGATTGTAAATAACCCAAAATATCTTTTCTGTGATGAACCAAACTCAGGATTAGACCCTTATACATCAAACGTAATTGATGATCTTCTGCTTGAGATCACTAAAGAATATAACACCACAACCATCATCAACACCCACGATATGAACTCGGTGATGACGATTGGTGAAAAGATTGTTTATCTAAGATTGGGTATCAAAGAATGGGAAGGAAATAAAGACGTTTTGATCACGGCGGGCAATAAAAATCTTATTGACTTCGTTTATTCATCAGAACTATTTAAAGAACTGAGAGAATATTTACTTGAGAATAATAAAACTATTGATAATACAATCACAAAAATAGACGATAATGAAAAAGGCACTTAGTATAGCATTAATAGGTTTTTCAGTATTTGCTTCTGCTCAGATTTCTTTGGCAGGTAAAGCAAACATAATATTTCCTACAGGTTCACCATCTTGGAAAAACATTAAAGGAACCGTAAACGATGCCATTGAAGGAAGCGGAAAAAACAATGCAGGTTTCAACGTTGGTCTTTCATTAAAAGTTCCGTTGCCAGGGGCTTTATATGTAATGCCGGAATTGTACTACACGCATTTTAAAAACGAATTTACGACAGAATCTACAACCTTCGATATCAAAAGCAATCGTATGGATTTGCCGGTTCTTTTAGGGTATAACCTTTTAGGAAATACTTTGGGAGTATTCGTAGGTCCCGTGGCAAGCTATAATTTGAGCAAAGAAGATACTTTTAATGATTTTAAAGAAAACTCAAGAGACAACTTCACGGTAGGTTACCAGTTCGGAGCTCAGTTTGAAATCAAAAAATTAATTCTGAATGCGAGATATGAAGGTGCTTTCAGTAAAGATTCAAGAAACTTCATCAATAAAGTTTCTGGCGAAGAAATAAGATACGACAACAGACCTAATTTATTTATGGTAGGTGTTGGTTACAAGTTTTAATTAATTCGAAAATAACAATTATAAAAAAATCCTCAAGTCGTTAGATTTGAGGATTTTGATTATGAGACTGTAATTCTGCTTCACGTTTTGCAATTTCGGCAGCCTTTTGTTCAAGCTCTTCTTTATCTTTTTGCAACTGCTTGAATTCTTTCTTCTTTTGTTCAGCCTTGATGGCGCTACCTTTGCTAACGTATCCTACCATTCCGCCAATAATTAAGCCAATACCAACACCTCCCATGATGCCCATAACGTGGGACATCTGAAGATCATTGATGGTAAAATTGGGCGAGGTAAGGTAAAATAACAATACAGAAACAGCCAAAAGTATAAGCCCGGTAAGTGATAAACCTTTCATAATGTGTGTTTAAGTGGTTAAAATTAAAGCCTTACCAAATTTAGCAAAAATTTAATAAGGCTATGTTTCAAGATTAAAATTTCTATTTATTATTTTCCTCCTGCTGCTTTGTAATATTCTAAAGCTTTAGGTAAATCTTTATTAATATCTGAAATTCTGGTTTCAGGATTCGGGTGGGTAGATAAGAATTCCGGCTGTCTTGCTCCGGTTGCTGCGGCTTCCATTCTATTCCAGAAAGGAACTGCTTCTCTCGGATCATATCCTGCCATTGCCATTAAGTATAATCCCATTTCATCTGCTTCAGACTCTTGGTTTCTACCATATTTCAACAAAGCCACCTGAGAACCAATTGGGTAAACTTTCTCAAAAACATTAGCCCATTGCCCGTTAGAAATCGTTCCTCCCAAGATTTGACCACCGTATTGCGCGACCATAGCCTGAGAAATTCTTTCGTTTCCGTGACCTGCCAATGCGTGTGAAACTTCGTGACCCATCACAACAGCAAGACCGTTATCATTTTTAGTAATTGGTAAAATCCCAGTATAAACAGCAACTTTTCCGCCAGGCATACACCAAGCATTCAATTCGCTGCTTTGTAAAAGATTAAATTCCCAATTATAATTGGCTAAATCTGCCGATCTTCCAATATTTTGATAATATTTCTCTGCTGCCGCTTTTATTCTGCTACCAACAGCAACCACTTTTTTGGCGTCTGCCGTCCCGGTAATCACTTTACCTTTGGATAAAGTAGTTTTATATTCTTGTGCAGACATGGTAAGGATTTCAGAATTGTTTGCCAATTGTAAAGAAGACCTTCCCGTAATCGGGTTTGTAGTACATGCTGCAACGGAAAGAGCCAGCGCTCCTATTCCTAATAGATGTGTAATTTTCATAGTTTAGAGGGTTGTTAAATCATCATTTACAATTTCTATTCCAAAACTTTTTTGAAACAGAATTTTTGCATACATTTTGCTATTTAAATTTAATAATTATTTTATTATCATGAAAAAGTATATTTCAATCATATTCATTTTTGGGTTTCTGATGATTTTTCAAAACAGTTTTGCCCAAACTAAAGTTGATCCTTCAACTATTTCAGGAATTGTAGATGCCGAAGATTTCTCGTTTCGTGCAGAAAGGGCAACACCAACCAATTATGATGTTATTAATGTTATGAATTCTCTTCCTAATACTACATCAACAAGAATGCTTGATCTTGCAGGAAGTAATTATTCAATTGATTTAAAAAAAGATAAGCTTGAAGTTTATTTGCCCTATTTCGGAAGAGTGTTCAACCCATCTTACGGAAATACAGATAAAACCGGCTACAGATTTACCTCAAAAGATTTTTTGGTAAGTAAAACTCAAGGTAAAAAAGGAAAATGGATTGTTAAAATTAAAGTAAACGATCAAAGTACTGTAGATGAAATCATTATTGAGATCTTTAAAAACGGAAGAGCATTTACATCGATCAGAAGTAATGACAGACAGCCGATTTCTTATGACGGATTTATTTCTAAAAATATCGAGGAAAAAGAAAAACTCTAATTTTCCGGATTAAGAAATTTTTCAACAAATAATTTTGCTTCAGTGCTTGGATTTGAAACCATTGCTGAAGCATTTTTTTTATGTTGAAGGTAAGCTTCTTCTAAAGATTCATTTCTCTTCATCAAGGCTAAAATATATTCCTGAACCCAATATTCATATCGTTTTTCAGCTTGCTGTGTTCTAACTTCTTCGAAGCGATTGATTTTCTTTTTTAAATTAATGAAATCTGTTATTTTTTCAAAAATTTCTTTCAATCCTTCGTTGTGCAGCGCAGAACCCAGTAAAACCGGAACTTTCCAGTCTTTTTCTTTGGGCGGAATAAAATCAAGGGCACGTTTTAATTCCAATCTTGTATTTTTAGCTTTTTGAAGATTTTCTTTTTCAACTTTATTTATGAAAATTACGTCTACCATTTCCATGATCCCGCGTTTGATACCCTGAAGCTCATCTCCTCCTCCAATTATTTTTAAAAATAAAAAGACATCGGTAATATCCGCAACCAGCACTTCCGACTGACCAACGCCGACCGTTTCAATTAAAATATAATCATAACCCGCTGCTTCACAGATCATCATTGTTTCAAAAGTGGTATTGGCAACGCCGCCCAAAAAACCTGAGCTTGGAGAAGGGCGAATAAAAGCATTTTCTTCTTTTGCCAGTTCTTCCATTCGGGTTTTATCTCCTAAAATACTTCCTTTATTGATTGCCGAACTGGGATCGATGGCTAAAACAGCTACTTTTTTGCCATTTGCAATCGCCAATCTTCCAAAACTTTCTATAAAAGTTGATTTTCCGGCTCCCGGAACTCCTGTGATTCCTACACGAACAGAATTTCCTGTAAAAGGCATGATTTGTTTTAATAATTCTTCTGCCTGAGTTCTGTGTTCTGCCTTTTTACTTTCGACTAATGTAATGGCTTTCGCAATCAGACGTTTGTTGCCTGATCGAATTCCATCCATTAGTTCTTGTGTAGAAAATTTCATTGATTCAAAAATAGAGATTTATAAGTCAATGGTCAAGTGTGAAGGGGGTTTCATTTATTATTTTTTGTCGAATAATAATTTTATTTAACAATTGGTATTTGAAATCTTATATGAGCTCTTGTGGATTTTTACTGATTTTGAGAGAAATGACGGTTTTCTAGCCCCGATGTTCTATGTTAAATTGCAAATTATTTAGGTTAAAATTTTAAAGTTTTTTTGATAATCCGGTTGATATTTCGTCTTATTCTTCACCACTCCAAAACAGATTCTCAAAAGTTTATTAC
>NZ_JBDFPQ010000021.1:0-16963 GCF_039672645.1 Chryseobacterium sp. C39-AII1
TATTTTTGAGGGAAATTTTATGGTCTTTAAAAACTGACATAATGATGGAATATCACCTATAAATATAAAAATAAATCCATGCAGAAAAGAAAAAGTCGAAAGAAAAAATCTTCCGACCAAGACTAGCACCGAAGGTGCCGCCGAAACTCTTTAAAACAACCTAATCCCCTCAATTAGAAAGGCTTTTGTTATTTTTAGTAATGATAAAATAATGCATTCCCTCCTCAAATTCATAGGAAATATCCCAATTCGGATATTGTTTGATGATGGACATAATAATTGAAAGTCCAAGTCCTGTCGAAGTATGATCCGAACTCTGCTTATAAAAACGGTTGAAAACTTTCGCTTTATCCAATGACTTTTTAGAACCGCTATTTTGGAAAATAATCTGATCTTTATCGATAATGATGTTGATATTTCCCTTTTCATTATTGTATTTAATTGCATTTTTAAGCAAATTAGACAATAAAATATTCGCCAGATCAGGATTAAAATCACTTACGAAGTTCTCCTTTTCCAAAACATTCACATCAATATGCTTAAACTCAATAAAGTCTTCATATTCCTTCAGTAAATCATTGATCATTTCACTGAAATTAACGATCTGAACTTTATTAAACTGGCTATTATCAATCTTAGAAAGCATCAGCAAAGATTTATTAATCGCAACCATCCTTCGCAAATCGTTCTTTACTTCAACAAAAGAATTCAGGCTTTTCTCTTCCAAGTCTTCATTCTGAATCAATAAATCAATTTTATTAATAACAATCGCTAAAGGTGTCTGCAACTCATGGGAAGCATTTTCTATAAATTGTTTCTGTTGATGAAAAGCCAGTTCATTTCGCTCAATCATTTCATCAATTTCTACATTTAATTCTTCAAACTCGGAAATTTTATACGTTTCTGCAATCGGGGGAGAAGTCACTCCAAACTGATATTTTTTCAGTTTGTCTAAAATCTTATAAAACGGTCGCATCGCCTTATTCAGCAAAAATCCATTAATAAAAAGAATGCTAACTACCAAAAAGAAATACAGTACGACCAAAGCAATACTCAGGTCATAAATCAGTTCATCCTCCTCTACCGTTGATGTTCTGATCGTCAATTTCCGATAACCTCCAAATTGATCTTTAAAACCTGTCTCCAACACTCTATACGGTTCATCATCATCATCGTATTCCATATAATACGTTCTGTTGTAGAATTTGTTTCGATTGTTGTAATCCGCTTCTGAAACGGGAACTATTTTAAATTCATTAAAAGCAAAATCCGTATTTTCCAACAACTTTTCATCCTGATAGGCCGCTTTGATTAATTGGATCTTTCTATTTTTCAATCCATCATCCACATTATCATAGACTTCATCTAAAATAAAAGCATAAAATAATGCTGCCCAAACCGCAATAATTAGCAACAGGACAACAATAAGATATTTTATCGTGTAATATTTTAACGAACTTTTCATCAGATTAATTTGTAACCAATTCCGTAAACGGCCTGAAAATCGGCTTCAGATTCTACATTTTTTAATTTTTTACGAAGATTTTTAATTTGAGAATAAATAAAATCCAGACTATCCGCCTGATCGATATAATCTCCCCAAATAGCTTCTGCCAAAGTCGTTTTCTGTAACGTTTTTTGAGGTTGGATCATAAAATAATACAACAAATCATATTCTTTTCGATTTAGAATCAGTTCTTCTCCGTTAATCAAAACTTTTCTGCTTTCAGGATAAATATTGATATTTTTATACGAAATAATATTCTCGCCGTCCTGCTTTTTTCTCCTGATGACTGATTTTACTCTTGCCAATAATTCAGCCAAATGAAAAGGTTTTGCTAAATAATCATCCGCGCCAATTTCCAATCCTGCCACTTTATCATCCACAGAATCTTTGGCAGAGAGAATTATCACGGGATCTTTTTTATGCAGAGCTTTAATTTCTTTCAGTAAATCGATTCCGTTTCCATCGGGAAGCATGATGTCTAAAAGAATACAGTCATATTCGTAAGAAATAATTTTTTCGAGTCCAGAACTGTAATCTTCGGCATATTCTACAATAAATTGTTCCGCTTCAAGAAAATTCTGAACGATATTTTTCAGCTCAGGTTCATCTTCTATAATTAAAATTTTCATGCTTTTTAAATATGAAGTTCTATCAAAGATATAAAATTAAAACCTCCTTTTCCGGGAGGCTATGGTTAATCATCAATTTTGGTAAAATTTCCTTCTCTATCGAATTCCAACTCAATTCCGTTAGAAAGTTCAGCCTGATAAGACCATCTTTCTTTCTCCATCTTAATGATATAAGTGTTGGGAAAGCTTTTAGCAACATAGTTTCTAATCTTTGTGGGAATAAAACCATATGGTAATTTCTGATGTTTCCCGTCTACTTCTTTCCAGTTTCCACGGCTGTCAAATTCAATTTTTGTTCCATTAGCTAAGTAAACTTTGTATTCATCAACTCCATAGATTTCTCTGTCCTCAATGGCAGAACCAACTTTGATTCCTTTGAAATTCGTAAAAAGAAAAGTTTTTGCGGTTTTAGGTAACTGATTTGGGCTGATCGCTCTGTCTTGTCCGTAAACGCATCCGGTGATTAAAATAAGGACCACGGCCAATATAATGGTAATTTTCGATCTTGTTTCCATAATTTTTACTGTTTGTTAATTATTATGGAACAAAGGTCTATATCAAATTGGGAAAGAATTAGGAATTGAATTTTAAAGGATAGGAATTTTTAGATTTTAACGTAAAGTTTTTATTTGCATTATTTTAAATTTTAAGGAGCAAAGAATGGCAATAAATCGCTGATGAAGCGTAAACATTATCCGCAAAGCTTCATCAAATCAACTTTGTTGATTACTACTTTGCTCACTAAAAATATTCTCAAAAGAAAATAAATCTTTGCGTTAAAAAAGAATTTACAAGAAATCTTTAATCTGCAACAAATACTTAATAGATTTCAAACCTTCCTGTTGCGGATTTTCATTTAAAACATCAAAGAAAATAACGTCTAATCCGAAGTTTTGAGAACCGACAAAATCTGCAATCCAGTCATCACCAATTAAAATACTGTTTTCTTTCGTGGCATCAGAAAGGCTTAAAGAATATTCAAAAATTTCCGGACGAGGTTTTCTTATACCGACTGTATCTGCGCTGGTAATAGTTTGAAAATATTTATCAATTCCGGATAAAATACATTTTCTTTCCGTCACTTCTTTGAATCCGTTGGAAATAATATGCAAAGTATAGTTTTTAGCTTTAAGATATTCTAAAATATATTCTGCGCCTTCTACCAATTCATTATGATTAAGAATTTTATCTAGGAAATGCTCTTCAAAATACATCGATAATTCCAGATCATCTACGTTAAAATGCTTGAAAGTATCATAAAAACGGTGCTTTCTCAAATATTCTTTATCAATAATTCCGTCGCGGATATCTTCCCATAGTTTTTCATTGATTTCATGATAAACAGAATGAAACTCGTCGAAATTTATATTGTATTTTAAGCCAATTTCTTCTTTTTCGAAAAGGTCTTTTATCGTTAAATAGGCATTTCTGCGATGATCCCAAAGTGTATTATCAAGATCAAAAAAAATGTGCTGAATTTTCATACAGCACAAAATTAATCATTTTAATTTTTGGAGACAGGATAATTTTTATCCTTGATTTTTAATACGTCCAGACTTTTTGAATAGCTTAGCAAAAAATCAATTGTTTGTTTTTTCGGTTTCAAAGTTTTCACTTTTAAGGAGTCATTTTTTTTCATAGGCGAAAGATGTTTTTCCTTAAAACGAAACTTTTTGCAATTTATTATCTATCTGGTAAGTACAATATTATTTTCTTCCATGATTTTTCTCAGGTTAATCAATGCATAACGCACACGACCCAATGTAGTATTGATACTCATGTCGGTATGATCTGCAATTTCTTTGAAACTTAACCCGTCAAAAAATCTTAATTTAATCACTTCCTGCTGATTTTGAGGAAGAAACTGAAGCATTCTCAAAAGATCTTCCTGAATCTGATTGGTCACCAACTGATCTTCAATATTTTCAGAAGGCTCTCGTATAAGGTCGAAAATGGAATATTCATCAGTTTCGAAAGTAGTTTCCGACACTTTAATATTCTTTGCTTTTAGTCTGAAATGGTCTATGATAAGGTTGTGAGCAATTCTTTTTGCCCAAAGAATGAACTTTCCTTCTTCGTTATAGCGCCCTTCTTTTAGCATTACGATGATTTTCATGAAAGTATCCTGAAAAACATCATTTGCTAAGTCTTCATCATTAATTTTGTAAAAAATGAATGTAAACAGTTCTCTCTGATGACGATGTATAAGCGATGATAATGCCGCTTCGTCTCCTTTTTGGTAAAGGGAAATTAGTAAACTATCCGATTTTGATTTCATAACTTTCTTCTCAATAATATATTTGTAGACAAATCATCTTCCAGATATTATATCTGGCTCAAATTGTAAATACAAAACAATTCTTTAGAGTAAAGTAAAATCTATAGGCTGGTACACTTTAATAATGTGTAAATATAATAATTTTTTAATAACTGTTAACCTATTATTAAAATTTTACAAGAAAAATTTAAAAAAAATCACTTAAACATGTCATGTATAAACACTGTAGGGATATTTAATGTAAAATTAACATTTACCCCCTTCATTTCTTTACCGTTTAATCTTGCATCACCTATCGGAAAAGCATATCCTGCTGTTAAATCTAACATTCCAAACAGAGAAACGCCAATTTTAGGAGCTACATATTTGTTGGTTCCCTCCGCTCCCGCAAGGAAATAATACGAATGGTAAAAGTCTACATCTTTCTGAAAATTTAACAAAACATCTGCTGAAAGTTTAGGCATAATAGCAAATTTGGAATTTGCAGATCCCATCATCGCCGTTCCGCCCAAGCGGTAAATCACATCATCATTTTTCAAGAAAAGCAACTTTCCTCCTACTTCTCCAAAGCTTTGGTTTTGATAGGTATATCCTACCGTAATCATTTTATGCATGGTGTATTGCGCTTTGGCAAATGTGCTCAGAAAAAATACCGAAAGGATTGTCATTGCGAATCTAAAGTTCATCATCTTCTATTTATTTGAATGTAAAATTAAAAAAAACTGCCTTATCGGAAAGATAAAGCAGTTATTTATTCTGTAAGTTTAAAAATTAAATTCCGAAAGCGGTTTTAATTTCGTCTACTTTGTCTAGTTTTTCCCAAGTAAAGAACTCTAAGCCAGTTAATGTAAGCTCGTTTTTATGTCCTTTATTGAAAGTTTTATCAGCTACATAATGTTCTCTTCCCATGTGTCCGTAAGAAGCTGTATCCTGATAAATAGGATTTCTTAATTTTAAGTTTTGCTCGATTGCATAAGGTCTCAAATCGAAAATTGTAGACACTTTTTTAGCAATTTCACCATCATTTAAACCAACTTTAGAAGTTCCGTATGTATTGATGTATAAACCACAAGGTTCAGCAACACCTATAGCATAAGAAACCTGCACCAAAACTTCGTCAGCAACTCCTGCAGCTACTAAGTTTTTAGCGATGTGTCTTGTTGCATAAGCAGCACTTCTGTCTACTTTTGAAGGATCTTTTCCAGAAAAAGCACCACCACCGTGAGCTCCTTTTCCACCGTAAGTATCTACGATGATCTTTCTCCCTGTAAGGCCTGTATCTCCGTGAGGACCACCGATTACGAACTTCCCAGTTGGGTTGATATGATATTTAATCTGATCATTAAATAAAGCCTTGATCTCTTCAGTTTGCAAAGCAACCACTCTTGGGATCAAAATATTTTTAATGTCTTCTCTGATTTTGTTAAGCATTTCTTCTTCAGCTCCGAAATCATCATGCTGAGTAGAAACTACTATAGAATCGATTCTTACAGGCTTGTGATCGTCAGAATACTCAATAGTCACCTGAGATTTTGCATCTGGACGAAGGTATTTAATTTCAGAATCTTCTCTTCTGATCGCAGAAAGCTCTTTAAGAATAGTATGTGCCAAATCTAAAGCCAAAGGCATGTAGTTAGCCGTTTCGTTGGTTGCATAACCAAACATCATCCCTTGGTCACCAGCACCCTGAGCGTTTGCTTTAGCCTCAAAAGATTCGTCTGTTACTGCTCTGTCAACCCCTTGGTTAATGTCCGGAGACTGCTCGTGAATGGCTGAAATAACTCCACAAGAATCACCGTTGAACATGTATTCTCCCTTCGTGTAGCCAATTCCGTTGATAACATCTCTTGCGATCGTCTGCACATCAAGATAAGCATCAGACTTTACTTCACCAGCCAAAACCACCTGTCCTGTCGTTACAAGAGTTTCACAAGCTACTTTTGAAGTTTTGTCATAAGCCAAAAAGTGATCGATTAATGCATCGGAAATTTGGTCTGCAATTTTATCCGGATGTCCTTCTGAAACAGATTCAGACGTAAATAAATAAGACATATTATTCTTTGTTTTTTTAGATTAAAAAATTGGACGAAGAAAAATAAGAATAAATTGCCAAAAAGCTAAAAAGAGAATACTGTTTTAGCATTTTTTTATAGAGGTTGCAATCAGGTCAAATTTTTCCTCGTTCGTAAACGTCTGCAAATTTAAGTACTATTTTTTTAATACTCAAAAATTTTGTTTACTAATTATAAATTTCTTGAAATTAATGATTTATCTGCAATTTCACAATAAAAACTATTGTGGTTTTATGCTTACAAATTCTTTCGGACTTTCATTATAATTGAGCTTTTTCTCTAATGAAGACTTGATAGAATGTGATAATTCGTCAATAATTTTTTGCTTAAATGTTGGTTTATAGTAAATAATACTGATCTCTCTGTACGGGAAGGGCTTCTTGAATCTGAAAACATTTTCCTTCTGTACTTCAGAAAGTTGACTTAATGCCAATTCCGGTAAAATACTTATTCCTCCTACTTTATCCACCATGTGAACCAAAGTCTGAATATTAGAAGCCAAGAAATCCAAATTCTTAGGTTTCAACGTATTCTCCTTTAAATGACAGATATTTTCAAACTGATTTCTTAGGCAGTTTCCTTCTTCAAGCAACCAAACTTTTTCAACGTTTAATTCCTCAGGAACAACGTAAGAGTTCTTTTTGTTAGCTTCAGTATTTGAACTATAGATCATCAACTCTTCATTAAACAAGAAATCCTGATAGAATTCATCCGCTGTATCGTAAGGCGTTGAAATAATTCCTGCATCAAGTTCCCCCGCTTTTAAAGCTTTAATGATACTGTCCGTCGTCATTTCCTTTACATTCATCTGAATTTTAGGATTTTGCTCCAAAAATCCAAATATTTCTGTCGGTAAAATAAATGAAGAAACAGTAGGAATGATTCCCAGATTAATGGTTCCTCCCAGAATATTATTTAAAAGATTCGCTTTGTTCTTTAATTCATTGACAGATTCTATGATTACCTTTGCCTGATCAATGATCTGAAGCCCCACATCTGTGGTACGAATCGGGTGCGTCGTTCTGTCGAAAACTTTTACATCCAGTTCGTCCTCAAATTTCTGTATCATTGCACTAAGCGTAGGTTGTGTAATGAAGCATGCTTGGGCAGCTTTACCAAAATGTTTGTACTTATCTACAGCGATAAGGTATTCCAATTGCTGAATGTTCATCTGATTAATATTATCTATTACAAAGATATGATGTTTTTGTAATTGACAATTAAAAATTCAAGTAAATTTGATATTTACTACCTTTACATATTACAATCTAAATAAGAAATCAATCATACAAATCATAAGTTTATGGATTCTAAAAAATTAACGTTAAGTAGCGGTGCTCCTTACTACGAACATCAGGACTCACAGACGGTTGGTCCTAGAGGTCCGCT
This sequence comes from Chryseobacterium sp. C39-AII1, assembly GCF_039672645.1. Classification (NCBI taxonomy): domain Bacteria; kingdom Pseudomonadati; phylum Bacteroidota; class Flavobacteriia; order Flavobacteriales; family Weeksellaceae; genus Chryseobacterium; species Chryseobacterium sp. C39-AII1. The sequence goes on from NZ_JBDFPQ010000021.1 coordinate 7,876, forward strand.
TCTACTTCAGGATTTCATTCTTCAGGAAAATCTGGCGCATTTCGTAAGAGAAAGAATTCCGGAAAGAATCGTTCATGCAAAAGGAAGTGGCGCGTATGGAAAATTCACGGTTACACACGATATTTCAAAATATACAAAGGCAAAATTATTTTCTCAGGTAGGTAATTCTTGTAAAATGTTTGCTCGTTTTTCCACTGTTGGAGGTGAAAAAGGAAGTGCAGATACCGCAAGAGATCCAAGAGGTTTTGCTTTAAAATTTTATACAGAAGACGGAAATTGGGATCTTGTAGGAAACAATACACCTGTTTTCTTCATTAAAGATGCTAAAAAGTTTCCGGATTTTATTCACACTCAAAAAAGAGTTCCTAAAACGAATCTGAAAAGTGCAACAATGATGTGGGATTTTTGGAGCTTAAATCCTGAATCGCTTCATCAAGTCTTAATTTTAATGTCCGACAGAGGAACTCCTCATGGCTACAGACATATGCACGGGTTTGGCTCTCATACTTTTTCGATGATTAATGCTCAAAATGAAAGAGTTTGGGTGAAATTTCACTTTAAAACAAAACAAGGCGTAAAAAATTTCAACAATGATGATGCGGTAAAAATGGCTGGAGAAAATCCGGATTTTGCCCAGGAAGATCTGTGTAATGCGATTGAAAATGGTGATTTCCCGAAATGGACCATGTACATACAAGTAATGACGGAAGAGCAGGCAAGAGATTTCAGATGGAATCCTTTTGATATCACGAAAGTTTGGTTCCATGATGATTTCCCCTTGATTGAAGTAGGAGAAATGGAACTGAATGAAGTTCCGGTAAATTATTTTGCACACGTAGAGCAATCTACTTTTTCACCAAGCAATTTGATCAACGGAATCAGCTTTTCACCAGATAAAATGCTTCAGGGAAGATTATTTTCTTATCCCGATGCTCACCGATACAGAGTGGGTGTAAATGCGCATCATTTGGAAGTTAACAGATGCCCGTTTGAAGTTAATAATTATCAAAGAGACGGTTTTATGGCAGATTCAAGCCAATATCAGGATAAGCCGAATTATCATCCAAACAGTTTTGATGATATTAAAGCAGATTCTTCGTACAAAAACTTTGAATATGAGTTAGATAGTGCCCACGTTGCAAGTTATAATCGCAATGAAAATGATGATGATCATTACACTCAGCCGGGATTGTTATATTCAAAGGCAATGAATGCGGAAGAGAGAGAAAATTTGATCAAGAATATCATCGGAAGTATGAAAGGAATCGATGGACCGAAGAAAGGTGAGATCATAAATCGTCAATTATGCCACTTTTTCAGGGCTAATATTGAGCTTGGCATGAAAGTAGCTTCTCAACTGAATGTGAATATTGATGCCAATATGATGAATCATTCAAAATAATTATATTTGATAATATTTATGATATAAAGGAAAAAAAAATAATATTTTTCCTTTTTTTTACAAAAAAAAAGGAAAAAAAAATAATATTTTTCCTTTTTTTTTGTAAAAAATTTATAATTTGCGGAAGATAATATTTTAAAGTGGAAAATGAGTTACGAAAATATATTATTAAATAAAGAAGATAAAATATCTATTATTACAATAAACAGACCTGAAAGCCTGAATGCACTTAATACACAGACTATCAAGGAACTGAGCACTGCCATTGACGAACTGAATAATGACACAACTTGCCGAGCAGTTATTATTACAGGAAGTGGCGAAAAATCTTTCGTTGCAGGTGCTGATATTAAAGAATTTACAGATTTGGGACAGAAAGAGGCTGAAGAACTTGCCAGAAACGGTCACAATTCACTTTTTAATAAAATTGAAAATATGAATAAGCCTGTCATTGCAGCCGTAAACGGTTTCGCATTGGGAGGCGGTTTAGAGCTTGCTATGGCATGCCACATCAGATATGCATCGGAAAATGCCAAGTTGGGATTACCGGAAGTTACGTTGGGGTTAATCCCTGGGTACGGAGGAACTCAAAGACTGCCGAAGCTTGTAGGAAAAGGTATTGCCAACGAAATGATCTTCTCGGCTAAAATGATTACTGCGCAAAAAGCAAAGGAAATCGGTTTGGTGAATGAAGTATACTCTATTGAAGAACTTTTAACCAAAACAAAAGAATTAGCATCTTTAATTGCTAGAAATTCACCTATGGCGATTGCGAAAGCAATACATGCCGTAAATTTATCGGATACGGAAAAAGGCTTCGACGCTGAGATTAAAGCTTTCGGAGAAGTTTTTGAACTAGACGATAAAAAAGAAGGAGTAACCGCTTTCATTGAAAAAAGAAAGCCAAACTTCTAAAAACTTCCACCCTTAATACAAATTATTTCGAAACAAAACAATGCCGCGGTATGAATAAGTTTGACAAAGCTTATCTAAAAATGGCTCAGGAATGGGCACAACTATCCTACTGTAAAAGAAAACAGGTAGGAGCTCTTATCGTAAAAGATAGGATGATTATTTCAGATGGTTACAACGGGACTCCTTCGGGATTCGAAAACTGTTGCGAAAATGAAGAAGGCAAAACACACTGGTATGTACTTCATGCAGAAGCCAATGCAATATTGAAATTGGCAGCTTCCACACAATCTGCAAAAGGTGCTACGTTGTATTTAACGTTATCTCCGTGCAAAGAATGCAGTAAACTGATTCTTCAGGCGGGAATTACCAGACTGGTGTATATTAATGAATATTCAGACGATGACGGAATATCGTTCCTGAGAAACCATAACATTGAAATAGAACAAATATCAGACTGTGAACTAAAAAAATAACACAACATGACTTGGGATGAAAAGATTAAGGATTTTGAAATTTTTCTACGATTCGAAAGAAATTTTTCAGAAAACACACTCGACGCCTACGTACGAGACATCAAAAAATTAAAAGAATACGCTGTTGAAGACCTTGAAAATATAGGTCCGGACTCTATTGATTACGAAAATCTGCAGGAGTACATCTTCAACCTTTCTAAACAGAAATTCAGCGAAAGATCACAAGCGAGGTGGATCTCTTCCATAAAAGCTTTCTTTAAGTTTTTACTTGAAGATGAGTATCGTGAAGACAATCCGGCGGCTTTGCTTGAAGGTCCTAAATTGGGATTATACCTTCCGGATACACTTAGTTTGCCAGATATCAACAAAATTATCGGCGCAATCGAAGTAGATTCAGATTTGGGTAAAAGAAACCAATGCATCGTTGAAGTACTTTACGGTTGTGGACTTCGTGTTTCGGAACTTATTGATTTAAAAATTTCAAACATTAATTTCAACGAAAATTACATCAAAGTAAACGGAAAAGGTAATAAAACCAGATTCGTTCCTTTGGCAGATTATACCGCGGAATTGCTGAGAACTTATATCGATGAAGTACGTACCAGAAACAAGATCAACAAAAAGTATGAAGATACTTTATTCCTGAACAGCAGAGGTACATCTATGTCGCGAGTAATCGTATTCTTAATTATAAAAGAATTGACTGACAAAGCGGGAGTAAGCAAAAAAATATCCCCCCACACATTCAGACATTCTTTTGCTACACATCTTCTGCAAAACGGGGCAGATCTTCGTTATATTCAGGAAATGCTTGGTCATTCGAGCATTACCACAACGGAAATCTATACGCATCTTAAGACAGAAGAACTTCGCGATGTGATATTGAGTTATCACCCGAGAAACATTAATATTGCTTAATGAAAATATTGAAATATTGCCCAAGTTGCGGCGAAGAAACCTTACACTGGGACGGCGAAAAAAAATGGAGCTGCCCGAATTGTAATTTCAGCCTTTATAACAACGTGGCAGGTGCTGTAGCGGTTGTCATAAGATGTGGTGACGAAATTTATCTTACTAGAAGAAATCGCGATCCTAAAAAGGGAAAACTAGATCTAGCCGGAGGTTTTGTAGACCCGAAAGAAAGCGCTGAAGAAACGTGTAAACGTGAGCTTTTTGAAGAATTACAACTGGATATCGATATTTCAAATTTAAAGTATTTAACGAGCCTTCCAAATATTTATCAATACAAAGAAATCGATTACAATACGATTGATTTGTTTTATGAATACAATGTTTCAGAGAAGTTTGAGGTGAATCTTGAGCTTTCGGAAATTTCCGAAGCGATCTGGATTCCGTTAAAAGATCTGGATCTTGAAGACATTGCTTTTGATTCTCAGAAAACGTTTTTTGGAACGTATTTGAAGAATATTTAAATCTACTAAAAATATAACTCTCGCAGATTTTGCGGATCAACAAGATATTATAATCTTTGTTTTTCTGTAAAATCTGCGAGAGTTTTTTATTTAAATCTTAATAATTTAATACGTCTTGGAAGTCAGCATTTGCTCAAAATACTTGCTAAGCAATGTTCTTTCTGCTTCCGTTAAGTTAGCTTCTTTATGATAGACAATATAGCCAGGCATCGGCATTGTTTTATGATGAAGTGCCTCCATGGCATTATCCAGCATGTTTTCCTTTAATTCTTTATTATAAGTGCCCCAAATTGAGAAATTCAAACGTGCTCTTCCATCATTCACATGACTTTTCACAGACCATGAAATAGGCGCGATATAGGCATATTTAGGGTAAACCGTTTCGTTGGAATGGCAATCGTAACAGGCAGATTTCAATAATCCGGCAATTTTGGGCGGCGTATTTTTAATTTCAACAAAATTTACTTTATGATCGATCGGTTGATTCGTTCTGTCAATAGGAACAAACTGAATCAACGCAAATGCAACCAACGTCCAAAATACAATCTTCTTTGCCGTCTTCATTTCAGATTAGTTATATTATTTTACAGGCGTTACCACTGCTGTATTCGATTTAAGCGGTGTCGTGTTAGAATCTTTTAAAACCGGTTTACTTTGTGGTTCTTCATCACTTTTTGCATCCGCAGGAGTTGGAGGAGCCGGAGTTGGAGCTACTGTTCCTTTAGGATTATCCAAAGTTCGCGTATCTTTCAAATCCCAGGTTTCTACAGAGTCCCAAAGCTGCTTTACAATGGCTGTTTTATAATACACAAAAGAGTCTTCCGCGAAAATATCATGTTCGAAATCAGCTTCGTCCCAGTATTTATTTCCGTTGTTATCAACTAAAATTCTTACGACATATTCCGCAGGTTTCAGAATATCAAATTTAACTTCATCTGCATTTACATACTTTTGATACAGTACTTTTTCCGAAGAATCTAATAACTGAATCCAATAGCTTGCATCAGGTCTGTTTTGAAGTTTGAATGTTAAGCTTCCATAGTTTTCCACTTTATCGGCTTCAAAATCGAAACGATAAGGATCTGCGGTCCTGTCATAAAACGAAGAAACTATTTTACTTGGAACCGTTAACTGATATTTTTTTCCAACCTCAAAATCTGATTGAATTAAAACCTGATAAGGGTTTGTTTCTGAAATTTTAGCCGTGAAAGTGTGAGTCGTTAAACTGTCACTTTTCAACGTCCATTTTTCAGGTTCAATTTTATTGATAATATAGTTTGAAGTAATTTTAAAATTTGTTTTAGGAGGAAGAAGATTTCCATCGTTGTTAGACAACGTCATCTTGTTTTTAGCATTGTATTTATAGAAAACAGAAACTGTATCCTGCTTTTTATCAACATCATAGCTAAATTTCAAATTTTCCGTAGTCTCCTGCCCTACTTTATCTTTAACTGCATCAAACCAAATCTTTATAGAATCTGATTTTGGCGTATGTGTTACTTTATAATCCTGAATTTTATCATTTAAAGAAAGAACTTTAACATCATTCGGATGACCTTCAAAAGTCATGAGAATTCCGCCTGGAACTTCTTTCATTTCGCCATACTTTAATGGTTTTTTTGAGGGATAAACTTTTAATTTTAATCCTGAAATCGACTTATCTGTAATCTCAATAGGATCTTTCTGGAAGCCTACCTTTTCTTTTCCTGGATCGTAAACAGAATTGCTGTTTTCATCTTCAAAAGCAATAATTTTATACTTTCCCGGCGAAAGATAATTCAATTCATAATAACCATCCGTATCCACTTTAGTGATGTAATATGGTTTTTGCTTATAATTGATAGTATCTTTTACCTGATACAACCCTACCACCAGTTTATTTTCAGTTGTGCCGGTCTGTTTTTTTGTGTTTAAAGCATCCTTAACTTCACCGCTGATGTACAAATCATCCAACTTATCTCCCGTAGAAAATGCAAAGTTGAAATAAGGCAACACATTCGCTTCATTATTATCTGAAATTGAATTTCCGAAATTGAAGTTATACGTTGTATTTGCCTGCAATGTATCTTCCCACTGAATCAGAACATATTTGTTTGCAATTCCTGAAGGTAAAATACGTTTGATTTTCTGAATCGGAGGTGAAATAATTAAGTTTTTATTGATGTCTTTAAGTGTCACATATTCGTCAAAATCCAGACGAAGCTCACGAATATTTCGTGAAACATTAATTCTGGTGGTGTCGATATTTGAACTTAAAAATTTCGGAGCGATAGAATCTTTAGGCCCACCAACAGGCGAACCCACTCTTGCACAAGACTGCACAAGAAAAGCCAATATGATAAATAAAAGAAATCTCTTCATGAATATGTTTAAGCAAAAATAAACATTATTCTCCATAAACTTCATGTTGGTTGCTCAAAGTATCTTTATTATCGTTCATTACGCTGTGAAGCTTATCTTTCTGAACCGGAAAATCTTCAAACAATCCCGATAAAGCAAGTGCTGTATAGACCCTGTTAGAATATTTATTTCCGATGGCTACAATCGTAACTTTAGACTTTAACAGGTGAGCAAAAACAGAATTTGTCCCGTGCCACCAACCATTGTGGTAAGTCAGTTTTTCACCATTATCAAAAATTTTCATTCTGAAACCTAAACCATAATTGTTCATTCCCGCTTTTTCGTTGCTGTAAGGTTCAAAAACCATTTGCATCAATTCAGGTTTTAAGAAATCTTTCGAGAACATGGCTTTAGAAAAATTAAACAAATCTCTCGGCGTTGTATATACATTTTTATCACCGTAGATTAAATCAAGTCTATCCAAAGGATATAATTTTCCTCTTCCATAATAGAAAGACTGAGAAGCCGTCGGAATATCTTTTTCCTGGAAAATATAAGAATGATTCATTTTCAACGGTTCGAAAACCATCTCTTTCATTGCCTGAGGAAAAGGCATTTTGGTTACTTTTTCGACCAACAAAGCCAATAACGCAAAATTGGTATTACAATACATAAATCCGGTGTTGGTTTCTCTTGCTAATTCAGGCTTATATTTTATGATCATGTTTAAAACATCCTCATTCGTGATAAACTGCTTTGAAAGTTCTGCCGGAGCGGGTTTAATATTCGTAATAAAATGCTCGTATTTCGGAAGACCGCTTCTTTGTGACAACAAACTCTGAACCGTTACATTAGGATAAGGAAATCCAGGGAAAAACTGTGTTAGATGATCTGTTAGTTTTATTTTTCCGGCTTCGATCAATTTCATCATTGCCATTGCCGTCATTGTTTTTGAAACTGAAGCCACATGTAAAGGCGTATTTTTATCAATCGGCATTTGGTTTCCTTCTCTTCCGAAACCTCTGTAATTTTCATACAACACATCATCGCCTTTTGCCACCAGAATTCCGCCGCTCAAGTCGCTTCCTTCCCATACTTTTTTGTAATACTGATCGATATAGCGAACCACGGAAGCTTTATCCGAAAGCACATCATCTTGTTTTGTAAAAACCTTATCCAAATCTACATTTCCGTAATTAGGAAGTGAAGTCTTATTTTCAGTGATATTTTCTTTGGTTTCCGATTTATTTTTGCAGGAAAAAATGACAAAAAAAGCAGATAAAGCAAGTACAAAATTACGCATCCTCATGAATTTCAAAATGAGCGGCAATTTAATAAAACTCAAAATAAATATTTAGTATTGAATGTATATTATGAATTATTTAACATAAAATAAAGAAAACGATAAAAAACAAAATATAGATTGCTTTAATTACGTGAACTGTGCCACAATCTTATCAACAATTACCTGCGCCAGTTTTTCTTTACTTTGAACCGTCCAACCTGCAATATGTGGAGTAACAATTGCTTTTTCGGATGCTAAAAGATACTTCAAATCTTCGTTTTCTATTTCTAAATTTTCAAAAGACGATTTTTCGTACTCCAACACATCAAGACAAGCACCTTTTACTTTTCCTGATTTTAAGGCTTCAACCAAACTTTTCGTTTCAACATTCTTTCCTCTTGCAGTATTTACAAAATAGAAATCATTTTTCATCTCAGAAATAAATCTTGAATCTACCAGATAACGGGTCTTTTCCGTCATCGGAATGTGTAAACTTAGAACCTCAGCCTTTTCTTTGAATTCTTTCAAAGAAACCTGCGTTGCAAATTCATCCGAAAGATCAGGCAAAATATCATAGAAAATCACTTTACAGCCAAAACCCGAAAGTCTTTTTGCTGTTGCTTTTCCCATGTTTCCGTACCCGATTAACCCAACAGTTTTCCCCAACAATTCATCACCACGGTTTTCTTCACGAAGCCAGATGCCGTTTTTTACTTCCTGAGACGCGATGAATAATCGGTTCATTAAAATCAGTAACATTCCGACAACGTGTTCCGCCACAGAATCTCTGTTTCCTTCCGGTGAATTAATCAGCTGAATTCCCAATTTTTCAGCCACAGGAATATCAATATTTTCCATTCCGGCTCCTACTCTGGCTATAAATTTTAGATTTTTAGCTTGTTCTAAAAAGTTTTTATCCAAAGGGATTCTGCTTCGGATGATTATTCCGTCATACTTTTCGATTTTAGCACAAACCTCATTATAAGAAGACGTAAAATCCTCTTCCAAAATAAAGTTTTTTGCTAAAAGCTGCTCGGTAATTAAAGGATGGTTTTTATCTAAAAGGAGGATTTTCATTATATTAAAATTAAAAGATTCGAATTTAGATCCTTAACAGGATGACAAACTTTGTGATACTTTCTAATATTTCAATGAAAGTCTGAAATTCTAGCCCCGATCGCAGCATTTGTTTGAGCTCATTTTTTGTAGGTTTCGGCTCGGCGGCTTCGCCGCCGAGCCG
>NZ_JBDFPQ010000021.1:16973-44563 GCF_039672645.1 Chryseobacterium sp. C39-AII1
CCCCCCCCCCCCCCCCCCCCCCCCCCCCCCCCCCCCCCCCAAACCTACAAAAAATAGCGAGTGCGAAGAGCGGGAAAAAGCTTCAAAAAAAATTAAATCATATCATTAATTAAAAAATGCTTTTAATCCCGTAAATATGATTGATATTCAGCAAAGATTAAAAGCATTCATCTATGTTTTTGTAAAACTTTATTTTTCTTTTTTCTCAGATTCTTTTGGCTCTTGGAATAATTTTTTCAATTCCACAGATTCCAAAGGCTTCATTCTTCCGGAAAGAATTAATGACAATTCTTTTCTTCTTAATGCAGCTGCAAATCTTTCTTTTTCTTCATCCGTTTCCGGCTCCATAGATGGAATAGGAATCGGTCTGTTGAACTCATCCACCGCCACAAAAGTGTAAATTCCCGAGTTAGTATGCGTTTTTTTCTGATTGATCGGATCATCCAACCAAACATCTACATACACTTCCATTGAAGTTGAAAATGCTCTGGAAACTTTAGATTCCATTACTACAATTCCCCCTTCAGGAATCGGATGGTCAAATGAAACGTGGTTTACAGATGCCGTTACCACTCTTCTTTCACAATGTCTTGTTGCCGAAATAGAAGCGCATCTGTCCATTCTTGCCAATAATTCTCCACCAAAAAGGTTTCTCAATTGGTTGGTATCATTGGGAAGTACAATATTCGTCATTACCGTTAAAGATTCTGACGCTTTTTTTATTTTTGCCATGTCTTAGTGTTGTTGTTTTGGAGTTATCGGAGCTTTAGCCGTTGGAACAGCTTTTACAGGTTTAGCACCCGGTTTTACGATAGAATCTTTTTTCAGAGAATCTGAAACTTTCATCAATGTAGAATCTGTAGGCATTTTCACTGTATCTTTTACGATAACTTGAGGCTTGTTTTGTAATGATTTTATAGAATCTTTTTCCTGTTTGAAAGATTGGTTTCCGAACAGCAGTTCTTGGTTTGTAATCGCCAAATAGGCAATAACAGCAACCGGAATCGCGATCAGAAAAATCCAAAGCAATGATTTTCCTACTTTGTATTCTTTTCCTGTACTTTCAACTGCTTTTGGCTTCTGATTATTTTTAATATCTGAAAGTTTAATTTCTTCCAAACCATAAAAATCAGGATGTGCAGATTCTACTCTTTTTCCTTTAAAATGAATTTTAGAATCTTCCTCGATGGTAATAGTTCCCAAACCGGAAATTTCTAAAATATTTTCTGACTGCAGTTTTTTCTTCCAAAAATCGGTCTGGATCTTCAAATCACTTTTTGAAGCTTCCAAAGTCATCTGTTTTTGCTCGCTGATAAAAGCCGCCAAATCATCCGACTGCGCTTCGTAATCACACACAAAAGCAATCTGACTTGCCGGTGGCAGAATGCTCCCGTTCTCAGAGTTGATCACTGCCTTGGAATTTTCCAGAGAAAACACACCAAAACCGGGAACTGTAGCAGTCCCAAACTGTTTCAGATATTCTAAAATGTAAGCTGAAATATTCATTTGGTGGCAAATTTATAACTTTTTCATGACTTTTTTGAACATTTGTTTTCATAAAAAACAGCAAAAATCATCGAATTTCAAATTATATTTTTCAAGATTTGACACTTTAATTCTGATTTTCGTTTTAGTTATTTAGTTTTCAATACTAAAAAACATTTTAATAATGATAAAACATCACCTTTAGTAAATTCTTTTCTTTTTATGTTTTTCATAATTTTTATCATGATTTTTAAACAATAATTTAATTTAAAAATAAAAAAGACCGCCGAAGCAGTCTTATAAATTTAGTCTAACATTTTACTATATCAAATTGTAAAATATCCATAATGAATGTTATTGAATTTTCCAGCTGATTCCAAACATAAAGTTGGTTCCCGCCTGAGAAAAATAGTATGGATCTCCTTCATACACCGCTCCATTATTCACATATTTTTTATTGAAAAGATTGTTTACCAATAATTTTAATGCGATATCATTATTTTTAATATTAAACTGATACTGAGCATTAAAATCTGTAAGGAAATAATCTTTTAACTGTAAATTTTTATCTTCTGTATTATCCAGATATTGTCTTCCGACATATTGATTTGATAATCCAAACTGGAAATCTTTATTAGGATTAAATCTGATGCCTAAATTTGCAATCACGTTCGGAGAAAAAGAAATCTGCGTATTTCCAAGATCTTTGGTTAGCTTTACATTTTCAATTTTGAAATCTAAATTTCTATTCTGGCTGAACGTTACATTCCCTGTAAGTTCCCATTGCTTTGAAAGCTTGGCCAATGCACCGATTTCAACCCCTCTTCTATAGCTTTTCCCGGAATTTGTTCTGATGAAAGCTCCCACGTTATTCATTTCACCATTCAGAACCAATTGATTAACATAATACATATAGTACAAGTTTGCCGTAAATGAAACGACCCCAAACCGTTTTTCAATTCCCGCCTCAAAATCATGAAGCTTTTCTGCTTTCACATTATTATCAGCCATCAAATCATCACGATTCGGCTCTCGTTGAGCGTGCGCATACGAAAGGAAAACTTTTCCGCTGCCAATTCTGTAATTAATTCCTGCTTTCGGATTAAAAAACAACCAGTTTTTCTTCAAATTTCCACCTTCATCATCGCCTGCCTGAAGAATTTTTGTATCGTAATCAATATGTCTCAACTGAAGATCTCCGAAGAATTCAAAATCATCAACTTTCACCAAAGCTTTTGCAAAACCAGCCACTTCATTTTTCACCGAGCGATTTCTATAATATTCATGCTCATCAATCTGCGGAAGGAAAACACCTGTTACGTTTCCAAAATGCCTTCCGTAATATTGGTTGGCAACGGCTCCGAAATTCAGATCAAGATTTTCAAATTTTCCGTATAATGTGGTAACAATTCCGTAGAAATCATTATCAAGCCATTTTTTACGGATGAAATCTGTTTTAGCTAAAGTTTGTGAACCATCCACAAAATCGGGAAGATTATATTTTGAAAATTTACCGTCCTGCTTATAGTTTTCGTAATATCCTTTTCCTTTCGTGTAGTGCAAAGTGGTTTCTAAATTCCATTTTTCATTAAACTTCTGCTCCCACAGCAACTGATAATGATTTTGTCTGTAATTATCTGTTTCATTATCATAAAAGCTGGAAATATTACCATCAGCATCATAAATTGCTCCGGAATAATTGAATTTTGGATTGGTTTCCCAAGTTTTTCTGTCGATTCCGTTCCAAGCTTGGTAGGTTTTTTCTTTTCCACCAAAAGCCATCAGACGGATTTTCGTATTTTTCTCTTCAAACAAAGCCGTAAAATTATAGGAATGTAGTTTTGAAGATGCTCTGTCGATATATCCATCAGAATTGATGTGTGTATATCTTCCCATCACAGAAAGTCGGTTTCCCCAAAACTTCCCCGAACCAACCTCAGCAGAATATTTGTAAGTATTGAACGAACCATAACTGTCATCTGTTTTAAAGTAAAACTTATCATCAGGCTCTTTGGAGATTACATTGATGCTTGCTCCAAACGCAGAAACTCCGTTATTGGAAGTTCCGACACCTCTTTGGATAACGATTTGAGATGCCGAACTCGTAAGATCCGGAACATTCACAAAAAATGTCCCCTGACTTTCAGAATCATTATACGGAACACCATTCATCATCACATTAATTCCTCTTCCGGCAACTCCACGAATTCTGAAACCTGTGTATCCAACGCCATTTCCGGCATCCGAAGTAGAGATAATTGATGTTTGATTTTTAAGTAAAATAGGAAGATCCTGCCCAAGATTTTTATTATCTAAATCTTTCTGAACATTGATGATTTCTTTCGCAACAGGAAGCCTTTTGGTAAAGTTAACGGCTTCAATTTCCTTTATTTTCAAGGAATCGGTATTTTGTGCTTGTAAAAAAGCAAAAGAGCCAACGGTAAGCCCTAAAAAAAATAAACCTTTCATTCTATAAATCTTTAAAATTTAATGAATAAAAGGGGCGGATTATGATGAGTAATTAGTAATCGGTAATAAGTAATATTTGAGATTGCTCATTAATAATTACCTATTGCTCATATTTAATTTCCCTAAACGGCATTACCCGTTCCAGGTTCATTGGGTATAATCTCAGCTTGTTACAGCACCCCTTAATTCAGGCGCAAAATTACGAAAAATATATCATCAGTACAATTTAATAGGTTTTATTGTGAGAATCAATATAATAATATGTTTTTCCGTCTTTGGAAACTTCAAACATTTTCCCCAACATCCAGCTGAAGTTTCGCTTAATATCATCATATTCAAATGGAATGATGATCTTGTTATTCACATCAATCACCCCAAAACGATCATTCTTAGACGCAATAATCATTGGGTTTGAAACATCTTCACTTTCAGCAATATATAAATATTCATACTGCGGATAAATTTGATAATCTCTGTAATCTTCAGCATTAATGAATTTCGATTTTTCAATAATTCCGTAAAAACCATTTTTAACATATGCCTGAAACGGCTGATATTTAAACTCTTTAGGGCATTTTCCTAAATCTGAATCTTTAAATTGATACACTCTTTTACCTTTCTGATCAATTCGATAAGAAATCATATCTTTTTCTACCGTTGCATACTCTTTGGTTCCGAACTTTCTTATTTTTTCGTTGGGTGAATTCAGTAGATTGCAATCTTCATAAAAAAATACAGCAATATGATATTCAGGCTGAATGATAAATTTGCCTTTTTGATTAACATATCCGAATTTCCCATCTTTCTTTTTCGGAATTAAAACAGGAATTTTTTCATTCAAAACCACCAAATCAGGATTCGGCTGAGCTACCACATCTGTCTTTTTAACAACAGTTTTTGCAACCTTTTTTACAGGAAGCTTCTTGGCCACCTTGGTTTGGCAAAAAACAGATATCGAAATAAAAAGACATAAAAAATGAACCGTAATTTTCATAATCATCATTTGGCAGCAAAAATAAGATTAAAAATAGAAAATATAAAATTCATATTTATAAAGAATCTAAATAATATCCCTCGCATAAAATACTAAAAATTCGTAATTTTGGGAACATTTTTAATTGTTTGATAATCTAAAACGTTTTTAGAGATACAACTTTTGATATGGATATGATCAAAAAATTTTACAAACGTTACTCAAAGAGTGCTTTGGCGGCTTTAGAAATTACACGTGAGCCCCTTACACTTTCAAAAAAGTCCTTTACTTTCATCTTTGGGACAAAGCATTATCTTACTTATTTAAGAAAAAGTGCAAAATATAGTACCGGCTTTACTTTCTTCCGTTTTGTAAGTCGATATACCAATTCGGGAAATTGCCATATGCACTATAATTTTATTAATTTACCTTAAAAATTTGAAAGACTTCTATTATGAATATTTATAAGGATTACATCAACGAAATTGAAGAAAGAAAAACCCAGGGGCTACATCCAAAGCCAATTGATGGTGCCGATTTATTAAGCGAGATCATCGCACAAATTAAAGATACAGCCAACGAATACAGAGCTGATTCTCTTAAATTTTTTATTTATAACACGCTACCTGGAACTACAAGTGCGGCTGGTGTAAAAGCTAAGTTTTTAAAAGAAATCATTCTTGGTGAATCTGTAGTAGAAGAAATTACTCCGGTTTTCGCTTTTGAGTTGTTGTCTCACATGAAAGGAGGCCCATCTATCGAAGTTTTGCTTGATTTAGCTTTAGGAAACGACGAAGCAATAGCAAAGCAAGCGGCTGAAGTGCTTAAAACTCAGGTTTTCTTATATGATGCAGATACCGCTCGCTTGAAAGAAGCTTATGAAGCAGGAAACGAAATCGCTAAAGATATTTTGGAAAGCTACGCAAAAGCAGAGTTTTTCACTAAACTTCCAGAGGTAGCTGAAGAAATTAAAATCGTTACTTACATTGCTGCTGAAGGTGATATTTCAACCGACTTATTATCTCCGGGAAATCAGGCACACTCTCGTTCTGACCGTGAGTTGCACGGACAATGTATGATGTCTCCTGCTCAACAGGAAGAAATAAAAGCTTTGCAAGCTCAACATCCTGATGCAAGTGTGATGTTGATCGCAGAAAAAGGAACAATGGGAGTTGGTTCTTCTCGTATGTCGGGTGTAAATAACGTTGCACTTTGGACAGGGAAACAGGCAAGCCCTTACGTACCTTTCGTAAACATTGCTCCGATTGTAGCGGGAACTAACGGTATTTCTCCAATTTTCCTAACAACTGTTGACGTAACCGGAGGTATCGGAATCGACCTTCAAAACTGGGTTAAGAAAACAGACGAAAACGGACATCCTGTTCGTAACGAAAATGGCGACATCGTTTTAGAAGAGAAATATTCTGTTGCTACAGGAACTGTTTTAACGATCAATACAAAAGAGAAAAAATTATACAACGGAGATGTTGAATTGAAAGATATTTCAAAATCATTTACTCCGCAAAAATTAGAATTTATCAAAGCCGGTGGTTCTTATGCGATCGTTTTTGGTAAAAAAATTCAAACTTTTGCTGCTAAAACTTTAGGAATTACAGCTCCTTTGGTTTTCGCTCCTTCAAAAGAAATTTCTATCGAAGGACAAGGTTTAACTGCTGTTGAAAAAATCTTCAACAGAAATGCAGTAGGCGTAACTGAAGGTAAATTATTACACGCAGGTTCAGACGTTAGAGTTGAAGTAAACATCGTTGGTTCTCAGGATACCACAGGTTTGATGACTTCTCAGGAATTGGAGTCTATGGCTGCAACGGTAATTTCTCCAATTGTTGATGGAGCTTATCAGTCAGGATGTCACACTGCTTCAGTTTGGGATAAAAAAGCGCAGGCAAACATCCCTAAATTAATGAAATTCATGAACGATTTCGGAGTAATCACTGCTCGTGACCCGAAAGGTGAATATCACGCAATGACAGACGTTATTCACAAAGTTCTTAACGATATTACGGTTGACGAATGGGCAATCATCATCGGAGGTGACTCTCACACAAGAATGTCTAAAGGGGTGGCTTTCGGAGCTGACTCCGGAACGGTAGCTTTGGCTTTGGCAACAGGTGAAGCTTCAATGCCGATTCCAGAATCTGTGAAAGTGACTTTCAAAGGTGAAATGAAAGAGCATATGGATTTCCGTGATGTCGTTCACGCAACTCAGGCTCAGATGTTGAAGCAATTTGACGGAGAGAACGTTTTCCAAGGTAGAATTATCGAGGTTCACATCGGAACTCTTCCAGCTGACCAGGCATTTACATTCACAGACTGGACTGCAGAAATGAAAGCTAAAGCTTCAATTTGTATTTCTGAAGACGATACATTGATCGAATCATTGGAAATTGCAAAAAGCAGAATCCAGATTATGATTGACAAAGGAATGGATAATCACAATCACGTTCTTCAAGGATTAATCAACAAAGCAAACAAGAGAATCGAGGAAATTAAGTGTGGTGATAAACCTGCTTTAACTCCGGATGCTAATGCTAAATATTACGCTGAAGTTGTTGTAGATCTAGATGTAATCGTTGAACCAATGATTGCTGACCCAGACGTAAACAACGACGATGTTTCTAAAAGATATACGCACGATACGATCAGAGATCTTACTTTCTACGGAGGTGAGAAAAAAGTTGATCTTGGTTTCGTAGGTTCTTGTATGGTTCACAAAGGTGACCTTAAAATTGTTTCTCAAATGTTGAGAAACCTTGAAAAACAAAATGGTAAAGTAGAATTTCAAGCTCCTTTAGTTGTGGCAGCTCCTACTTATAATATCATTGATGAATTAAAAGCTGAAGGTGACTGGGAATTACTGGAAAAATATTCAGGTTTTGAGTTCAACGATGCAGCGCCAAAAGGCGAAGCTCGTACTCAATATGAAAATATGATGTACCTTGAGCGTCCTGGATGTAACCTTTGTATGGGTAACCAGGAAAAAGCAGAGAAAGGAGATACTGTTTTGGCAACTTCTACGCGTCTTTTCCAAGGAAGAGTGGTGGAAGATTCTGAACGTAAAAAAGGTGAATCTTTACTAGCATCAACTCCTGTTGTTGTATTGTCTTCGATCATCGGAAGAATTCCAAGCATTGAAGAGTACAAAGCAGCTGTTGAAGGTATTAATTTAACGACTTTCGTTCCGTCTATCAAAGAGTTGGTAACTGTTGGTCATTAATTGATTTTACAGTAAAGTCGAAAGGCTTTTTTAAATTAAATATAAAAAAGAAAGGTTTTAAGTCCAATGGATTTAAAATCTTTCTTTTTTTATGGAATCAACTCAAAAATTAATAAGATTGTGAAAAGTTGATCGTCATATTCTTTCTAATCTTTTATCAATTTAATGGTTGAGATTCCTTTTTCAGATTGAACCGTCACGATAAATACTCCCGATTCTGATGATACCACTTCAGCTTGGTTTTTTCCTTTCCCAGAAGCTATTTTTACACCCAACATATTATGAATGGTATAAGTAAACACTCCTTCAGCTTTAATCGTAAAAGTTTGACCAGCAGGATTCGGATAAATCACGGCATTAGCTGACAGTACCTTCTGAGATGAATTTGCCCCCGCGGTAACTACATTTGGCTTTGTTTGTGCTGCCATATCTACACCTAAATAAAAACTTGGATGAGGAGGTTGGTTGTAAGCCGAATTTTGCCACGCAATAGCTGTTCTGTATTGAGTATCGTGCATCAAAGTATATAATTTATGGGTTGTGGCAATATTGGTCGTGTAAATTCTTACAGAAGAATTATCTTCTTTACGAAATATCACTTCTTCTCGCCAGTCGCCAAAAATATCAGCACTTAAACATGGGGTAGCTTTTGTAGTATTGTTTGATGAATATCCTGTAGCAGTAAGTATATTAACGGTTTTCCCATTAATATAATCCCATTTATCTATTTTATTCGAATCTAATAATTCACGGTTCAAATCTCCATCCCACCAGATAGAAAAATTTTGTGTCGGTTTTTTATTGCTGATTAGATTTCCTTTGCAATCCATCAAATAGTTTACGCCATTTGCGCTTCCAAAACATTCATAACCTTTGTAACGTGGGTCAATATCTGCAGCATTACAACGTCCTATGTCTCCAGTTGAAGGTATTCCCCATATTGTAGCTCCTGTTTTTGCATCTAAAAAAACCAAACCATTCGTTTTATATTTAGCAGGTTCTTCTAAACACTGCCATATTTCCATTCCAGGGCGATCAGGATCCATATCGCTCATGTGCAGCGCATCCCCATGCCCTAATGTGTTTGCGAATAACTTTCCGCCGTTATCATCTATTGCACTGGAACCATTGAATATTTCATCTTTACCATCACCATCCACATCGCCTATGGTCATTTGATGATTTCCCATTCCTGCATAAGCTGAATTTCCTGAGGTATTGCTATCAAAGATCCATCGTTGTGAAAGTGTATTATTTCTCCAGTCCCAAGCTACACGCACCAATCTTGTATAATAACCTCGTCCCATTATTAAACTTGGCTTTTCTCCATCAAGATAAGCCACCGCTGCAACAAATCGGTCTACGCGATTACCATAGCTATCTCCCCAACTGGAAACTGTGCCACGTGCCGGCAAATAATTGGTTGAAGACATTGCCTTGCCTGTTAATCCATTAAAAATGGTTAAAAATTCCGGCCCAGACAGAACATATCCATTTGAATTTCTATAATCAGCATTAGCATCTCCAATAATGACTCCTGTTCCGTCTTTAGTTCCGTCGGCAGTTTTACATGCAATTTCTGCTTTACCGTCAGAATCTAAGTCATAAACCACAAATTGTGTATAATGCGCCCCAGCACGAATATTTTTTCCTAAATCTATTCTCCAGAGACGTGTTCCGTCCAAACGATAACAATCAATATAAACATTCCCTGTGTAACCTGATTGCGAATTGTCTTTACTATTGGATGGATCCCATTTTACAAACAATTCGTATTGCCCGTCTCCATCTACATCACCAACACTGCAATCGTTTACACTATAAGTATAGGCAACGTTGTCCGGAGTTGTACCCCCAGCCGGTATTTGCATAGGAATATCTAAATATTGATTTGCCCAAACAGTAGCAGATTCTGATGCAGGCTGCTCTACACCATTCACGATGGCACGAACGGTATAAGTTCCGTTGGTCGTAATATTATGATTAAAATTTGTGGTAGATGTAAAAGGGCTTCCCGTTACTTTTACATTATTAAAATATAGGTTATAACTTGTATTGGGTTCTTCAGTTCCCAGCATTCTCCAGCCTACATACACCTGATTAGCGTTTAATCGCATGGCGACGAGACCCCTGTTGAGTTTTTCTACTTTTCGCTGTGCGTTCATTGGCGAAACTAATCCTAAGAGTAATAAAAATAAGATGCCGGATTTCTTAACTATATCAGCAATAGTGTCTTTAAGATTTACATACGGTTTTTGTTTTTGTTTGTTCATGGTTTTAATATTTGTTGGTTGGTTTTTCAATGAAAATAAATTAAAGCAAATACAATTCACTAATACGTGATTACAATCGTATGTAAACTTAATTCAAAAAAATATTTTTACCTACAATTTAAAAACAAAAAATTCATGAAAAATATAATTATATTATAGCAATAAGCACCTTATCATTAAAATATCATCAACAAACACAACAAAATAGAAACATTAACATATAAGGAAAACAGCCACAATAGAAGACTTTTATAGTTTAAAAATCCTTATCAGATATATTTCAATTGTCTTTAAAGGTAAAAAATACATCATGGTAATACGTAATGATAAAGAAAATTTTCTTCTTTATTTAGAACATTTCCATTTAAGCCTTATCGGAATTATTTTAACTTAAATCAACGACAAAATTTTTATTTTTCCTTAAATTGATAGTTAGAAATAATCTTAGTCATTTATCTTATTTATCCCCTTATAATGCGTATAGGAATGGATTTTGATAATTTAACTGAACAGATTCTTTTTGAATTTTAAAACAAATAATTAAACGAAAAATAAAAAAATCAGATATGACTTTTGATATTGATATGATCAAAAAAGTGTATGAACGTTATCCTGAGAGAATTGCTGCGGCAAGACAGATCACAGGAAAACCACTGACACTTTCAGAAAAAATCCTTTACACCCACCTTTGGGAAGGAAATGCAACACAGGAACACGAAAGAGGAAACTCTTATGTAGATTTCGCTCCGGATCGAGTAGCCATGCAGGATGCAACAGCACAGATGGCACTTTTGCAATTCATGCAGGCAGGAAAAGCTAAAGTAGCGGTTCCTTCTACAGCGCACGCCGATCACCTGATTCAGGCAAGAATTGGTGCTGAATCTGACTTACAGGAAGGTATCAACAAAAACTCTGAAGTTTTCAACTTTTTAAGCTCTGTTTGTGATAAATACGGAATCGGTTTCTGGAAGCCTGGAGCTGGAATTATCCACCAGGTTGTATTAGAAAATTATGCTTTCCCCGGAGGGATGATGATCGGAACCGACTCTCACACCGTAAATGCAGGAGGTTTAGGAATGGTTGCCATCGGTGTTGGTGGTGCAGATGCGGTAGACGTAATGGCAGGAATGGCTTGGGAGCTTAAAATGCCAAAACTGATCGGTGTAAAACTAACCGGAAAAATGAACGGATGGACTTCTGCAAAAGACGTTATCCTGAAAGTTGCCGGAATTCTTACCGTAAAAGGAGGAACAGGCTGCATCGTTGAATATTTCGGAGAAGGAGCAGAATCTCTTTCTGCGACAGGTAAAGGTACGATCTGTAACATGGGTGCAGAAATCGGAGCTACCACTTCTACTTTCGGGTATGATGATTCTATGAGAAGATATCTTTCTGCTACAGGAAGACAGGATGTTGTAGATGCTGCCGATAAAATTGCGGAACACTTAACTGGTGATGCTGAAGTATATGCTAATCCAGAGCAATATTTTGATCAACTCATTGAAATTAACCTTTCAGAATTAACTCCACATTTAAACGGACCTTTCACTCCGGATTTGGCGACTCCGGTTGCAGAATTCAGAGCAAAAGCAGAAGCTAACGGATGGCCGCTGGAAGTTGAATGGGCATTAATTGGTTCTTGTACCAACTCTTCTTACGAAGATTTATCGAGAGCAGCTTCTATAGTGGAAGATGCGGTTGCTAAAGGTGTGAAGCCAAAAGCAATTTTAGGAATCAATCCAGGTTCTGAGCAGGTGAAATTCACGGCAGAAAGAGACGGTTTCTTAGATTCTTTCAGAAAATTTGAAAATGCAAGAATCTTTACCAACGCTTGCGGACCTTGTATCGGACAATGGGACAGAGAAGGCGCTGATAAAGGAGAGAAAAATTCAATTATTCACTCTTTCAACAGAAACTTTGCGAAAAGAGCAGACGGTAACCCAAATACGCACGCTTTCGTAGCGTCTCCGGAAATGGTGGCTGCGGTGGCAATTTCGGGAAGATTAGATTTTAACCCAATTACAGATACTTTAACCAACGAAGCGGGAGAGCAGATTAAATTAGACGAACCGAAAGGGTACGAATTACCATCAAAAGGTTTTGCGGTAGACGATAACGGTTATCAGGCGCCATCTGCAGACGGTTCTTCTGTTGTGGTAAATGTAAGCCCGACTTCAGACAGACTTCAACTATTAGAAGAATTCCCGGCTTGGGATGGAAAAAACATTGAAGGGGCTAAAGTTTTAATTAAAGCTTTCGGAAAATGTACGACTGACCATATTTCCATGGCGGGACCTTGGTTGAAATACAGAGGTCACCTTGATAATATTTCAAATAATATGTTGATCGGTGCTGTAAATGCTTACAATATGGAAACCAACAACGTTAAAAATGAATTAACGGGTGAATATGGCGAAGTTCCTGCTGTACAAAGAGCGTACAAAGCTGCGGGAGTTCCGACAATTGTTGTGGGTGACCAAAACTATGGTGAAGGTTCTTCAAGAGAACACGCTGCGATGGAACCGAGACATTTGGGAGTAAAAGCTGTTTTGGTAAAATCATTTGCGAGAATTCACGAAACCAACCTTAAAAAACAGGGAATGTTAGGAATCACTTTCGCTAATGAAGCAGATTACGACAAAATTCAGGAAGACGACACGGTTAACTTCTTAGATCTTGATCAGTTTGCTCCAGGAAAACAATTGACTTTAGAATTCATTCACAAAGACGGAACTAAAGATATTGTTATCGCAAACCATACGTATAACGAACAACAAATCGATTGGTTTAAAGCAGGTTCTGCCTTGAACTTAATCAAACAACAGGAGAATTAATTGTTAGATTTAATTAATCATAGAAAAAGCAGTTTCGTTTGAAACTGCTTTTTTGTTTTTTTGGTGGGGAAAGGTTGGGAGCGGGAAGATGGAAGTTTGAGGTTAATGGCAGTCATCATCGAAAAAACTTTGATACTGTTCAAACTTCCAGCTTCCAGCCTCCTTCTTCCAGCCATTAAACCTATTTTATTTTCGTCAGAAGATTCATTCTATAGCTCTCTCCTATCGGGATTTCCTGTTCAGAAACTAAGGTGACTTTTTTGGTTGAAACATTTTTAATCTGATTCAAATTAATGATGAAAGACTTATGAATTCTTGCAAAAGAACTTTCAGGAAGTTGCTGCTCCATCGATTTCAGCGTGTCTAAAACAATATATTCCTGCTCAGAAGTTTTAATATTCACATAATCTTTAATGCTTTCTACATACAGAATCTCCTCAAAGTTAATTCTATGCTGCTGTCCGGACGATTTCGCAAAGAAATGAGCGTCTTCTTTCGTTTCATTCACCACAAAACGTTCCTGAGCTTTTAAAGCACTTTTATAAAATCGTTCAAATGAAATCGGCTTCAGCAGATAATCTACAATATTGTGATCATAGCCTTCCAAAGCATATTCGGAATAAGCGGTTGTTAAAATATACTTCTGCTTGTCACCAAGAATTTTCATGAAATTAATTCCCGTGAGTTCGGGCATCTGAATATCCAGAAACACCAGATCAGATTCATTTTTTTGAATATAATCCAGTGCTTCAATTGGGTTTTCGGTGGAAAAAACCAGTTCTAAAAACGGAACTTTCTGTACATAACTTTCCAGAAGCGAGATCGCCAGCGGTTCGTCATCTACAACAATACATTTTATCTTATTCATTTCGCAAATCAATCTTTAAATCTACGATAAATTCCTTTTCCGAATTTTTTATAGCTAATTCGTGTTTTTTTGGATATAAAATCGCCAGTCTTTTCTTCACGTTATCAATCCCGATTCCCGAAACTTCATCTTTCATTCGGTCTTTTTTATGGTTTAAAAGATAAAAATGCAGCGTTTCATTTTCATCAGAGATTTTCATTTCAAAACCTTTATCGCGAAAATCACCATGTTTAAAAGCATTTTCCACAAAAGGAACTAAAATCATGGGTGAAATATTCAGTTTGGGATGGTTGATATTTTTTTCAATGATTAATAATTCAGGTTTTTTAATTCTTATTTTTTCCAAAGCCGTTAAACTGTCGATATACCCGATTTCTTTGTCTAAAGTGATGGTATCCTCTCCAAGATCTTTTGTGCTGTACCTCAACAGCTGACTCAATTCTTCCAAAGCGGGTAATGCTTTTTCTGAATTCTGATACACCAGAGAATAAATATTATTTAACGAATTAAAAATAAAATGCGGATTAATTTGTGTTTTTAAGGCCTGTAATTCAGCGGTTTTCTTAGCTTCAATCAATTCTGATTTTTCCTGTTCAGCATTAATAAAATATTTAAAAAACCAAAAAGTCGTGCTGATAAAAATAGTGGTGCTGCTGTAAAAAATATTATCGAAGAAATAAAATCCAAAGCTGGTCCCCTCCATATAATTTCTAATACCAAGAGTGGCGGGCAGCAACATTTCTTCTACAGAATAGCGCACCGTCACAAAACAGGTAACACTGAGCAAAAATGCAATCACCGACTTATAAAGTTTACCTGTGTCAAAGAAATTCGGAACCACAAAAAAATAGTTCACATAGAAACAGATAAAACTGGTCAGAAAAAAAGTAAAATGAAGAATGGTCTTTTCTGATTCAAATACAAAAAATGGAATGAGAATCGTCCCCGAAAGATAAATGATCCAGAAAAAAAGATGCAGGTATATTAGTTTGTTTGTTTTCATATAACAAAAATAGGTTTTCCTTAAAATTCCAATGATGATTTTCGATGAACGCTTTATTTTTTCCGATGAAAACTAATTAATCCTGAAAAACCAAGGCTTTATCTAAACGCTATTTCACAGGCTTTTAAGAGCTCCTAATTTTGGAACATCAAAAAACAATACCATGAAACTACACTATATACTAATTGCCAGCTTAATTACATCAACAGTTTTCGGACAGGTAAAAAAAGACAGCATTAAAAACATTGAACAGATCAACCTTTTGGTAAAAAAGAAATTGCTGGAAAGAAAAGCCGACCGACTGATCTTTAATGTGGAAGCATCTATCGCCTCACAAGGAATGGATGCTTCTGAAACGCTAGCCAATGTTCCGATGCTGAAAGTGGATGAAAATCTGGGCAGCATTTCGATTACGGGCAAAAGCAGCGTGAATGTGATGATCAACGGAAGAATGTTGAATCTTTCCGGAACAGCACTTCTTAATTATCTGAAAGCCATCCGTTCAGAAAATATTGCTAAAATCGAGGTAATCACCACTCCGCCGGCAAAGTATGAAGCGCAGGGAAACAGTGGTTTGATTAATATTATCCTGAAAAAAAATCCGAATATGGGTTTTAGCGGAAATATCAATACGACTTTAATTCAAAGAACGTATTCCGGATTCAGCAATAACGGCACGCTGAATTATCAGACAGAAAGATTCAGCAGCACCTTAAAATTTACTTATTATGATTCTGAAAAACGCTCTGATGAGAATTACAATATTTTAGGAGCATCTAAAAATTACAGCAACTCTGTACGAAAAGATATGTGGAAGGAAGTGACACCTAACCTTACGATGTCTTATAAAATCAGTAAAAACGCCGAAATCGGTGTTGAATACATTTTCGCCAAGCAAAAATCTGGGATGGATATTGTGAATAAAACAAGGAATATCAGCCAGGATTTAACGGAAGAAAATTTATTGACGAATACTTTTCACCGCGAAAAACTTCCGACACATACGTTGAGTGCCTATTACGATCTTAAACTCGATTCTCTTGGGAAAAAATTAAGCATTGCAGGGAATTTTTATAAAAACAATTCGGATACAGAAGTTAATTTTTCAACATTAAAAAGTTCGGACAATTCGGTTCAGGAGGTAAAAACCATTTCATTGGTTTCACCACAAATTTTCTCTGCACAGGCAGATTTAGAACTTCCATTTTCGTTTGGAACCATAGAAACCGGAATGAAGTTTAATCAGTTTAAAAACGCTTCAGATTTAAAATATTTCAATTTAATTGATAAGCAATATATCGCAGATGAAGAAAAAGCCAATCTTTTTAATTATCGGGAGGAAAATTATGCCGCTTATCTGAGTTATGCTAAAAACTTCGGAGAACATTGGGAAACAAAAGCCGGACTTCGTTATGAAAATACTTTTGCGGAAAGTTTTTCGCCTTCCACAGATTCAAAGAACAAATATAATTACGGACAATGGTTTCCGTCTGCTTATGTAGCGTATAAAAAAGATAAAAATGTGTTTAGTTTTTCTTATTCGAGAAGAATTAATCGCCCAAGTATGAGTAATTTAAATCCTTTCCGATGGTATTCTAATCCGTATTCTTATTCTTCAGGAAATCCTTTACTGACACCATCTTATATCAATAATCTGGAGTTGGGGTATGTTTATAACAGTAAATTTTCAGCAAGTATTTATTATTTAAAACTAAAAAATGCGTTTGGACAAATCTCATCTATCAAAGATAATACTGAATTAGATATTATAGGAACCTATCTGAACTATTACAACAACAATTTATACGGAATGAATCTTTCTTACACTGATACATTTTTCAAATTCTGGGAAACGACTCTATCGGGAAATGCTTCCTTTCAGAATTCGGAAGTTTTTAATGTGAATGCTGAGACACAAAAAGGATATTCGGTAAGCTATTCATTCAATAATACTTTCACTTTAAATAAATCAAAAACACTTGCTTTCTTCTTGAATTACAGTCAGGATTTACCTTATAAAAATGTGAATTATTCCTTCAACAATTTTTCCAACCTGAATTCAGGAATTAAAATTTCATTGATGGAAAAACAATTACAGATCAATGCAACGGTTACCAATATTTTTGCCCAAAGATACCGTGGAAATATGACTTTCACAGATAGCAAGCAATACATGAACAATTATTGGGACGGAAGAAGTTTTCGTTTGAGCGTAAATTATACTTTCGGAAATAACAAAAAGAAAATCAGTAAGAAAAACATCAATTTCGATGAAAAAGACAGAGTTCAGTAATCTATTTGTAACAAAAAAAGCTTTTCTGCGTCTAACCAAGTAGTAGAAAAACAATATGAAGAGAACAATTATTGCGTTACTTTCTATTGGGTCGGTATTTACGTATGCCCAGGAAAAAACTAATAACCAAGAAACGAAAGAGAAACAAATTGAAGAAGTAACTCTTACCAAAACTAAAAAAGCCGTTGAACAAAAAGCAGACCGTACGATTTTCGATTTTTCGGAGCAGCCGAGCTTAAATTCAGGATCTTTGATGGAAGGAATTAAAAAACTTCCAGGCTTAGTGGCTTCAGAAATGGTAGGAATGATGTATCAGGGGAAACCTTTGGATGTATATATGGATGGCAGACCATTGAATATTTCCAGCAATGAGCTGACTGCTTTCATGGAAGGCATGCCTGCCAATTCGGTAGAGCGAATTGAGATCATTACTCAGCCCGGCGCAGAATTTCCGGCCACTTCGGGAGGAGCTATTTTAAATATCATCACGAGTAAATCTGCCAAAAACTACCTTACAGCGGTATACAATGGCGGTTATCGTTTCTCCAATTATGATAAATACAGAAGCAGATTCAACAATTCCATTGCGTTAAATTCCAGAAATAAATGGTTTGGATGGCAGGTAAATATGGGACAGTATTATCGTGAAAGCCTTTCTGACTCTGAATTTGATGCGTTGAGTAAAAATCATTCCAACTCATTGGGAAGAACCTATTATCTGAATTCAGCCTTTACTTTTGAACTGGGAAAAGACAGATTATTGGTCAACTACGATATTACGCATAATAACAACGGTTCGTCTATTGTTTCGGATGAATTTGTGAGCGGATTCAACAGAAGTAATTTTAGCAGTGACACCAAAGGGTTGAGACAGGAAGCTTCGGCGACGTATCAGAAAAAATTCAGCGATAAAAACAGAAAATTAGATTTTAAATTTGTTTACACCAATAACGATTCAGAATTTAATCAACAAAATAGCAATGGTACCAACTTGCTAGACAATTCATCAAACTTCAATGTGTATAATTTTAAAGTAGATTATTCACAGCCTTTGAAAATTTTAGATGAAGGGAAGGTAAGCTTTGGCGCTTTGTTTGATCAGCAGGATTTTAAAACCAAAGACAGAAACATCGTAAACCTTGATTATACCAGACAAACTACTTCTGCCTATGTGGAATTTCAGGCTAAACTTAAAAAGTTTGATTTCATCGCAGGGGCAAGGGCTGAAAATTATGACATTACCGGAGTCACAAGAATGTTTAATTCTGATAATGAACTGGAGCAGAAAGATCTGAATGCCTTCAAAAAATTCAAGGTATTTCCGAATGCAAGCATTCAGTATAATTTAATGAAGCAACTCTTTGTGAACTTGAATTATAACAAAAAAATCAGTCTTCCAAGTGTATCATTATTAAACCCAAATAACACGGTTTTACAAAATAGTACCATCACCACCAATGGAAATCCGAACCTGCAGCCCACCATCTACGATAATGCAGAATTTAAAATCAGCGCATTTGATTACGCTTATATTGGATACAGCACAAGTTGGGTGAATAACCAGATTGTTCAGCGAGTTTCCAGAGAAAATAATCTGATCAGAAATGAGCAGGTTCAGGTTCACAGCTTAAGGACCCATAATTTCAGTTTTGGAATGCCCATTCCTTTTATGCTGTTTACGAAACCTTTCAGCGAGTTGATGAAATTTAACGTAAACCCTGACAAGATGAACTTATTATACATTTATTCAGGATACCAGCTTCAGGAAATGCCGGATATCAAAACCAAAGGATTCTGGATCTTCAGTGTGATGGGCCAATTTATTTTACCTAAAGACATCCGTTTCCAGGCGAATTACAATGTTATTCCTGCAAGAGGAAATTTCTATTATTTTGAGTTGGAAAAACCGCTTAATAACGCGTTAGACATTACCATTTCAAAGAAATTCATGACCGACAGGCTGAATCTTTCGTTGTATGCAAGGGATATTTTTAATCAGAATAAAAGTGTGATCATCGCCCGTTCGGCTGGAGGAAGCGTGTATACATCGAATAAATTTGACAACAGAAGCTTCGGAATTTCTGTCAATTATAAAATTCCGACCAAGAATAAGCTGGCAAAAGAAGATCCGAATATGATTAAAACGACAACCCAAAGTGAGAATAATGGTGGCGTAATGAGTCAGGGACAATAATTTTTTGTTTAAACAAATTACGCTAATGTTTTGCACTAATATTCACTAATATTTTTTGATATAAAACTTAATAATTTATTCAATAGGAGCGGACTTCAGTCCGCTTTTTTATGGTCTAATTTCATTTGGCTTTAGCCAAAACTTACAAGAAGAATATCAATCTGTGTCATTTGTGAAAAACATTCGTGCCATTCGTATTTAAAATTCAATCGTCTGAAAACGCCATTCCAAAGTATCGATTAATGTGATTTGATTTAGTTGCAAAGGCAAATCTGTCATGATTTTTAATGCTAAATTAGCCATCATACTTCCCACAATTCCAGGCAAAGCACCCAACACTCCAAGGCTATCACAATCCGGAAGATTTTCATTAGAAGGCGGCTCTGGGAAAATATCTCTTAAATTTCGGCTTCCTTTATAATTGAAAATGGCGACTTGCCCGGAAAAACCAAGAATACTTCCGTACACCAAAGGCTTATTCAGATTAACGCAAATATCATTTACTAAATATCTTGTCTTGAAATTATCTGAACCATCAATAATTAGATCAAATTGTGAAAGAATTCTTTCGATATTTTCATCATTAATTTTTTCTTCAATTCCAATAAATTTAACTTGATGATTAAGTCTTTTAATAAACTCTTCAGCACTTTTTACTTTTGAAATTCCAACCGAATTTTCATTGTGGATCACTTGTCGGTTTAAATTATGTAATTCAACCTCATCAAAATCTGCAACGCCTAAAGTTCCGACTCCAGCCGCAGCCAGATATTGAATAACAGGACTTCCCAAACCTCCCGCTCCAATTACTAAAACTTTGGAATTCATGATTTTTCTTTGACCTTCCAAGCCAATTTCTTCAATGAAAATTTGTCGGCTGTATCGTATAAAAATGTTTTCGCTTTTCATTATACTATTTTAATTTGAACCATTAAGATTTTATTAAGGAGTTAAGAAAAATTAAGTATTCTCAGGCGAATAAAATAAGTTGGATGCTAAAAAAATATTTTAAATATTTCCTTAATAAAACTTAACTTCTTAAATCCACCTTAATGGTTTTAAACTAATTTCAAACTCCACTATAAACAGCATCCCAATCTTTCATGATAGGATCATAACCTGTCTTTTTAATGATATTTTTAATCTCTTCCATACTTCTTTCATCGCTGGTTTCGAATTGTTCCAACGATTCTCTATCAACTGCATAACCGCCGGGATTAGTTTTTGAAGCTGCACTCATTGCTGTTGCTCCCAATGAAATAATATTATTCCTGAATTTTTCGTTCTCCCGCGTTGAAATAGAAATTTCTACATCTTCATTCCAGATTCGATAAGCACAAATTAGTTGTAATAAATCTGTGTCGGACATAATGAAATTCGGTTCGATAATTCCTTCCGCTGGTCGAAGTCTCGGAAATGAAACCGAGTATTTACTTCTCCAATATTGTTTTTGAAGATAATCGATATGAAGCGCATTAAAAAAACTATCCACGCGCCAATCTTCCAGACCAAGCAAAACACCCAATCCCATTTTATGAATCCCAGCATTTCCAATTCGGTCGGGCGTTTCCAGGCGAAAATTGAAATTAGACTTTTTTCCCTTCGGATGATATTCTTTGTAAACTTCCTGATGATAAGTTTCCTGATACACCAAAACAGCATTCACTCCCGCCTCATGAAGCTGTTGATATTCTTCTTCCGACAAAGGCTGAACTTCAATCGAAATATTTGCAAAATGAGGTTTTAACAAGCTAATTGCATTCAAAAAATAATCAATTCCGACGGTTTTATTGGCTTCACCGCTTACCAATAAAACATGATTTACCCCCATTGATTTCAAAACCGTAGCTTCAATCATCATTTCTGTGTCGGAAAGTGTTTTTCTTTTAATTGAATTATCTAAACTAAAACCGCAATATGTACAAATATTCTGACATTCATTACTCAAATACAACGGCGCATACAACTGAATCGTTTTTCCGAAACGCTTTTGAGTAAGTTGTTGTGTCATTTTTGCCATTAATTCTAATTTCTGAGCAGCAATAGGCGAAAGGAAATTCAGAAAATCTTCGATGGTTTTATTCTTTTTTTGAAGACTTTTTTCTACATCAGATAACGTTACTTTTTCAAGTTTCGCTTTCACTTCATCCCATTGATATTTTTCAAAAAAATCTTTAAAACTCTTCATAAAATTTAGTTTTAATCAAATAATTTGCAAACCATTTATGGATAGGATTTCATCCTACCCTTTGTTGAATCGTCCCTTCGGGACTCCCCTTTTTAATCAAACAGAAAAGAAGTCAGAGGACTTGATGCTTCTGCGTGATTTCCGATTGCTCCTAAACCAGCTTCAAAAGCTCTTCTTCCTGCAATTACACCTTCTTTAAAAGCTAACGCCATGTTCACAGGATTTCCAGCGACGGCTATCGCTGTATTAACTAAAACTGCATCTGCTCCCATTTCCATTGCTTTTGCTGCATCGGAAGGCGCACCAATTCCTGCATCAACAACAACAGGAACATTACTTTGAGCAATAATAATTTCTAAAAAGTCTAATGTTTTCAATCCTTTATTCGTTCCAATCGGCGCTCCTAAAGGCATGACAACCGCCGTTCCTGCATCTTCCAAACGTTTACACAAAACAGGATCTGCGTGAATATAAGGCATTACGATAAATCCTAATTTTGCTAATTCTTCTGTTGCATAAAGCGTTTCAATCGGATCGGGTAATAAATATTTTGGATCAGGATGGATTTCTAATTTAACCCAATTCGTTTCCAATGCTTCTCTTGCCAATTGTGCTGCTAAAACTGCTTCTTTCGCCGTCCTTGCGCCTGAAGTATTCGGTAAAAGATGTGATTTTGTAGGTTTTAAAGCACTCAATAAATCATCTTCCGAAGATTGAGAATCTATTCTTTTCAATGCCATCGTTACCATTTCCGAGCCAGAAGCGATGATGGAATCGGTCATTTCTGAAAGATTTCCAAATTTTCCTGTTCCTAAAAACAATCTTGATTCGAAAGTTCTATCTGCTATAATTAAAGGTTGATTTTTCATTGTAAAACAGTTTTAAATTTGTTGATAATAGAAGGTTGGTTAGTAATTTGTCCAGAAATCGCCACTCCATAAATTCCAATTTCCTGTAATCGTTCGATATCTTCCAGAACGACTCCGCCAA
The DNA here is from genome assembly GCF_039672645.1 of Chryseobacterium sp. C39-AII1. Lineage (NCBI taxonomy): Bacteria > Pseudomonadati > Bacteroidota > Flavobacteriia > Flavobacteriales > Weeksellaceae > Chryseobacterium > Chryseobacterium sp. C39-AII1. The sequence continues at coordinate 39,779 of NZ_JBDFPQ010000021.1, forward strand.
TTGCGAATATTTTTGGAATTTCTAAAGATTTTGCTTTTAAGTCGCTGATGATTTTTTCATAACCTTCAAAACCTAAAATCGGACTCAACTTTTCTTTAGTCGAAGTAAATCGTAATGGTCCCAATCCGATATAGTCACACGGTTCATTTATTCTTTGAAGAACATCAAAAATGGTATTTGCCGTTCCTCCAATAATTTTATTTTTGCCTAAAATATGTCGGGCAATTTCAATCGAAATATCTTTTAAACCCAAATGAACACCGTCTGCGTCGAGATCTTTTGCAATATGAACATGATCGTTGATGATACAAACCGTTTGATGATCCGAACATAATTTCTTTGAAATTTCACAAAGCTTGATGAATTCATTTTCGGGAGCATTTTTCCAACGAACCTGAATCCATTTTATTCCGTTATCAAGAGCTTTTCGGATGTTTAGCTCCTGATCTTCTATGGTGAATCCTTGAGATATGTATTGTAATTTTTCCATTTTCTTATATTTTAAACGCAAAGAGCGCAAAGATTTTTTTAACTACTAAATGGTTTTAAGTTCGCAAAGGCGTTAACACTTAACAAAGACAACAAAGTTTTAAATCATAATTTTTAAGAATGAAATCCTAGTAAAGTTGGATTGCTTGTTAAAAATTTTTCTATGTAAGACTTTCCTTTTCGGCAGGCATTTTCTAAGTTCTCCGCTTTTGCTAAATGACTTGCAATTGCAGAAGAAAGGACACAACCAGAACCATGTTTTGGATAAAAATCTGAAGTATCATCATTTGGTTTAATGAATATTTCTTTTCCATTTTGCATTAAAATATCTGTTCCTATTTTATCTTCACGATGACCTCCTTTTATTAAAACTGAACATAAATTTTCATTATTTTCAAAAAGATAATTTTCTTTTAAAATTTTGTATTCATTATAGTTTGGAGTGATTAAATCAATTTGATTTAAAACATTTTTTAAATCTGAAATTGTATTTAAATCAAAAAAAGAGAACTCAGAGGTGCTTTTCAAAACAGGATCCCAAACAATTTTTGCCTCGGAATTATTAATTTTAATTGTTTTAATGATTTCATTTAAAAATTCAGTGTCTTTTACCACTCCGATTTTCACTGTTTCAACATGATAATTTTTCATCAAAACATCAATTGTTGATAAAATTGTTTCTAAAGGTTGCCATTCCAAGCTCAAACATTGAGATTCTGTCTGAACTGTCATTGCTGTACAAACGCCCAATCCCTGAACTTTCAATTGCTCAAAGGTTTTAATATCAGCCAGTAGACCCGCTCCTCCACCTGGATCGTAACCCGCAACACTCATTACAAAAGGACGTTCTGTCTGCATTTTTTGAACACATTTAAAGGTTCATCACTTTCCCAAATTGCGCCTAGCAAAGCCACTCCGTCTATTTTATTCTCGAAAGCTTTGTTTATATTTTTTTCATTAATTCCTCCCAAAGCCATTAGTTTTACATTTGAATGAGTTCGCTTTTTAATATCACTTAAAATAGTCGAATTTTCACCGTATCCTTTTTTAGAAATACTCGGAAAAACCGGACTGATAAAAGCATATTCCCAATCATTATTCAATTTATTAAAAGTTTTAATGTCATGAACAGATGTTGAAATTGTCTTATTTATAAAATTTTTATACAAACCATTTTGCCTATCAATTTCTCGAAAATGAAATCTTGAAATATTAAAATTTTCAGCCAAATCATAATGACTGTGCAAAACCAATTGATGATGAAATTTAGAATCTATACTCTGAATAAAATCCATCATTTTTTCTGAATCAATGAAAGGTTTTCTGATATGAAGCAAATTTAATCCTTCATGAAATAATTCATTGATAATCTCAACTTCATTCTGAATAAACTCTTCGGGAGTAATTACGATGATCATATATAAATTTCCTTCCCTTTTTCGATGAATTCCTGCGACTTGTCGAACATTCCTTTTTCTGCGGATTCACGGATTTCCTGCGTAATTTTCATCGAACAGAATTTTGGACCACACATTGAGCAGAAATGTGCAATTTTTGCTCCGTCTGCCGGAAGGGTTTCATCATGATAAGATCGTGCTGTTTCAGGATCTAATGAAAGATTGAATTGATCTTCCCAACGGAATTCAAACCTAGCTTTACTCAAAGCGTTATCACGGTATTGTGCTCCGGGATGGCCTTTTGCTAAATCTGCGGCATGAGCAGCCAATTTATAGGTAATAACTCCAACTTTTACATCATCTCTATTCGGAAGTCCTAAATGTTCTTTTGGTGTTACATAGCACAGCATTGCACAACCAAACCAACCGATCATCGCCGCTCCGATTCCCGAAGTAATATGATCGTAACCTGGTGCAATATCCGTCGTCAAAGGCCCTAAAGTGTAAAACGGAGCTTCGTCGCAAACTTCCAATTGCTTCTCCATGTTTTCTTTAATCATGTGCATCGGAACGTGACCGGGACCTTCAATCATCACTTGAACGTTGTGTTTCCATGCGATTTTCGTTAATTCACCTAAAGTTTCCAATTCTGCAAATTGTGCTTTGTCATTGGCATCAGCAATCGAACCTGGACGAAGACCATCTCCCAAAGAAAAAGCAACATCATATTTTTTCATGATCTCACAGATTTCCTCGAAGTGCGTGTACAAAAAGTTTTCTTTGTGATGAAACAAGCACCATTTTGCCATGATAGAACCGCCTCTGGAAACAATTCCCGTCACACGTTTTGCCGTTAAATGAATATATCTTAACAAAACTCCGGCGTGAATTGTGAAGTAAGAAACTCCCTGTTCAGCCTGTTCGATCAAAGTATCTTTAAAAATTTCCCAAGTCAAATCTTCTGCAACGCCCTTTACTTTTTCCAACGCCTGATAAATTGGAACGGTACCAATCGGAACCGGGCTGTTTCTAATGATCCACTCTCTGGTTTCGTGGATATTTTTTCCGGTTGATAAGTCCATAATCGTATCTGCTCCCCATCTGCAAGCCCAAACTGCTTTTTCAACTTCTTCTTCAATACTTGATGAAACGGCACTGTTTCCGATGTTGGCATTAATTTTAACTAAAAAATTTCGCCCGATAATCATCGGTTCGCTTTCAGGATGATTGATATTGTTTGGAATAATTGCTCTTCCTGCCGCAATTTCGTCTCTTACAAATTCGGGAGTGATTTTGTTTTTCGGAGTTTTTGCTCCAAAACTATTTCCCTGATGCTGAAAAGCAATGTCTTTTGAAACAGAATCCAGTTCTTCAATTCTTTGATTTTCTCTGATGGCAATATATTCCATTTCGGGAGTGATGATTCCCTTTTTTGCGTAATATAATTGAGTAACTTGTTGCCCTTCTTTGGCAACTTTCGGTTTGTGATTATAAGAAAAACGCAATTCGTCTAATTTTGAATCTGCAAGTCTTGCTTTTCCGTATTCTGAAGTGATTCCGTCCAGAATTTCTACGTCATCTCTGTCTAAAATCCATTGTTCTCGGATTCTTGGAAGTCCTTTTTCAATATTAATTTCAGAATTCTCATCGGTGTAAGCTCCTGATGTATCGTAAACTGTGACTGGTGGATTATGTTCTAAAGTTCCGTTGGATAATTTTGTCGGACTTAGTTCGATTTCGCGCATCGCTACATTGATCGGGTGAATTTCCCCTTCAACATAGATTTTTTTTGAGTTCGGAAAAGGCGAACGGGTGATGTTATGAGCCATATATTTTTTGTTTTTTTATAGAAAATTAACCGCCTTGAGTAGCAGTGATAATTAAAATTGAATCTTTGTTGTTGAGGAATGTTTCCGCCCAGAATGACTGCGGAATAATGCGATTGTTGAGCGCTACGGCAATTCCTTTTTTCTTTTCAGGTAATTCCATAGCAATAAGTGCTTCCAGATTTTCGGGAAGTACATCAAAAATTTTTGTCGTGTGGTTGATTGTGAGTTCCATTCCTAACATTTTTTAAAATGCACCTTAGGAATGGCTGTTATTGTACAATAGAATGTACAGCAAAAGTCATCTACTTTTCCCTACGCTAGTATGATCTAGAAATCAGGTTCAAAGGGTAAAATCTCAGCCCGTTGTTCAACAGACACCCCTAAAGTGTGGAACGAAGTTAGACATTTTTTTGAAATGGGCAAAATTTTTTGTGTGGGATGGAAGTGGGAAGATGGAGGATGGAAGCTGTTAAAATGTTTTTTTTTATTTTAAACGCAAAGTTTTTTATTGGCGCTTTTGACTTTTAGAAAGAAAAGGCAAATGAATTTGCTTCACGAATGTTAAAAATAGAGCTTCATCCAATCAACTTGTTGGTACTTTTTTTGCTCGCTTGAATATATTTTTATTTTAAATTAAAACTTTGCGTTTCAATTTATCTCGCTGATTTTGCGGATGACGCAGATCTTTGTGTTTTCTATTTCGTGAAAAAAAATGTGGGCTTAAGGTTTTTATTGGATGGTAATCGTAGTGTTTTTTGAGGATATTTAAATTCATGACGAATGTTTAGCCACGATGTTCTATGTTAAAAAGCAAATTATTCAGGTTAAAATTTTAAAATATTTTTGATAATTTGGTTGATAATTCGTTTTGTTCTTTACAACCCCAAAACAGATTCTCAAAAGCTTATTACAAACGGCTATCAATGCCAGCTTTTTAGGCTTCCCATCTGCCAAAAGTCTTTCATAAAATACCTTACAATGGGCATTGTGCTTAATTGCCGTCCATGAACAGACATATAATAAGCCTCGGATATGGGTCTTGGAAGTTCTGCATTTTCCAGGTGAATACG